>CBDUGF010000072.1:0-18063 GCA_965366835.1 uncultured Rhodobacterales bacterium
CGAACGCCGCATAGGGCTTTGTCTCGTTCGAGGGTTATATCACCGGGCGGGTCGCCATCGCCGCGCTTGAGGCTGCGGGCGCCGAGCTGACGCGCGACAGCTTTCTTGCGGCGCTGGCCGGGCTGGGAACGCTGGATCTGGGCGGCGTGAGCGACGATCTGAGCATCGACCTGCGCCACGTGAACCCCGAGACCGGCACGGTTTCCGATGGCGTCGCGACGGCGCGGTTCGGCGAGATCGAGCATATCATTCTGGGCGGCGGCGCCGACACGCTGATCCTGGGCGATGGTTCGGGCGCTGACGCGGTCGCGGGCTTTGCGGCGCCGGTCGACAATGGCGACGGCACTTATTCGGCGCAGGACCGGCTCGATGTATCGGGGCTCAGCGATGCCAGCGGCAATCCTGTCACCGTGGAAGATGTGATCGTCAGCGACAGCAATGGCGACGGCAGCGGCGATGCGGTCCTGACCTTTCCGGGCGGCGAGAGCCTGACGCTGAAGGGCGTGGCGGTGGGTGACGCGAGCGCGCAGGCGCAGCTGATCGCGATGGGGATTCCCGCGGCAGGGGGCAATTTCGTGGTCGAGGGCGACGCCGGCGCCAACTTGATCGACACCGCCTATGCCGGCGATCCCGAGGGCGACCGGGTGGACAACAACGATCACAGCGACGGCTCGCATGACGACTATATCGAGACCGGGGCGGGGCGCGATACGGTCTTTGCCGGGGCCGGCGATGACACGGTGCATGCGGGTTTCTCGGCGGATGCAAACCTGATCTACGGCGAGGCAGGCGATGATGTGATCACCGGCGGGTCGGGCGCCGATACCATCCATGGCGGCAGCGGCGATGACGAGCTTTTCCCGAGCAGCGGGGCGGACCGGGTTTTTGGCGGTGACGGCAACGACACGATCCATGCCGGGATCGGATCGGCGTATCTGGACGGCGGCAGCGGCAACGATTCGATCAGCGGCGGCGGCATCAGCGACCGCGACACGCTTGTCGGCGGGGCGGGCGATGACACGCTGGTGGATGGTGGCGGCGATGCGCTGTTCGTGTTCGAGGACGGCTTCGGCCATGACCGCGTGACCGGCGGCGAAACCGGCGAAACCGATGGCGATGCGATCGAGCTGGACGGGGTTTCGGGGCCGGTGAACGTGGTTTTCAGCGGCGACGAGGCCGGGACCCTGAGCGCGGGCGCGAACAGGGTCGATTTCGTCGAGATCGAGGCCATTCGCCTTGGCGCGGGGGATGATACGGTCGATGCCCGCGCGGCGACGGTGGCAGCAGAAATATCGGCCGGGCAGGGCGACGACATTTTCCACGGCGGCAGCGGCGACGATCTGGTTTTCGGCTTTGACGGGCTCGATTCGCTGTTTGGCCATGACGGCGATGATGCGCTGGATGGCGGCGCCGGGGACGACGCGATCGAGGGCGGCGCGGGCGACGATACGCTGATCGGCGCGGCGGGCGCGGACAGCCTGAGCGGCGGCGCCGGATATGACCGGATTTTCGGCGGTCTGGGCGATGATACGATCTGGACCGGCGCGGGCGACAGCGCCGAGGGCGGCGAGGGTGACGATCTGTTCCTGATCGCCGCGACGCGCGATGCGGGCGCCAACAATGCCACCATCACCGGCGGCGAAGGCGGCGAAACCCTGGGCGATACGCTCGACTTCCGCGGCCAGACCCATTGGAACGACATCACCTATACCAACGCCGATCCCGGCGCAGGCGGCGGCCTGAGCGGCTCTGCCACGCTGGAGGATGGCTCGGTGCTGAGCTTCTCGGAGATCGAGACGGTGATCATCTGCTTCACCGCCGGCACGCGGATCGCCACCGACCGGGGCTTGCGGCTGGTCGAGGATCTGCGGGCGGGCGATCTGGTGATCACGCGCGACCATGGCTTGCAGCCGGTGCGCTGGGCCGGGCGGCGGGAGGTGCCGGCGCAAGGTGCGCTGGCGCCGATCCGGTTCGAGACCGGGGTTCTGGGCAACAGCCGCCCGCTGCTGGTGTCGCCGCAGCACCGGATGCTGATCGAGGGCGCCGAGGCGGCGATGCTGTTCGGCGAGCCGGAGGTTCTGGTCAGCGCCAAGCATCTGGTCAATGGCGGATCGGTGGCGCGGCTGCCGGGCGGCATGGTGGACTACGTGCATATCCTGTTTGACGATCACGAGATCATCTATGCCGAGGGCGCCCCGTCCGAGAGCTTCTTTCCCGGCGAGACCGGGCTCGATGCGGTCGAGGCGGCGGCGCGCGAGGAGCTGTTCACGCTGTTTCCCGAACTGCGCGATCCGGCGGGCAGCCATGGCGCGACCGCGCGGATGTGTTTGCGCCGGCACGAGGCGAAGCTGTTGCGGCTGAGTTGAGCGGGGGATGGTGCGGTCAAACCGCACCCTGCGGGCGCGGCGCGCCAGAGTGCACCGTCAGACCTTCTTGCGGGCCTTGAAGGCGGCCGAGATGGTGCCATCGTCGAGATAGTCGAGTTCGCCGCCGATCGGCACGCCCTGGGCCAGCGATGTGATCTCGACCGCGCCGCCGAGCTGATCGGCGATGTAATGCGCGGTGGTCTGGCCATCGACCGTGGCATTGAGGGCGAGGATCACTTCACTGATTTCTTCCGCCGCGACGCGATCGAGCAGTTTCGGGATGCGCAGATCCTCGGGGCCGATGGCATCGAGGGCCGAGAGCGTGCCGCCGAGCACATGATAGCGCCCCTTGAAGGCGCCGGTGCGCTCCATCGCCCAGAGATCGGCCACGTCCTCGACCACGCAAAGCTCGCCATTGCCGCGCTTGTTGGAGGTGCAGATATCGCAGACATCGGCGGTGCCGACATTGCCGCAATTGAGACATTCGCGGGCATTGACGGCGACGGTTTGCATCAGGTCGGCCAGGGGATGCAGCAGCACCGCGCGTTTGCGGATGAGATGCAGCACCGCGCGCCGGGCCGAGCGCGGGCCGAGGCCGGGGAGCCGGGCCATCATCTCGATCAGGGCGTCGATGTCGCGGGTGGAACTCATTTCGGGGCCTTGCGGGCTTTTGGCGGGCGGTGGGAGTGAGGGGCCAGCCCCTCACACTCCCCGGGATACTTCCGGTCAGAGGAAGGGATCAGAAGGGAAGCTTCATGTCGGCGGGCAGGCCCATTTCCTCGGTGATCTTGCGCATTTCGGACTGGGCGCGTTCTGAGGCCTTGGTCTGGGCGTCCTTGATCGCGGCGAGGATCAGGTCTTCGACCACTTCCTTTTCGTCCGCGTTGAAGATCGAGGGGTCGATATCGAGCGTCTTGAGTTCGCCCTTGGCGGTGCAGCTGGCCTTGACCAGCCCGGCGCCGCTTTCGCCGGTGACCATGATGGAGTGCATGTCTTCCTGCAGCTGCTCCATCTTGTTCTTCATTTCGCCGGCGGCTTTCATCATCTTGGCCATGTCGCCCATGGACCCCAATCCCTTGAACATCTCGTATCTCCGTTTGGATGGCGGTGTTGACGTCTAGATACGTGTGGCGGGGCGCCCGCGCAACCAGAGCAGGGCGAGAAACATCAGCGACAGCGCGGCGATGGCGGCGCAGGTGGCGATGGGGAGGGTTTGCGGACCGACGCAGCCTTCGGCGATGGCGGCAAGGGTGAGATCGTCGGGCGGGAGCGACAGGGCGGCGCCGACTAGGGTAGAGAAGAGCGCGGTGATGGCGAAATAGCGCTTCTGGCCGGTGAGCGCGGCGAGGGTGAGGGCGCCGAGGATGCCGAGGCCCGGCAGCGAGGTGAACAGGAACACCAGCTCGTCGAGCCCGGTGGCGGGGCCGAGGGCGGGATCCCAGTTCGGGCGCTGCTTGTCGCAGACCTCGGCGAGGGCGGCTGTGGGCAGGAGGAAGAGAAGAGCGGCGAGGCGTTTCATACCAGACGCACCGCTGCGAGGCCATCCGCCTCCGTCACCGAGCAGCAGATCGATTTGAGGGTGCGCGGCTCGTCGTAATTCCAGGGGCGGCCGCGGTGCAGGCAGGCGCGTTCGTCCCAGAGCAGCACGTCGCCGACCTGCCAGCGATGGGTGTAGATGCGCTCGGGTATGGTGCAATGGGCGATGGCGGCGTCGATGATCTCCTGGCCTTCGGCGAGGCCGAGACCCTCGATGGCAAAGCTGTGCGACGCGATGAACAGCGCTTCCTCGCCGGTGACCGGATTGGGCCAGATCGCGCGCCAGGGGCGGTCGGGCCATTTGTTCATCTCGGGCAGGCGGCCCAGTTCGGGCGAGATGCGGGCGCGGGAATGGCTGAGCCGGTGCCAGATGATGGCGTCTTGCAGTTTCGCCTTGAGGGCGGCGGGCATGGAGGCCCAGCCGGTGCGGGTGCTGGCCAGCTCGGTCTCGCCGCCGCCGGATTGGGGCAGCACGCGGGCGGTGAGGATGTTGATCAGCGCTGGCGTGGGCAGGAAGGTGCTGTCGGTGTGCCAGAGCATGTTGGCCTGGAGATTGAGGGTGTGCAGGTCGGTGGCGGCGGTGACGCCGGATTCCGTCTCGTTGGAGACGGCGGGGATTTCGAAAGGCAGGTTGCGCCCGGCGGCCATGGCATCGCGGTTTTCCAGCGGGCCGAACAGACGGGCGAGGCGGAGATGGGTTGCGTCGTCCATCTGCTGGGTGGGGAACAGCAGGGCGGAGTGGGTTTCGAACGCGGCGCGGATCTCGGGGAAGAGATGGGTTTCGGTGACGCCGCGCAGGTCGACATCATGGACGATCAGGCCGAAATCGGGGTGGAGGGGGGTGGTGTGCATCTGGGGTATCCCGCGCGGAATGGTGGCGGGGAGAGTGGCGGCTGGGGAGGGATTTGGCAAATGGAATGTCCACGTTGCCGACGAAGCGGAAGTTTGTCGCACGCCGTTGTTTGTTCGGATCATTCATCGAATGCACCATCAGCACGGAAGACTGGCTGAGTCTCCCATGCATGGATACTTTCCAGCCCCGCTAACCAATTTTGGGATGAGCGGGACCAGTATTGATCACTCGGGATCAACTCGTTGCGTTGCGTTAGTGTCCCTACCCGCAAACTCAATGCCGGAGCGCAATCGCCAACCGGACGCGAGAAGATTGGTGTGCCGCATTCCGGGCAGAATCCCTGTTCGCGCCCCGCGCCACTTTCTGCAATCTTCGTGTAAATTTTGGGCTCACCTTTAAGGAGCCAGAACTTCCCCGGAATGGTTTGTACAACAATACGAAAAGATGAGCCGGATAATGTCTGACAGTCCGTGCAGTGACAGACGATCACTCGCTCGGCTTCGATTTCCGCCTCATACCGAATGAGGCCACAGTGGCAGCCGCCGTCAACTTTCATTTTGGTCCCCACACATTTACCGGTGGGTCGACCGTAGCCCTGAATTAGAAATATCGCTACAGGCCCGCTTCGGGCTCAATGCCGACTTTCCGCGCTGATGTTCACCTCACTCGCCCTCGAAAGGATCCCACTCGTCTTCGACCTCTTGCAGTGCCTCCACCTCAGCCTCGGCGGCGAGATCGGCGGCGGAGCGGATATGCTTGATCTCGGCCTTGGGGAAGGCGGCAAACACGGCTTTCACCATCGGATGATCGAGCGCGTCGGCCTTGAGCGCGTCGGCTTCGGCGTTGCGCGTCTCGGTGATGGAGGGGGCGCCGCCTTCGGAGACGACCGAGACCGCCCAGCGATTGCCCGACCAACGCTGAAGCGCGGAGCCGAGGCGCTGGGCGAGGTCGGCGGGGGCGGTGGGCGATGGCTCGAAGGTGATGCGGCCGGGCTGGTAGCTGACCAGGCGCAGATCGGCCTCGACATCCATCAGGAGCTTGCCGTCGCGGTTGGCGCGGATCAACTCGATCACATGCGCGAAGGTCGGGAAGCGGGCCAGCGCCTCGTCCGGGTCTTGCGCCAGGGCGGCGGAGGGGCCGCCGGACGGGCCGGGGCGCGATGCGGCAGCCTGAACAGAGCGGGCGCCGGCGGACATGTCGCTATTGCCGTTGCCACCAGGAGCGGGGGCGCCGCCGGAAGGCGAAGCGGGCGGCGGGGCCTCGCTTGCGAGCCTGCGCACCAGCTCTTCGGGGGTGGGCAGGTCGGCGACATGGGTGAGCCGGATCACGGCCATCTCGGCGGCCATCATGGCGTTGGGCGCCTCGGCGACCTCGTCGAGCGCCTTGAGCAGCATCTGCCACATCCGCGACAGCACCCGCATCGGCAGGGCGGCGGCCATGGCCTGACCCCGGGCGCGTTCATCCGACGAGATGGTGGGGTCTTCCGCCGCCTCGGGGGTGATCTTGACGACGCTGACCCAGTGGGTGATCTCGGCCAGATCGCGCAGCACGGCCAGCGGATCGGCGCCATCGGCATATTGCGCCGAAAGCTCGGTGAGCGCGCCCGCGGCGTCTCCCTTCAGGATCATGTCGAAGAGATCGAGCACGCGGCCACGGTCGGCCAGGCCGAGCATGGCGCGGACTTCGGCGGCGGAGGTTTCGCCGACGCCATGGGAGATCGCCTGATCCAGCAGCGACGTGGCGTCGCGGGCCGAGCCTTCGGCGGCGCGGGTGATCAGGGCGAGGGCATCGTCGGCGATTGCAGCGCCTTCGGCATCGGCGATGCGGCGCAGCATGGCGATCTGATCCTCGGGTTCGATCCGGCGCAGATCGAACCGCTGGCAACGCGACAGCACCGTCACCGGCACCTTGCGGATCTCGGTGGTGGCGAAGATGAACTTGACGTGGGCGGGCGGCTCTTCCAGCGTTTTCAGCAGACCGTTGAACGCCTGGGTCGACAGCATGTGAACTTCGTCGATGATGTAGATCTTGTAGCGGGCCGAGGCGGCACGGTAATGCACGGAATCGATGATCTCGCGGATATCGTTGATGCCGGTGCGCGAGGCGGCGTCCATCTCCATCACATCGACATGGCGACCTTCCATGATCGCCACGCAATGTTCGCATTGTCCGCAAGGCTCGGTCGTGGGGCCGCCTGTGCCATCGGGGCCGATGCAGTTCATGCCCTTGGCGATGATCCGCGCGGTGGTGGTCTTTCCGGTGCCCCTGATCCCGGTCATGATGAAGGCCTGGGCGATGCGGTCGGCCTTGAACGCGTTTTTCAGCGTACGCACCATCGCCTCCTGGCCGACGAGATCGGCGAAGGTTTCGGGCCGGTATTTTCGGGCCAGCACCTGGTAGTTTTTCTCGGGCGTATCGCTCATCGAAGGCTTTCGGGATTCGTATCCGTTGGTTCGCCCGCCAACCTATGCCGAGCCGGGCGGCGCGTCTACCGGGTTGGGCGCGGATCGGGGCGGGCCGGGTTCAGATCCACCAGAGCACGGCGCCGATACCGACAACGCCCGCGGTGAGCAGGGTGACGATGCCGGTGAAATCGCGGGTCGGGCGGGCTTCGGCATCGTGCTGGGAGAGCCGCTCATAGGTGCTTTTTGCCTGTCTGCGGGCGGCCCAGAAGATCGCCAGCGCGACGATGAGGAAGAAGCTGGCCACCAGCTTGGCGAGCCATGTCGGATCGAAGGCGCCGAACACGGCCTCGAGCCCGATGGCGATGCCCAGCGCCCCCATGCCGACGCCGATCCAGCTGGCGAAGGTGCGTTCATTGGCCATGATGGTGCGGTCCTCGGCCCAGTCGGTGCGGGTTTCGGCCTTTTCCTTGCGGTCGGTGTCGGAACCTTTGCTCATGGCGCGAGGTTAAGGTGGGGCGCGCGGCGCGTCCAGTAGGGCACGGCGGGGGCGCGCCGATGAGGCTTGGCAAGTGACCGCAGAATCGGTCAGGGTGGGCCGGTAGCTGGGTAAATGGAGATGAGTCATGCGATTGCGAGGTGTGCGCGGCAGCCGCAATGTGGAAGACCGGCGGCGGATGGGCGGCAGGGCCGGCGCCGGGATCGGCGGGATCGGCCTGCTGGTGGTTCTGGCGATCGGCTATTTCGCCGGCATCGACGTGACGCCGCTGCTGGATGGGCAGCTTTCAGGCGGCGGACAGCAGAGCGCGCCGCGCGATTTGTCGCCGGAGGAAGAGAAGGCGGCGGAATTTTCGACCAGGGTTCTGGCGACGACCGAAACGGTCTGGGGCGATGTGTTTCCGCAGGCTTTCGGGCAGAGCTATACCCCGCCGGTGCTGGTGCTCTACAGCGGGGTGACGCGCAGCTCTTGCGGCGGGGCCAGCGGCGCGACGGGGCCGTTCTATTGCCCGGCGGATCGCAAGGCTTATCTCGATACCGAGTTCTTCGCCACGATGGCGCGCCAGCTGGGCGCGAAGGGAGATTTCGCCGCCGCCTATGTGATCGCGCATGAGGTGGCGCATCATGTGCAGAACGAGCTGGGCATCCTGCCCAAGGTCAACGCGGCGCGCCAGCAGGCCAGCCAGGTGGAGGCCAATGCGCTGACCGTGAAGCTGGAGCTGCAGGCCGATTGCCTGAGCGGGGTCTGGGCGCGGGCCGTGGGCGGATTGCTCGAGCCCGGCGATCTCGACGAAGCCCTGAACGCGGCGCGCCAGATCGGCGATGACACGCTTCAGCGCAGGGCCGGGCGGGTGCCGCAGCCGCATACCTTCACCCATGGCACCAGCGAACAGCGGCAACGCTGGTTCGCGACCGGCTATGACAGCGGCGATCCCAACGCCTGCGACACGTTCGGCGCGCGCCGGCTATAGCCGCTTTGGCGCCGAGACGCTGCGCCCGGGGGAGGGCGATGTGAGATTTGCGAGACTGAACCGGGTGGAGGCGCTGGCCGAGGGGGGTGCATGTCGGGGCTGGTGATCTATGCCCTGCCGGTGGCGGGCGGCACGCTGGCGCTGGCGTCGCTGCCCGGACGGGGCGGCGATTATCGCGGCGATCTCGAGGTGTTTCACGAATGGAAGCCCGGCATCGTCATCTCGATGACGACCGAGGAAGAGCTGGCGGCAGTCGGCGGCAAGAATTTCGGTTCGGACATTCAGGCCATGGCCAGCCGCTGGCATCATCTGCCATTGGCGGATTTCGGTGCGCCCGGACCCGAGATCGAGGCGCGCTGGGCCGAGGTGAGCCGCAGTGCGCGCCAGGCGCTGAGGGGCGGCGGGCGGGTGATCGTGCATTGTCGCGGTGGCTGCGGGCGCTCGGGCATGGTGGTGCTGCGGCTGATGGTGGAGAGCGGCGAAGACCGGTTTCAGGCGCTCAACCGGCTCAGGGCGCTGCGCGACTGCGCGGTGGAAACCAAGGGCCAGCTGCAATGGGCCTTTGCCGCCAAGCCTGCTGGCGAACCGCACCTGCACGGCGATGCCTGAGCCAGCATCGGTCGTCGAGCATTACAGGTGCAAGCTCGGCCACGGCCGGGCATCGGTTGGGGCATCATGGATCCTGAGGATCGAATCGGCTTTCTCAAGCAAGATACGCGATAGGTAGTGTTACGTAGGCTGCCCGATTTCTGAGCGCGAAACGTGTTAGAAAACAGTGAAAATTTCATGCGGAGCGGCGATTGGTAAGAAAAAGTTACCAATCGGCTGAAAAACCATTTGTATTTCGATGCGACATGCTTAGTAATTGACGCGGTGACGCAGGCCGGGTTTAGCTTTGGCCGCGAACAAACAAAAAACGACAACTCGGAGGAAACTATATGGAACGTCGTAAATTTCTCAAGAGCGCCGCGCTTGGGGCCGGTGCTGCTGCTCTGGCAAGCCCGGCGATTGCCGCAAGCCATGCCAAGCAGATGACCATCGTGTCGACCTGGCCGCGGGACTTCCCCGGACTGGGTGTTTCGGCACAGCGTCTGGCTGCCAACATCGCGACGGTCTCGGACGGCGCGATCAATGTCGAGTATTTCGCCGCAGGCGAGCGCGTCGGCGCATTCGACTCGTTTGACGAAGTGGCCAGCGGCAACAGCCAGGCCTATATCGCCGCCGATTACTACTGGGGCGGCAAGCACCCCGGGTTCAACTATTTCACCTCGGTGCCGTTCGGAATGTCGACCGAAGAATGGCAGGCATGGATCACGTTTGGCGGTGGCCAGGAGCTTTGGGACGAGCTGTCGGGCGAGTTTGGCCTGAAAGCCGTGATGTGCGGCTCGACCGGCACCCAGGCCGGCGGCTGGTTCAACAAGGAAATGAACAGCCCCGACGACTTCAAGGGTCTGAAAATGCGGATCCCGGGCCTTGGCGGTCAGGTTCTGACCAAGATGGGCGCATCGACCGTGTCGCTTCCGGGCGGCCAGATCTATGAAAACCTTGTGTCGGGCGCGATCGAAGCGACCGAATGGGTCGGCGCCTATAACGACTACTTCATGAAGTTCTATGAAGCGGCCAAATACTACTATACCGGCGGCATGCACGAGCCGGGCGGTGGTCTGGCGCTTGGCATGAACAAGGAATGGTGGGAAGGGCTCTCGGATACCGAGAGGGCGATCATCACCACCTGTGCGCAGGAAGAACAGCTTCTGTCGCATTCGGAAGCCTGGGCGAAGAACGGCGAATACATGACCAAGCTGATCAATGATCACGGCGTTCAGGTTCGTGCCTTCAACGACGACATCTGGGATGCGTTTGGTGATGCGGCTGCGGAAGTCTTTGAAGACGTGCGCGCGCATTCGCCTCTGGCGGCCAAGATCGACGATGGCTTCCAGGAGAAGCTGAGGGAGATCGGCGGAACGCTGGCGGCCTTCGAGGGCACGTTCCTCAACCAGCGGAACCGCGTGCTGGGTCTGACCTGATACCGCATGTGAAAGCAATCGAGCGGGGCTGCCTTTCTGGCCCCGCTCGTTCTATATTCAGGGGCGCCCGGATCAGGGACGGGCGTGCCGATCGGCACCATCAGGGACGGGGAACTCCATGAAATCCGCAGTGAAGGCACCGGAAATTCGAAAAGATGGCGATCCAGCACCGATTGTGAGGCTCTTCGCTTGGGGAATGCTGGCCGTGCTGGCCGCGTTCCTGATCAACAATATTCTTGATGTTGCCTGGGGCGTTCCGAGCCTGCTCGACTTCTTCGCAGGGAGCGCGGGCGCGCAGGGGTATATTCCGCTGGTGATCTATTTGGTGTGTCTTCTGCTGGCGACAGGCTTCGTCCTGAAGACGCCGTACCGGGCCTTGCGCTGGGACGCGATGAAGATTCACGCATTCAACTGCTATATAATTCGCGCCTGTTTCTGGGCCGTGCTTCTGGTCGGTGTTGTCGATTCCGTGATCGCGGTGATGCGGGTCGAGAGCTTGCTGGATCCGTTTTTCAGTGTGCAGATGGTCAGGGAATTCGGTCGGGTGCAGTTTGTTGCGCCCTATGTGCACATTCCGCTGCTGATCGCGGCGCTGATCCTGGCGCTGTTCACCCGCACGTTGGGCTTTCAATGGCTGGCGCTGATGATCGTGGCGGCCGAGCTGGCCATCGTGGTTTCGCGCTTCGGCTTTTCCTATGAACAGGCGCTGATGGGTGATCTGGTGCGCTATTGGGATGCCGCGCTGTTCCTGTTCGCATCGGCCTATACGCTGTTCGAGGACGGCCATGTGCGGGTCGATGTGCTCTATGCCGGGTTCGGCCCGAGCAAGCGCGGCTTCTTCAACGCCGTGGGAACGATCTTTCTGGGCATGACGACGGCATGGGTGATCATCTATATCGGCTTCAACGGCAAGCAATCGATCATCAACAGCCCGGTGGCGAATTTCGAGATCACCCAGTCGGGCGCGACCGGCATGTTCATCAAATACCAGATGGCGGCGTTCCTGGGGATTTTCGCCATTACCATGCTGATCCAGTTCATCAGCTACTTCCTTGAATCCGTCGCCGATTGGCGCGATCAGCCGGGGCACCGTCAGGTCGCCCCGGTCAGCCACTGAGAGAGGCCCCGGAACAATGGAACTCTACTTCCTCGCCCTGCTGATCTTGATCATGGCCGTCGCGCTTGGCTCTGGCTATCCGGTGGCCTTTGCGCTGCCGGGGGCTGCGATCCTCACCATCGGCGCCGCCGCCGGTGCGGGATACCTGTTTGCCGGATCGACCGACGCCTATTTCCATTCCGGCGGGCCGCAGCAATGGCTCAGTGCCGGGGTGACCAACCTGCGAGGGGTCTATTGGGAGGTCGAGCGCGATACGCTGATCGCGATTCCACTGTTCATCTTCATGGGCATCATGCTGCAACGCTCGAAGATCGCCGAAGATCTGCTGGTGACCATGGCCCAGCTGTTCGGGCCGGTGCCGGGGGGCTTGGGCATTTCGGTGGTGTTCGTCGGCGCGCTGCTGGCGGCGACGACCGGGATCGTCGGCGCCACGGTGGTGGCGATGGGGCTGATCTCGCTGCCCGCGATGCTGCGCAACAACTACTCGCCGAGCCTGGCCACCGGCACGATCGCCGCCAGCGGCACGCTGGGGCAGATCATCCCGCCGTCGATCGTTCTGATCATTCTGGCCGACCAATTGGCCAGCGCGACCGACCAGGCCAGCACCGCGCGCAAATCGCTGCACAAGCTCGCGACCGGCGAGCTTTCGATGCCATCGGAATTCGATGTGGCCTCGACCAGCGCCGGCGAGATGTTTCTCGGCGCCTTCGTTCCCGGCATCCTGCTGGTGCTGATCTACATGGCCTACATCCTGATCTATGCGATGTTCAACCCCAAGGCGGCGCCGGCGGTGCGGACCGAGGGCAAGTTCGACAGCGCGTTCTGGGGCCAGGTCGCGCTGACGCTGATTCCGCCTCTGGCGCTGATCTTCCTGGTGCTGGGGTCGATCATCTCGGGCATTGCCACGGTGAACCAGGCCGGGGCCATCGGCGCCGCGGGTGCGCTGGTAATGGCCGGATACCGGTTGTCGGAAGGGCGCGGGCGGCTGACCTATCTGCCGGCTTTGATGGCGCTGGCTGCGCTGGGCCTTCTGGGGTTCGCGCTGTCGGCCTACGAGATGAACCTGAAATCGGCCGACAGCGCCGAGGACTGGTTCGGGATCTGGCTCGGCCTGCTGGCCTCCGCTGTGCTGCTGATCTCGCTGATCTGGAGCGGACTCAGGGTTCTCAAGATCGAGAACACGATGCAGGGGGTGATGCTGGAAACCGCCAAGACGACATCTCTGGTCTTCATCATCCTGCTGGGCGCGGCGATGCTGACCGCGGCATTCCGGGCCTTTGGCGGCGAGGAGCTGGTGAGGGAATTCCTCAACAGCCTGCCGGGCGGGTTCTGGACACAGTTCATCATCGTGATGCTGGTGATCTTCCTGCTCGGTTTCTTCCTCGACTTTATCGAGATCGCCGTTGTGGTCGTGCCGATCGTGGCGCCGATCCTGCTGATGGATCCGAGCGCCAACATCACCGCCGTGTGGCTGGGTGTGATGATCGGCCTCAACATCCAGACCAGTTTCCTGACCCCGCCATTCGGCTTCGCGCTGTTCTATCTGCGCGGGGTGGCGCCTTCGAGTGTGAAGACGACGCAGATGTACAAAGGCGTTGTCGCCTTCATCAGCCTGCAGCTGGCGGCGCTGGCGATTGTCGGGCTGTATCCGCCCTTGGTGAACTACCTGCCGAACCGGGCTTCCTTTCTGTCGGAGACCTCGCCGCCGCCGCGAAACCCCAAGCTGCAATATTGCATCGAGGAATACACCGGCGAACGCCTTGCCGCGCGCGGCGGACCGTTGGAGGCGATAACCAAGGCCAAGTCGCTGGACCTGTCGGTGCTGCCCGAGAAGCTGGAGAGCGACCTGACCAAGGGGATCGAAAGCGGCGAAGAGGCGCTGGCCAGCCTGACCGAGGCATTTGACGCCGAAAAGGCCGTGAACGCTGCGGCAATAGAATACCGGCCGCTGCAAATCCAGGTCAGGACCGTGGAAAAGGACATCCGCAAACTCGAAGAAGAGGCCGACGAGTTGCGCACCACCATTGGCCGCCTGCGCGATGAATCCCAGGCCGAGCGGCGCGCGCGCCTGGAAACCAGGCGCGAGAGGCTTCTCGCCGAGGCCAAGGAGCGCGGCCAGGAGATCCCCGAGCGATGGGAAGAGGTCCACAAGGTGTTCGCCGAGCTGACAACCGCCGAACAGAAGGCGCGCATGACCTATCGCCGCCAGGCCGATCAGGCCTGGGATGTTGCCAGCAGGGTTGTGGCTGTGCTGAGCGCCAACGAGGCCTTTGCCGCGCTCGAGCCCGAGCTGATCGCGATGGGCGATTACATCCGCACGGTGCCTGAAGGCGATGAGGCCGCCGAGGATACGGTGGGCGCGCTGGAGGACAAGTTTGACGATGTGGCGGGCGCCGGCGAGGTCAAATCGGCGCTGGGCAAGGTGCAGCGTTCGATGCGGGCGAAGAGGTTTGAGCGCGAGAAGGCGCTCGAGGATTACGCCGATGCGCTGGCCGAATATGAAAAGCAGAAAGCCTGGCGTGTGCAGGCGGTCGGACTGACGCCTGATCTGGAGGCTTATCTCGAAAGCATTCGCGGCACGCTGGGCATCCGCATGCAGAACAAGTTGAACCGCGAGCAGGCGCTTTACATGGCGGCGTGCAGCGCAAAGCATCGTGACATCTCGCTGAACTTCTGAACGAGATGAAGGTTGCGAAGACGGGCGGGCCGGGGATATTCCCGGCCCGTGCCATTTGAGGAGGGTTTGTCCATGCTGTCGGGTGTTCGCATCATCGAAGTCGAGGGGCTGGGGCCGGGGCCGTTTGCCGCGATGACGCTGGCCGATCTGGGCGCCGATGTGATCGTGGTACACCGCAAGGGTGGCAACCCGACGCCGGGCGTGCCGGAGCGTTCGGTGCTCGACCGCGGCAAACGCTCGATCGCGCTCGACCTGAAGGATGCGGGCGATCTCGAGGTGTTTCGCAAACTGGTGGCGGGCGCCGACGGGTTGATCGAGGGGTTCCGCCCCGGCGTGATGGAAAAGCTCGGGATCGGTCCGCAGGACTGCCACCGGATCAACGGCAGGCTGGTCTTTGGCCGGATGACGGGCTGGGGTCAGGATGGTCCGCTGAGCCACGCGGCGGGGCACGATCTGAATTACATCTCGCTCTCGGGGGCGCTTTGGTATGCCTCGGCCCCCGGCGATGCGCCGGTGACGCCGCCGACGCTGGTGGGCGATATCGGCGGCGGGGCGCTTTACCTCGTCGTCGGCATGCTGGCCGGGATCATGAATGCGCGCGCCACCGGGCAGGGCACCGTGGTCGATGCCGCGATCTATGACGGGTCGGCGCATATGATGAACCTGCTGATGGCGCTGCGCCAGGCCGGCGGCTTTCCCGATGCGCGCGGGCAGGGGATGCTGGACGGGCCGCATTGGAGCCGGACCTATCGCACCGCCGATGGCGGCTGGATGTCGGTGCAATGCCTCGAGCCGAAATTCTATGCCATTTTCCTCGATCTTCTGGGGCTGGGCGATGATCCGGATTTCGCGGCGCAATATGAAGTCGGAAGCTGGCCGAAGGCGACGGCGCGGCTGAGCGAGATTTTCGCCGGGCGCACACGGGAGGCATGGGCCAACCTGTTTCTCGGGACGGATGCCTGTGTGGCGCCGGTCTTGTCGCCGGGAGAGGCGCAGGCGCATGAGATGAACGCGGCGCGGGGCGCCTGGGGCGAGGCCGGGGGCGTGTTGCAGGCGGCACCGGCGCCGCGGTTTGCCGGAGGGCCGGATTGGGCGCCATCGCTCGGCCCGGAGCGCGGCGCCCATAGCGAAGAGATTCTGGCGGAACTGGCGGCCAAGCCGGGCTGAAGCCAGGCCTGTTGATCGGGCGAGCCGGGCGCCGGGTTTGCAGGGTCAGGCGGCGTTTCCGGCGCTGAAAACGTGCGAAGCGGCAACCTCGATTGCCCCCTGCATTTCACTCGGCGGCCAAGGCGGCCGCGCGATCAGATGCTGGTCAGCAGCTCGTAGCCCGGAGCAGCGATTGCCTTTACCAGGGTGATCGGCGCGGCCCCGATCCAGGTCGCCCGCTCGATCACGAATAGCGCGGCACCGGGCTGGGTTTGCAGGATCTCGGCCAGCCCGGCATCTGCCGAGATCGCATAGAACCGCATGTCGCAGCGGGTATAGGGCTTGTTCCGGACCAGCCATTCATTGGCGCTTTCGCGCGAAAGATCGACGTCGGAGATTTCCGGGGCGGTAACGGTCGAGACCCAACGGTCCTCGAAGATATGCGGCTGATTGTCGGCAAGGTGCAACGCCTGGATGCGCAGCATCTCCGGCGGCACCGATTGCCCGAGCCTTGCGGCCAGCTCGCGCGGAATTTCGGCGAGACGCTGGTCGATCAGCTGATAGCCGTAGAGGCTGCCGCGCTCTTCCACCTCGAGCCGGGTGATCGGGATTTCGAGCGTGGCCCGTGTCACCGGATCGGCGCGCACATGGGTGCCGCCCTTGCGCTTGCGCTCGACCAGGCCGTCATCGGAAAGATCGCGCATCGCACGATGCACGGTGGAGCGGGCGCAGCCCAGCTGGTCGGCGATATCCGCGTCACGCGGGAGCTTGTCTCCGGGGCCATAGGTGCGATCGAGAATCCGGGCGCGGATCCGATCCCTGACCTCTTTCCATGACAGGCGTTGCTCTGCTGTCAAATCGCTTGCTCCAGCTCGGCCATTGTGGCGATGAACGCGCTGGAAATCCGAGCGCGTGTGACATGGCGGCCTTCCTTTACCACATGGCGGCCCGCGCTCCAGAGATCACGAATGCATTGCTGTCCGTGCCCGCCGAATACCAATGTATCCAGCGCCATGTCGCCCTGACGGCCCGCGCCCCATTCATTGTCGAGAGCGAGGCCGAGGATATCGGCCACCATCCCCGGCGCGATCACGCCGCTGTTGCGCCCGCCCGCCTGGGCGCCGCCTTTTGCGGCCGCTTCCAGCAGGACCCGGCCGGTCGAACGCCCCGCAGTGGCCAGCGCCGCGCGGCTCCTGTCGCGGAGCCGTTGCGAGTATTCCAGTGACTTCAGCTCTTCGAACAGCGATATGTGCACGTTGGAATCCGAGCCAAATCCGATGGAGCCGCCATGGCCGAGGAATTCGGTGCCGTTGAATATTCCGTCACCGAGATTGGCTTCGGTGATCGGGCACAGCCCGGCCACCGCGCCGGAGGCGGCCAGAGCGCGGGTTTCGCGCGATGTCATCTGGGTGCAATGGATCAGGCACCAGCGGCTTTCAACGCCGTGGTTTTCCAACAGCCATTCCGTGGGGCGCGCCTTGAGATGGGCCTGAACCTCTTCGACCTCGGCGACCTGCTCGGCCAGGTGCATGTGAACGGGGCCGTTTCCGGCCAGCGCGATGGCCCGGGTCAGTCCGGTCGGATCGACCGCCCGCAACGAATGCGGTGCGACGCCGATGTTGAAATCCGCCGGCCCGGCTTTCACCGCTTTGGCGGCGCCCTCGTGCAGCCGTGCGAACTGGTCGGGGTCGTTGCCGAACCGTTGTTGTCCGCCGGCAAGCGGGCGTTTGTCGCAGCCGCCGAACTGATAGAGCACCGGCAGCAGGGTCAGGCCGATGCCCACATCGGTTGCCGCCGAGACGATCCGCTCGGACAATTCGGCCAGGTTGGCATAGGTCGCGCCGCCGCGATCATGGTGCAGGTAGTGGAACTCGGCGACGCCGGCATAGCCCGCTTCGAGCATCTCCATGAAGACCTGCGCCGCGATGACTTCGACCTGATGCGGGGTCAGCTGATCGAGGAAGCGATACATCAGGCGGCGCCAGGTCCAGAAACTGTCGCTCGGGTCGGGGCCGCGCGCTTCGGTCAGGCCGGACATGGCGCGCTGGAACGCATGGCTGTGCAGGTTCAGCGGCGCCGGCAGCGCCAGATCGACGGCATGAGCCGGGCCGTCTGACCGGGGGCCGACATAGGCGATGCGCCCGTCTTCGATTCCGATCTCCACATCGCTTTTCCAACCGGTATTCGTAAGCGCCTGTTTCGCGATGATTTTCTGCACGCAGGAACCCCTAGTTTGAATAAGTAGATACATAATAAGGAACCGGGCAAATGTTCAAGAAATATCAACGCGCGCCTGGGTGGCGCGCAGCCACATGAAGGCAGGATGCGGCGCTCATCCATTTCCACGAGGATGGCTCAAAAATCACTTGTTTCGGGCTGACAGCCGCTTTGCGACAGGGTAGTGAGAGGCAGCAAGGCCCCGTGGCTCAACTGGATAGAGCAGCCCCCTCCTAAGGGGCAGGTTGCAGGT
>CBDUGF010000073.1:0-18002 GCA_965366835.1 uncultured Rhodobacterales bacterium
TGGCAGCGGCGGCTTCAGCCTCGTCGGCGGCCTTCTTGGCAGCGGCTTCCTCTGCTGCCTCGATTGCCGCGGTTTCGCGGGCATTTTCCGAATAGAGATAGTATCCCCCGCCGATCACAACGGCGGCCAGAATGACCCAGAGCAAATTCTTCATCTTCACAGTCCTCTTGACAGTTCAGGCTCACCCCCAGGCGAGTCAATTCATACTCATGCCAGATGCGCGACCGCGAGGAAAGCCACAAGGGGAAAACGCCACTGCATCAGCCATTTCCCGGCATCGGCCGCGCCATTGCCGGCGAATTTTGCCGCTTGAAGTGCAGCCGCAGCACAGATACCTTCGGGCCTCGAGACACGATCCAACAACCGAAGGAACAATACCATAGCCCGCAGACCTCACAACGCGCCGCCAACGCGCGATACCGGCCCCCGCGTCAATGACAAAATCCGCTCTCCCGAAATCCGCCTGATCGGCGCCGAGGGTGAAAACCACGGGGTCGTCACCCCGGAGCGTGCCATGGAACTCGCCGAAGAGGCCGGGCTCGATCTTGTCGAGATCTCGCCCAACGCCGAGCCGCCGGTCTGCAAGATCATGGATTTCGGCAAGTTCAAATACGAGACGCAAAAGCGCGAAGCCGAAGCGCGCAAGAAGCAGAAGATCATCGAGATCAAGGAGGTCAAGTTTCGCCCCAATACCGATACGCATGATTACGAAGTCAAAATGCGCAATGTGGTGAAATTCCTCAACAATGGCGACAAGGTGAAGATCACGCTGCGGTTTCGTGGCCGCGAGATGGCGCACCAGAACCTCGGTCGCGAGTTGCTCGAACGGGTGGCCGATGACGTCGTCGAGATAGGCAAGATCGAGAACATGCCGAAGATGGAAGGCCGCCAGATGATCATGATGATCGCTCCGCTGCCGCAGAAATAACGCGCAGCACTCAGTGCCGCGCCGCAGACGCCCTGTCGCTCCGGCAGGGCGTTTTCTTTTCCGCCGCCTGGCGAAGCGCATTTTCGGATTTGCCCTTGGGCCTGCCGCCGCCGCGCCTTATGTAGGGCGTATCGCGCGGCCTGCTGCGGCCCCGTATCCGACAGATGAAAGGCCCGCCCATGTGGGAAGAACGTTTCGCCACGCCCGACTACGTGTTCGGCAAGGCCCCGGCCCAGTTCCTGATCGAGCATGAAAGCTGGCTCAAATCCGGCGATACGGCGCTCTCGGTGGCCGATGGCGAAGGCCGCAATTCGGTCTACATGGCCGAACACGGGCTGCATGTCACAGCCCTCGAATTCTCGCCCTCCGCACTGGCCAAGGCGCGCGCTTTGGCCGAAGAGCGCGGGGTGAGCGTCGATTACCGCCAGGTCGATGTGCTGGCCCAGGATTTCGAAGGGCAATACGATCTCGTCGCCGGGCTGTTCATCCAGTTCGTCGGCCCGGTCGAGCGTGGCAAGCTCTTTGCCAAGATGAAAAAGGCGACCAAACCGGGCGGGCTGATCATGCTGCACGGCTACACGCCGGAACAGATCGCGCTCGGCACCGGCGGCCCGCCCTTCGTGGAAAACATGTATACCGCCAAGACCCTGCACGAGGCTTTCCCCGGCTGGGACATCCTCAAGGTGGCCGAATACACCCGCGAAGCCCAGAGCGGCAATGGCCTCGCCGCCTACATAGATTTCATCGCCCGCAAGCCGGGGTGAGCAGCGGCTTTGCGGGACAAAGCCGACTATCGCTCAACCTTTGAAAAGCCGAAAGCCTTGAGATATTTGGGAATGAAGAGGTCCTTTCCCTTCATCATTCGCGTGATCCGGCTACCCACTGTTGCGAAGAGCCAGCTATTTCCGATGTTTGGGCCAAGCGGTAATAAAATCGGAGCCTTCTTCCAGGGCGTGTAGGGCTTCCCGCTCTCAACCGATGAACCACCCACGACCCTCTTGAGGGTTTTGATCAGCCAGGGGTTCTGTCGGGAGGTGGCGACGATCGTCATCCCGTCACCTACTGCCGCAACATCGCCGGCAACAAAAACATTCGGGTATTCCGAAGGGCGCAACCACTTGTCTGTCTTGACCCGCCCACCAGACGCGAGCGTCACTCCCGGCAAGGTTTGCACCAGCGACGTTTGCGGTTTGGACCCGATGACCGGAAACACAAGGTCGGCGTCAATTACCCGGCCATCATCCAATGTTACCGATCCCGCATAGGGACGGTCGGTATGGAGAAGGTCTTTGGCACGCCGACCCAGAATGACGCTGACGCCAAGCTCTTCGAGTTTGTGCTCCAGTTGCGCGCCCAACTTTGCCGGATACATCGGGAACAGCGTTTGATCCGCTGAAATCAGCGTGATGGATTTTTCTGGCCGCGCCACGGCGATCTCGCCAGCCAATTCCGTTCCAACCGGACCCGCACCGACGATTACAATTGACTGTGCCTTGTCGACTTGCGCACTCACATCCGCGTGGGCCTTGCGGAAATCCGCAATGCTATCGCCTGCCGGTTTGAAAGGGGTCGTATAAGACGAACCCGTCGCGATTACGACAAAATCGGCCGGATAGGTTGCGCCGGTGTCCAGCGTGACCGCTGTTTCAGAGATCGCAATCGCACGTCCTTGTACGACCTCACCAACGCTTAACAACCGGTCGTAAGGATAAATGATCCGGTCCAGCAAAGCGGGTTCTACCAGGGCGCGGATCGTGGCTGGAACCTGCACAAAGGCCTCGCGTTGTTCGATCAACGTGACGTCCGCGTGGTCATCAAGCCCTTTGGCAACTTCAAAGCCGACATATCCGCCGCCGACAATTACGATCTTCTTTTTGGGCATCTTGTTCTCCGTTGCTTTGCGGCACCTTGGGAGCTAACTATTGCGGCAGTGTCATGCGAACAAGTACGGTCATTGGAGATACTGTTATGAACGGTTGTGAGGCCAAGGGGCATCTCGAGTTGCAAGCGCTCATCGCGGCCCTTTCGGGACGCTGGAAGCTCATGATAATTTTCTGGCTCACCCAAGGAAGCTGCCGGTTCAACCAGCTACAGCGCAACCTCGGGCGTATCACGCACCGCACTTTGACGCGTCAACTCACTGAGCTGCAGGAGATCGGGTTTGTTGCGCGAAGAGACTTCCAGACCATACCGCCTCACGTCGAATACAGCTTGACCGACTTCGGCCAAAGCCTGATTCCGCTTTTAAGAGAGATGCATAATTGGTCTCTGAAGAACGCCGACAAATTGCCGCCCCAAAGAACGCATTGAAATAGTATGATTGTTGGCGCCAACCCAATTGCATTATTGCATGTGAGTTAGTCAAGGCAAGCACGACAGGCTGCCCAAGTATCAACCACGTTTGGGCTCCAAGCCGACCTTCATCAGACGACGCAGGACCGGCCTTTTCCGCGCACAACCAGTCCGAAGTCCGGCTCGTCGCGCGATCCGCCTCAGCGCTCCGTCTTGCCGCGCCGCGGCATCGGCCGTGTCGGGATTTCCTTGAGCAACCCGCCAACCCCCATCCGCGCGATATCCTTGTTGCGCACTTCTATGCCACAAACCACCCGGCTCAGCACCCAGTCGGCGCCATTGAGCGCCGGCGAGCGCGCGCAGCCCGGCAGCCCGATCACCGGGCGCTTGTCGAGCCGTCCCAGGAACAACAGGTTGCCCGGATCCACCGGCATGCCGAAGCGCTTGATCCTGCCGCCCGCCGCGCGCACCGCCTCGGGGCCGGTATCGGCCATGTCCGAGGTCGCCGAGCCGGTCAGGATCAGGATCAACTCGCCACCTGCCCGCCGAAGCGCGTCGCGCAGCGCGCCCGTCTCGTGCGGCACGCAGATCACCTCGTCGAGGTTTACCTCCAGCGCCGCCAGCCGCGCCGCGATCGCCTCGCGGCCCTTGTCGCCGGCACCGCCCGGAATCTCGGTGATGATCAGCGTCGCGCGCGCGATCTCGGGGCGGCGCAGGCCCAGCGCGCCGCGCCCGCGCCCCACCGCCTTGCCCACATCCGCCCCCGCCACCCCGTAGGAAATGATCTTCACCGTGGCGATCATCCCGCCCGTCGCCATCTGCTGATAGGGCGGCACCGTCGCCACCGTGATCATCGGATTGATCCGGTTGACCTCGCGCAGGCGTTTCTCGTCCAGCACCACAACGCCCGGCCCTTCGGCGATCACATTGACCCGCCCGGTCCCCGGCCGGCTCAGCCGCACCTCGGGCCCCGCCCCCGCGATCAGCGCCCGGGCCACGGTCAGCGCCGCGGCATCCTCATGCAGATCGTCGGCCTCGAGCCGCGCCACCACGATGCTGTCCATACCGGCCCGGCGCAGCGCCTCGAGATGGCCGCGCTCCAGCACCTGCCCCTTGCGCAGCCGCTTCCCACCCGCCTGCACGGAATGCGCCAGGATTGACCCCTCGGCCTCGCCGACGGGAATGGCACCGAATTTCATGGCCGCCTCAATTCCGCGATCACCTCGGCCAGGATCGACACCGCGATCTCGGCCGGGCCCGCCGCCCCGATATCGAGCCCCACAGGCGCGTGCAGCCGGGCCAGATCGTCCTCGGAGAAGCCCGCCGCCTTCATCCGTTCCACTCGCTTGGCATGGGTCCGGGTCGAGCCCAGCGCGCCGAGATAGAACGCTTGCGAGCGCAGCGCCGCCTGCAGCGCCGGATCGTCGAGCTTGGGATCATGCGTGAGCAGCACCAGCGCGGTGCGCGCATCCAGCCCGAGCGTGCGCAGGCCCTCGTCGGGCCAGTCGTCAAGGATGGTCTCGCCGGGAAACCGCTCCTGCGCGGCAAAGGCCGGGCGCGGGTCGATCAGCAGCGGGTCAAACCCCGCCAGCCGCGCCATCGGCACCAGCGCCTGCGCGATATGCACCGCACCGATGATGATCAGCCGCAGCGGCGGGTTGTGGATGGTGACAAAGGCGCCGTCCTCCTCGAAGCCCGACGCGTCCCTGCGAAACCGCGCCTCGAAGCCGTCCCGCGCCAGATACCGCGCGCCGCCGCCTTCCGGCGAGACCACAGCGATCTTCTCGCGCGCCGCCCGCGCCGCCACCAGTTCCTCCAGCAGCGCCAGCGACAGAACCGGCCCCACCGGCTCGACCATCACCCTTATGGTGCCGCCGCAGGCCAGCCCGACGGCAAAGGCATCGCCGTCGCTGACACCATATTCCAGAACCCGCGGCGCGCCCTCTCCGATCGCCTCGATCGCCTCGAGCACCACATCGCCTTCGACACAGCCGCCCGAGACCGACCCTTCGATGGCGCCATCCTCGGAGATCACCAGTTGACTGCCCACCCGGCGCGGCGCGCTGCCCCAGGTCTGCACCACCGTGGCCAGCGCCACCTTGCGGCCCGCGCGCGCCCAATCCAGCGCGATTTCCGGCATGTTGTCGAATCGCTGCATCGCTCTCCCTCGCCCCCTGTCCGCAGGTTGGCCTCGCCTCGGATTTCTAGCGCAGGCGCGGGCGCTGCGCCACCAAAAGGGGGGCAAAGCCTTTGGCCCTGCCCCCTCTCCTGCGCCAAATCCCGCGCTATTGCAGCGACGCCGTGCGCAGCAAGGGCGTGATCCGGCGCACCGTGGCGCGGCGGTTTTCCCGCTCGGCAAAGGGCGTGCGGATCTTGAGGTTCGATTCGCCATAGCCCTGCACCACCATGTTCTCCGGCGGCACATCGAAATACTCGGTCAGCGCCAGCGCCACCGATTCCGCCCGCCGGTCCGACAATGCGAGGTTGTAGGTGGCGCTGCCGACCGCATCGGTATGGCCTTCCACCAGGAACACCTCGTAGGGGTTCCGCTCGATCAGCCGCGCCATGGCGACGCCCAGATCGCGCAGTTCCTCGGCCTCGCTGGCCCGGATCGCCGCCGATCCGGTGTCGAAGGTGACCGCCTCCAGCTCGATTTCCGGCACCAGTTCGCGCACCGCGCGGATCTGGCGGATCTGTTGCAGCGAATAGCGCCGCTCGAAACGCGCCGGATCATTCGCCGCCAGCGCCAGGCGCAGCTCATCCGCCGAGACATCGCCGCTGGCAGCCGCCGCCCGGCGGGGCCTGGGCAATTCGCTGATCGTCACCGGTTCCACCTCGAGCGTGTCGTCAAACAGCACCACCTGGGTGCCGTCCGGCCGCACCCGGACCCGGCGCAGCACCTGGCCGTTGGCGGCCTTGATCGTGATCACCTTGCCACCGTTCTCGCGCAGCATGGTTTCACGGGTCGAGCCATCCCGGAACCGTTCGGTCCTGACCTCGACTCCCGGGCGGCGCAGCAGCACGTTGTCATCCTTGAGCACCTCATATTCGCCGTCCTGGCGCTGCACCACGACCCTGTCGCCCGAGTTCGACACCACCTTGTTGCCGTTGCTCAGAAGCGCGCCCACGGCCACCGCGCCGATCGCGCCGATGGCGAATTTCTCGAAATTGCTCAATCCGTCCTTCTTGGCCCCGGCCTTGGCATTGGCAGCGGTGGAAAAATCCTCGTCGCTGCTGCGCGTGTCGGCTTCGGTCACCGTCTCGACCTCGACCTCGACCTCATCGGCTGCGGCAGTCGCATCGGCGCTCGCGGCGGCTTGGGTCTCGGGAGCGGTATTGGCGGCCTCGGTGCTGGCCGCGGTGTCGTCCTGCCGCACCTCGATCTCCTCGGCCTTTTTGGGCTTGGGTTCAGGCTCGGCGGCGGCGCTGTCATCCGCCACAATGGTCCTCGCCCCCTCGACGATCGGCGCCGCCGTCTGGCTATCGACCGTCGCGGTCTCGGCATCGTTTTTGGGCTTGGTTTCGGGTTCCGGCTCGGGCGTCTGCGCTGCCGTTTCCTGACGTTCTTCCGGCTCGGCATCGGGTTCCGCCGCCTCGACAACCGGTTCCGGCGTCGACGGTGCTGTCTGGTCAGTCCCCTGCTCAGCCACCTGCTCAGTCGCCTGGTCAGTCGCCTGGTCGGCGGGCGGCGCGGGCTGCGCCTCCGCCGCACTTATCAGTCCCATGTTCACCATCGCCGCGAGCAGCGCGCGCCGGGTCACGGCCACTTCGCCGGCGTCGGTGACGAAGCCTTCGAATATGATCGGCTTGCCGTTCTCCCGGATGACACATTGCGCCATGGCCTGGCCTGCACCATCGCCGGTGCCAGCCGCGGCAGCCTGCGGCGCCTCGCCAACCGGCAGTTCCGCCCAAGGCTTGCCTTCGGCATTCACACAGATCGGCAGCCCGCCGCCGCCTTCGCCCTGCGCCAATACGGGCAGCGGCATCGCCATCGAAAGCGCCGTCACCACCGTTGTGGTCGATCTCAGGAATCTCTTGGTCATGTCATATTCTCCGTCTCTGATGAGATGTCGTCCGGCATATCAACGCATGACTTGCGCAACTTGTTGCGTCACGTTTTCGGCAAGAGCGGATTCGCGCGCAGTTTCAACCCTGCATCATCTGCATCAGCCGGGTCTTTTCGCCGACATCGCCGGCGCGTGAGATCGCCCCGGCCAGCTCCTCCAGCGTGGCGATCGAATGCCCGGCGCGCAGCGCATCGACATGCGGCAGCATCGCCCGGATTCCCTGCGCCCTGGGGGCGAATTCGTCCCATCTCAGCAGCGGGTTGAGCCAGATCAGGCGGCGCGCGCTCAAGTGCAGCCGCTCCATCTCGCGCCCCAGCAGCTCGGGCTCGTCCCGGTCGAGCCCGTCAGAAATCAGCAGCACCACCGCGCCCTGCCCCATCACCCGGCGCGACCAGTCGCGATTGAATGCATGCAGGCTCGCGCCGATCCGGGTGCCGCCCTCCCAATCCTGTGCCTCCGCCCCCGCCGCCGCCAGCGCCTGATCGACATCGCGGGTGGCAAGATGGCGGGTGATGTTGGTCAGCCTCGTGCCGAAGGTGAAGGCATGCACCTTGGCCCAGCCCGCGCCGCGGGTATTGATCACCGCATGCAGGAAATGCAGCACCATGCGGCTATACTGGCTCATCGAGCCGGAAATGTCGCACAGCACCACGAGGTTGGGCCAGCGCATCCGCGGCGCCTTCAGTTCCAGCGCATGCAGCTCGCCGCCACGCCGCATCGCGCCGCGCATGGTACGCCGCCAATCCAGCGCATGACCGACATGCGCCGCCTTTGTCCGCCGCGACGGCAGCGGCTTCACCGGCAGCGAGAGGCGCGCCAGCATCCGCTTGGCCTCGGCGATCTCACTTGTGCTCATCTGCTCGAAATCCAGACTCCTGAGCCTCTCCTCGCGCGACATGGTGCGCGACGCGTCGATCTCGATCCGGGTCTCTTCCTCGCCCTCCTCCTGCGGCGCGGGCAGATCGCGCATCGCCCCGTCGAGCAGCGCCTCTGCCGCGCGTTTCTCACCGGCA
Organism: uncultured Rhodobacterales bacterium; assembly: GCA_965366835.1. Taxonomy (GTDB): domain Bacteria; phylum Pseudomonadota; class Alphaproteobacteria; order Rhodobacterales; family Rhodobacteraceae; genus JAKGBX01. Next base: position 8,301 of record CBDUGF010000073.1, read on the forward strand.
TCGGCCTTGCGATCCTCCTGCACTCCGCGGATCGCGGGCAGCATCATCGCCATCATATGCTCCATGAAGCGCGGATCGCGCCAATAGAGCCGGAACACCTGTCCGAACACCTTGCGATGCTCTGGCCGGTTGACGAAACAGGCATGCAGCACCCAGTAGAAATCGCGCTTTTCACTGAACCCCGCCGCTTCGACCGCGCGGATCGCGTCGATCACCCGCCCCGGCCCGATCGGCAGCCCCGCCTTCCTCAGCGCGCGCGCGAAATGGGTGATGTTATGGGCTAGCCGGGGGTGCTCGGGCAGATCGAGCGCGGGCAGTTCAGGCATCGAACATCTCGTCCGCCTCGCTGTCCTCGTCCTCTTCACCCTTGCGAAACAACAGATCGGCAAACAGCCCCGGCGGCCCCGCCGCAATGCTGTCGCTGATCGCCGCCGCAATCATCGGATCGGTGAAATCGAAGGCCGGATCACTCTCCAGTTCAAACATGGCTCGCCTCGCTCGTTTTTTCCTCTTGCGCGCCTGCGGTCCGGCTTATTGCGCCGGTTCCAGCGCGGCTTTCACATCATCCAGAATGCGCTTGGCCTCCGAGCCATGCAACTTCTGAATATCATCCTGATACTTCAGGATCGCCCCCACCGTATCGGCAATCACCTCCGGCGACAGGTCAATCACATCCAGCGCCAGCAGGCACTTGGCCCAGTCGATGGTCTCCGCCACCCCAGGCTTCTTGAACAGATCCTCGGTCCTGAGCGCCTGCACAAAGCCCACCACCTGCCGGCTCAGCGCTTCGGCGGCCTCCGGCGCACGCGCGTGCAGTATCTCGATTTCGCGCTCGAAATCCGGGTAATCCACCCAGTGATAGAGACAGCGCCGTTTCAACGCGTCATGCACCTCCCGGGTGCGGTTGCTGGTCAGGATCACGATCGGCGGCTCGGGCGCCTTGATCGTGCCAAGCTCAGGGATCGTCACCTGAAAATCCGAAAGCGCCTCCAGCAGGAACGCCTCGAACGGCTCGTCGGTGCGGTCGAGCTCGTCGATCAGCAGCACCGGCGCGCCGCCATCCTGCGGGCGCATCGCCTGCAGCAGGGGCCGCTCGATCAGGTATTCCTCGGTGAACAGCTCGGATTTCAGCACGTCGCGATCCGCCCCGCCGGCCGCCTCGGCGGTGCGAATGGCGATCATCTGCTCGGCGAAATTCCATTCATAGACCGCGCTCGACGCATCCAGCCCCTCGTAACATTGCAGCCGGATCAGCCTGCGCCCCAGCCCGGCGGCAATCGCCTTGGCGATCTCGGTCTTGCCGACCCCGGCCTCGCCTTCCAGAAACAGCGGCCGCCCCAGCTTCAGCGCCAGGAACACCACCGTCGACAGCGCCCGCCCGCAGACATATTTCTGCCCGGCCAGCATCGCCTGCACATCGTCGATTGTCGCCATCTCGGTCATCGCGGCCCTCCCTTGCGCCACAGTCCTGCACGCCGCCGCCGCGCCGTCAAGCAACACCCCGGGGCAAAGCCGGGCATTGCCCGCGCAAAGATTGACGCCACCCGCCCCAGATGCGAAAGTCTTTCTCAACAAAAGCACGGTACAACACCGGCAGCAGATGGCGAAAGCGTCAGGCGGGCAGAGCAATGCGAGTATCGACCGGCAAACCGGCGGAGACGCTGTGATGAAGATCACGGCCGTGACATGCGTGAAGAACGAAGGGCCGTTCCTGCTGGAATGGATCGCCTTCAACCGGCTGATCGGGGTCACCGATCATCTCTTCTATTCCAACGACTGCGATGATGGCACCGACCGGCTGCTCGATGCCCTCGCCGCGCGCGGGCTGGTCCGGCACCTGCCCAACCCGGCCGAGGGGCGCAACTACCAGATGGAGGCGCTGAAAGACGCCGCGGGCCAGGAGATCGTGAGCCAGGCCGACTGGGTCTGGGTCGCCGATGTCGATGAATTCCTCAACATCCATACCGGCGATCATACCATCCCGGCCCTGATCGAGGCCTGCGGCAATCCGCAAGCTATCTCGATCACCTTCCAGTTCTTCTCGAATGGCGATGTTGAACGCTTCGAGGACGCACCGGTGATCGAGCAATTCAGTCGCTCGCACAATCCCGACCTCTGGTGCGGCGAAACCGCAATCGAGGTCAAGTCCCTGATGCGTCACGACTTTCCGCTGCAATATTTCGGCGCCCACCGGCCGTTTTTCCGCAAGAACCTGCCCCCCCGCAAACGCCCGGTCTGGACCGATGGTTCGGGGCGCGAGGTCCAGCACCGCTTCCTCATCGCCGCCAATCCGCGCCGCATCCGCAAATTCCCCGCCCAGGGCGCGCGCGACTTCGCCACGCTCAACCATTATGCGCTCCGCTCGCTCGACAGCTACCTCGTCAAGAACGACCGCGGCGATGTGAATCGCGAAAACCGCGCCTTCGATGATACCTACTGGCGCGAACGCAACGACGACGCCTATCTCGACACCTCGATTCAGCGCTATCTGCCGGATCTGAAAAGAGCCTTGAAGGAGCTGAAATCCGACAAGGGAATCAAGGCGCTGCACGACGAAGCTGTTGAACTTCACAAGGCCAAGCGCGACGCGTTGATGGCCCAGCCCGCCTATGCCGAGATGTATGCCCAGCTCAAGGCCGCCCCCAAGATCAGCCACCGCGAGGAAGACATGCTGGTCAAGCTCGGGCTGGCCTCATGAGCCGACAGATCGTGATCAATCTCGGCCTGCCCAAATCGGGCACCACCACGCTGGCGCGCGCCCTCAAGGAAGCCGGCTTCAAGGTCGCCGATTACCGCATCCGCTGGCGCGATACCGACAACAAGAAACTGCGCGGGCGTTATGTCGGCGGCCAGATCTACAAGGGCTATTTCACCTCCGGCGATCCGCTCGAGACGCTGGCCGAATTCGATGGCTTTTCCGAAATCGGCATGACCAAGGGCAATCTCTCCTACTGGCCACAAACCGATTGGGGCATCATCGCCGCCCTGCGCGCGCATCATCCGGGCGTGCGTTTCCTCGCCTCGGCCCGCGAGCCGCGCGATCAGGCGCTCAGCATGCTGAAATGGTCCGACATGGGCATCGAGCGCCTGCCCAAGCTCACCGTGCCGGGCCTGCCGCGCGGTTTCGGCCATACCAATCTCGAACGCGCCCAATGGATCGCGGCGCATCATGCCTTCCTGCGCCATGTCTTCGCCGGCGCCGATGATTTCCTCGAATACAACATCGCCGACCGCGAGGCGCCCGCGAAAATCGCCGCCTTCCTCGGTCGCGACATGCCCTGGTGGGGCCGGCTCAACGTCAATCGCGAGTTGGAGAAACCGGTGAAAGGCGCGGTCGCCTGATGCGGATCGTCGTTCATATCGGCCTTGAACAGGTCGGCGCCGAGCGCCTGCAACAGGTGCTCGATGCCAAGCGCGAGGGGCTGATTTCCAAGGGCGTGCTCTATCCGCGCAGCCCCGGCGCCAAGAACCATACCCGCCTCTACATGGCGGTGACAGACCCCGATCACATCGACCCGCTGCGCTTCAACCGCGGCTATATCACGCCGCAGTCCCAGGCCGATCTCCTCGCCGAGGTCGCCGCCGGGCTCAAGCGTGAGATCGACGCACACAGCCCCGATCTGATGATCCTCTCGGCGTCCCAGCTCGGCAGCTCGCTGGCCCGCCCGTCCGAGCTGGAACGGCTCAGGGCGCTGCTCACTCCCTTTTCCGACGATATCCGCATCCTCGCCCATATCGACGAACCGGGCCGCCTGCTCGCGCGCCACTACGGCGCCCAGGTGATGGAAGGCCGCGCCGCACCGCTCGATCTCGAGCTCGAGATGGCGGGCAGCGCCGACTGGTGGGACGACGCCCTCCTCGACGCCCACAAGATCGACCCCCAGGCCGGTCAGTTTCTCGAAACCCAGGCACCGCCTTTCTGGCTGGATTATCAACGCCTTGTCAGCCATTGGGAAGGCACTTTCGGCCAAGGTTCCCTCACCCTGCGCGCCTATAATGAAGCCCGCTTCTACGGCGCCGAGGTGATCGACGAGTTGCAAGAGGCCTTCGGTATCACGGAGAACTTCGGCCGCGCCGAGCCCGAGGCCGCCCCGAGCCAGCCTTCGGCCAGCTGGATCGCCCGCGCGCGTCAGCTCAACGAGTTGCTGCTCACGGTGCTCAAGAGCCGCAAACGCATCCTGCCGCGCCCGCTCTGGCGCAAATTCCTCACCGAGCTGGAAATCGGCGGCGATCCGATCGCCCCCGGCGGCCTTGGCGAGGTTTCCAGGGCCTTCGCGCCGCAGATCAAGGCGCTGGTCAAGTCTCACCCCGCGCTCACCGCCGCAAGCCTCAAACCCGCCCCCGTCGGCGACGCCTGGACAGAGGCCGATCCCGGCAACGGCTACCGCGCCTCGCAATATCTGCTGGCCTTCATGTGGCGCATCGACAAGGCCACACGGCAGGAGAAGAAAGCCAAGCTCGCCGCGCTCGACGAGATGAAGAACGGCCCGCAACCCGCTGCCAAAGAAAAGGTTTTGCCGGTCTCCAATGGACTCTCGGACACCGCCCGCGCGATCATGCCCCCCTTGGCGCAACAGAATTACGAAAAACTGCGCAACAGCTCGTTTGCCCCGCATAACAAGCTCGGCATGGTCGACGAAACCCAGCTCGCCGCCGCCTATTCCGAAGCCCAGCCGCGCCCGCTGCCGCCCGGGAATTCCGGCAATGTCATCGTCGGCTGCATGAAGAACGAAGCGCCCTACATCATCGAATGGGTCGCCTATCACCGCGCCATGGGAGTGGATAACTTCCTGATCTATACCAACGATTGCACCGATGGCACGTCCGAAATCCTTGATCGTTTGCAAGAGCTTGGCGTGCTCCAGCATCGCAACAACGACAAGTGGAAGGGCAATTCGCCCCAGCAACACGCGCTCAACAAGGCGCTCAAGGAAGATGTCATAAAGAACGCCGAGTGGATCATCCATATCGACGTCGACGAATTCATCAATGTGCGCTGCGGCAACGGCACCCTGGCCGATTTCTTCGCCGCCGCCCCCGATGCCACCAATGTTGCGATGACATGGCGGCTCTTCGGCCATAACGGCATCACCGATCTGGCCGACGACTTCGTGATCGACCAGTTCGATACCTGCGCCCCGAAATTCTGCCCCAAGCCGCACACGGTCTGGGGCTTCAAGACAATGTTCCGCAATATCGGCGCCTATGAGAAGATCTCCTGCCATCGCCCCAACAAGCTCGACGAAGCATTCAGATCGCAGGTCAAATGGGTCAACGGTTCGGGCCAGGACATGACCCGCGAAGCCTCGGAGAAAGGCTGGCGGAACTCGAAAAAGTCCATTGGTTACGACCTGTTGCAGCTCAATCATTATGCACTTCGCTCGGCCGAGAGCTTCCTGATCAAGCGCCAGCGCGGCCGCGCCCTGCATGTCGATCGCTCGATCGGGCTGAACTACTGGATCCGCATGGACTGGTCCGATTTCAAGGACATTACCATCAAGCGCAACCTGCCCCGGCTCAAGGCCGAATATGATCGCCTGATGGGCGATGACGCGCTCTGCCGCCACCATGAGACCGGCCTCGAATGGCACCGCGCCAAGGCGGAAGAACTGCACCAGATGGAAGAATTTCAGGAGCTTTACGAGCAGGCCCTGAAGATCAAGCTGAACGAGGTTGAACGCGTCGCCTACGCGCTCGCGCTCGACATGGAGAGTTGAAATGGATGGCGCCGCAGACAACAGGCCAGAGATGACAGACCAGTCGGAATTACAGAAAATCCCCTATATCCGCTCACGCGGCATCAAGATGCCGAAGGTGCGCGAGATCGTGAGCGGGCGCACCCGCAAGGCGCTGCGCGAAGGCAGCTACGAGGGGCTCGAGGCCGACGCGGTGATGAAGATCGCCCGCGAGGGCGACACCGTGCTCGAGCTGGGCACCGGCATCGGCTATATCTCCACGCTGATCGCCGCCCAGCGCCCGGTGAAGGAGATCCACACCTTCGAGGCCAACCCGCTGCTGATCGACTATATCCGCACCACTCATGCCCTCAACAACATCACCAACGTCACCGTGCACAACGCCCTGCTCGGCCCGGAAAAGGCCGAGCCGCGCGATTTCTACTGCCGCCAGAACTTCCTCGCCTCCTCGCTCGATTACAACGCCCGCCCGCCCGAAGGCATCGTCTCGGTCGAAAAGATCGAGGTGCGCGACATCAACCAGACCTTCGACGCGATCGGGCCCGACATCCTGATCTGCGACATCGAAGGCGCCGAGGCCGAAATCCTGCCCGCGCTCAAATATGAGGGCCTGCGCGCCGCCGTGATCGAGCTGCACCCGCAATGGATCGGTGCGCCGGGCGTGCGCGCCGTGTTCGAGGCGATGCACCGCGCCGGGCTTACCTATTATCCCCGCTGGTCCTACCGCAAGGTGATCGTGTTCAGGCGCGCATGGTAAGCCGTTGAAAATACTTGCCGTTCTCACCGTCCGAAACGAAGGCGCCTACCTCCTGGAGTGGCTCGCCCATCACATGGCGGCGGGGGTCAGCGATTTTCTGGTGTTCTCCAACGATTGCGACGATGGCACCGATGCGATGCTCGACCGGCTGGCCGAGCTGGGCCATCTCAGCCATGTCCGCAACGATGGCCCCTATGGCAAGGGCGGTATCCAGTTCACCGCGATGAAGCTGGCCGACGCCGCGCCCGAGGTCGCCGCCGCCGATTGGATCATCACGCTGGATGCCGACGAGTTCATCAACATCCATGTGGGCGATCGCAGCGTGCCGGCGCTGCTCGCCGCCCTGCCCGAAGCCACCGCGATCACCCTCACTTGGCGGCTGTTCGGTTCCATGGGGCTGGCGCGCTACGTCGATGAGCCGGTGCTCGACACTTTCATTCATGCCGCCCCCGAAATCATGTTCTGGCCCTGGCGCGCGTCGATGTTCAAGACCCTGTTTCGCAATGATGGCACCTACGCCAAGCTCGGCGTGCACCGCCCCCGCGCCGCCGATCCCGAACGCGTGAAAGCGGCGCGCTGGTTCGATGGCCAGGGCCGCGCGCTCGAAGCCAAATTCGCCAGGGGCCGGATCTTCTCGCCCTATGGCCAGCCCAATTACGGCCTTGCGCAGCTCAATCACTATCCCCTTGGCAGCATGGAGAATTTCGTGCTCAAGGCCGATCGCGGCCGGGCCGTGCATTCCGATCACATGCTCGATGTCGATTACTGGGTCGAGCGCAACTACATGATCGAGGAAGACCGCTCCATCGCCGCCCTCGCCGGCCCGCGCGCCGAAATTCTCGCCGCCCTGCGCGCCGATCCGGCGCTTGATGCGCTGCACCGCGCCGCCGTCGCCTGGCGCCAGTCCCGCTTCCTCGAACTGCTCGAGCTCGAACCGTTCCGCGCGCTCTATGGCCGCCTGCTGCAAACCCCGCCCTCGCGCCCGGTGTCACAGCAGGCCGCGCGCTTTCTCACCCGGCAGGCATTGCGCGGAAAATCGCGCAGCTGACGGCTGTCCTGCGCGAAAACCCCATGTATTTTCCGTAATTTCGCCCGATTTGCCGCCTATCACCTTGGCAAAACAAAGCGCGCCCGGCGTTCAAACGGGCCGCAATGCGAGGCAAACCGTGATGCAGGACACGCCCAACACGCTTGATCAGTCCCTTGCCGGGCTCGACAAGGCCGAATGGCTCACCCGGATGGCCGATATCGCCGAGGCGCGTGGCCATTTTCAGCCGCTCGGGCGTGGCCATCTCGCCGCCTTCGTCGATGACGGCTCCACGCTTCTGGTCAGCTTCGAGACCATCCAGGGCATCCGCGCCCTCTCCGACAGCGCCCAGCCGCTGGGCTGGGAGCTGGTGCGCAGCCATGGCTGGTCCAGCCTCACCCTTATGTCGGATGGCGATACCTGGTTCCGCAACCGCGATGTCTATGGCTATTTCGACGCGCTGATCGACGATGGCTTCTTCGAGGAATTCGACCGGGTCATCTTCTACGGCGCCGGTCCCTGCGGTTACGCCGCCGCCGCCTTCTCCGTCGCCTCCCCCGGCGCCACCGTGCTGGCGATCCAGCCGCAAGCCACGCTGGATCCGCGCATCACCGAATGGGACGAACGCTTCACCCATATGCGCCGCACCTCGTTTTCCGATCGCTACGGCTATGCCCCCGACATGCTCGATGCCGCCGAACAGGCGTTTGTGATCTATGACCCCCAGGTCGAGCTCGACGCCATGCATGCGGCGCTCTTCACCCGCACCAACGTGCAGAAGTTCCGCCTGCGCTACATGGGCTCGTCGATCCAGAGCGAACTGATCGAGATGGGCTGCCTGCTGCCGCTTCTCACCAAGGCCGGCTCCGGCAAGCTCGATACGCTCGGCTTTGCCCGGCTGATGCGCGCCCGGCGCGACTATCCGCCCTACCTGCGCGGGCTTCTGGCCGCGATCGACCGTAAGGACCGTCCGTGGCTCGCCACCATGGTCTGCCGCAACGTGCTGGCACGGCTGAAGAAGGCGCCGCGTTTCGCCCGCCGCCTGACCCAGCTCGAACGCGAAGCCAAGGACGGCAACATCCAGATTCCCCAAGCGCGCGCCTGAGCGGGCTGGAAAGCGCCGCGGCTTTGCGGTAATCGCGGGGCATGACAACGCTCACCATACGCCGCCCCGACGATTGGCACCTGCATCTGCGCGATGGCGCCATGCTGCGCGCCGTGCTGCCCGAAACCACGCGCCATTTCGCCCGCGCCATCATCATGCCCAATCTGGTGCCCCCGGTGGTCACCTCGCAAGATGCCCAAAGCTATCGCGCGCGGATCCTCGCCGCCCTGCCCGAGGGCGCCGATTTCACGCCCTTGATGACGCTCTATCTCACCGAAGACACCGACCCGGCCGATCTCGCCGCCGCCCATGCCGCGGGCCTCGTCACCGCGGTCAAGCTCTACCCGGCCGGCGCCACCACCAATTCCGCCTCCGGCGTCGCCGATTTCGACCGCGTCCGCCCGGTGCTGGAGAAAATGGCCGAAATCGGCTGCCCGCTCTGCGTTCATGGCGAAGTCACCGACCCGGAGGTCGACATCTTCGACCGCGAAGCGGTGTTCATCGAGCGGGTGCTCGATCCGATCCGCCGCGCCACGCCGGGGCTCCGGGTGGTAATGGAGCATATCACCACCTCCCAGGGCGTCGACTATGTGCTCGCCGGCGGGTCCGATCTTGGCGCCACGATCACCACCCACCACCTGATGATCAATCGCAATCACATCCTCGTCGGCGGCATCAGGCCGCATTACTACTGCCTGCCCGTGGCCAAGCGCGAATCCCATCGCCTCGCCCTGCGCCGCGCCGCCACCTCGGGCCATTCCGGCTTCTTCCTCGGCACCGACAGCGCCCCGCATACCGATCCCCTGAAGGAAAACGCCTGCGGCTGTGCGGGCTGTTTCACCGCGCCCAACACCATGGCGCTGCTGGCGCATGTGTTCGAAGAGGAAGCCGCGCTCGAGCATCTCGAAGCCTTCGCCAGTTTCAACGGCCCGGCTTTCTACGGCCTCAAGCCCAACGACACCAAGCTCACCCTCACCAGATCCGATCAGCCCGTTCAGTTCGCCGAAAAAATCCACTCCGACGACGGCCCCGTTACCGTCTTCGATCCCGGCGTGCCGGTCCACTGGAGCGCCGACTGACCCCTTCATCTTGCCGAAAATATCCCGGGGGGTCCGGG
>CBDUGF010000074.1:0-17817 GCA_965366835.1 uncultured Rhodobacterales bacterium
ATGTGGCGAGGTGCATGGCTTGACTGTAGGGCATTTGGCTTCTGTGCGTGAAAAGATCAAAGGCCTGCGGAAGTTGGAAAAGGCGCTTGTTGGAATGGCGGCGGAGTGCAGCCAAGGCGATGTGCCAGACTGCCCGATCCTGGAGACGCTGTTTGAGGTGAGGTGAACTAAGGGTCTGACACCGCGATGGAGTGAGGCTTAGCGGACATTGAATTTTAAAGGGCCAATGGTCGGTTTGTCCGCAATACCGCCATTCATAATGCCGAACGAAACGCTCTAACGGGTCTCGCTCTCGGTATCGCGGCGGCGCGCCAGCATCACCGCCGTCACCACCGCCAAGGCCATCAGGAACAGCGCAAAGGGATAGTTCAGCAGCTGCGTCGGATCGCCATTGAGCAGCGCCAGCGTCTGCGACAGCGAGACCTCCAGCCGCGGTGCGAGGAAGAAGGCGATGATGAAGACCACGACCGATATGCCGAAGGCGCTCATCACGAAGGCGAGCACCGCAAAGACCAGCATCACGCCGACGCCGAACAGCCCGCCCGAGGCCAGCGACACGCCGACGAAACACATCAGCAGCGCGGTCGAGAAGATGAACGGCTCGGGCGCCGAAACCACCTTGACCCAGAGCCGCAAGCCGAGCTGCCCGACCCAGAGGTTCATCAGGTTGGCCAGGATCATGGTGCCGAACAGCCCGTAGATCAGCCGGCCCTGCTGTTCGAACAGGAACGGCCCCGGCTGCACCCCGTGGATCATGAAGGCCGAGATGATCAGCGCGGCGCTGACCGAGCCGGGGATGCCGAGGGTCAGGAGCGGGATCATGTTGGCGCCCATGACCGAGGAATTGGCCGATTCCGCCGCCGCGATGCCGTGCAGATTGCCCTTGCCGAAGGATTTGGGATCGTCCGAGGCGCTGCGCGCGCTGGCATAGGACATGAAGGCGGCGGCGGTCGAGCCGATGCCGGGCAGGGCGCCGAGGATGGTGCCGATCACGGCGCCGCGCAGCATGGTAAAGCGGCAGCCCCAGTATTCCGCCCAGCTCACCGAACGGTCGGCCCGGGGCTGGTTGCGCGGCAGGGTGACGGCGGCGCGCAGGTTGCCGCTGGTTTCGCTGAGCCGGCGCAGCAATTCCGAAATCGCCAGCATGCCGATGGCGACCGAGGCCAGCGGCAGCCCGTCATAAAGCTCGTATTGCTCGAAGAAGAAGCGCGGCGTGGCATGTTCCGGATCGGTGCCCACCATCGCCGCCAGAAGGCCCAGAGAAATCGCAATCACCCCCTTGATCAGCGATCTGCCCATCAGCCCGGCGATCACCGCGAAGGCCAGCAGCATCAGCCCCAGCACCTCGACCGGCCCCATTTTCAGCGCCAGGATGGCCAGTGGCGCCGAAACCGTGATCAGCACGATATCGCTGAACGTGTCGCCGGTGATCGAGGAAAACAGCGCCATCTTGGTGGCCTTCAGCGGCTTGCCCTGCTGCGCCAGCGGATAGCCGTCGAGCGCGGTCGCCGCTGCGTCGGGCGTGCCCGGCGTGTTGAGCAGCACCGCCGGAATCGCGCCGCCGACCAGCCCGCCCTTGTTGACCCCGACTAGAAAGCCGATGCCGGTGAGCGGCGCCATGCCGAAGGTAAAGGGAATCGCGATCGCCATCGCCATCACCGGGCCAATGCCCGGCACCGCGCCGACGAACTGCCCGATCATCACGCCGAACAGCACGAACAAGAGGTTGATCGGCGTGACCGCATCGCCGAGCCCGGCCATGACAATGCTCAGCTCCGGCATCTGCGCGCCCCCGCTTTCATGGCAGCGGCCGCCCCAGCAACAGCGCCACCACGACCCAGATCAACACCGGCATCGCGACCGCGCCCAGCCCCAGCCAGAGCCAGCGCCGCTCATGCGCCAGCCACATCAGCGCCAGCGCCATCACTGGTGCTACATAGACGAACCCGACCAGGCGCATGCCCCACAGCCCGGCCACCAACACCGCGGCGAACAGCGCCGCGCGGCTCCAATGCAACAGGCCCGGGCTGGCATCGCCCGAGGGGCGCAGCATCAGCGCCACGCCGCAAAGCCCGAGCACAACCGCCACGATCCGGGGCAGGGTGCGCGGCTTCAGCCAGCCATACTCGACCGTTTCCACCTGCCACGGCACGATCACCAGATAGAGCAGCAGGGCAAACGCCACGACGACCAGCCCGAGGATCCGGTCAGTCACCATGGCGCGCGCCGCCCTGCCGATGCGTGTGCTTCATCGCGCCCCACGCTATTCGGCAAACAGCGCGCCGACATTGACCAGCCCCTTGCGCATCATCTCCTCGGCGCCGTCGGGCCCGAGATTGACGATCGGCGATTTCAGCGAATTCAGCACCGCACTCTTGACCTCGTCACTGTCGAGCGCCGCCGCCAGCGCCGCGATCAGGGCCTCGCGGGCGTCGTCCGGCGTGCCCTTGGTGGTGGCGAAGAAGAACACCGGATCGACATAGATATCATAGCCCTGTTCGATCAGCGTCGGCGTGTCGGGCGCATAGTTGTGGCGCGTGTCGTTCATCGACGCGATCATCTTCAGCTCACCGGCCTCGAGGAAGGTGATATGTTCGCCCGCCTCGAACCCGGCAATCGCCTGGCCGCCGAGGATCAGCTTGACGTTCTCGGCGCCGCCCTTGGTCGACAGGAACTGGAAATCGATACCGGCCTTCTGGGCGACGAAACGCATCGCCAGCTCCTGCGGCTTGGCGTCAAAGGCCAGCGGCGCGCCGTTATTGGCCTTGGCATAGTCGATCAGCCCGGCGACATCGTCAAACGGCGCATCCTTGCGCGCGATCATCGCCAACTGGGCGCGCGCGGCGGTGCCGAGATAATCAAAGCTGTCGAGGGTGAATTTCAGCTTTTCGGGCCGGTTCACCAGGTTGACCAGCAACGGCATGTTGACGCCGAGCCCGATCACCGAGCCATCGGCGGGCCGGTTGGCAATGCCGGTGAACATCGCCACACCGCCGCCGCCGGGCTTGTTCTCGGCGATCACGGTCCAGCCGGTCTGCTCCTGCATCACCTTGGCGACGACGCGCCCGATGGTATCGGTCGAGCCGCCGGCGCCAAAGCCGATCTGCAGGCTCAATGTGCCTTTCGGCGCCCATTCGGCGCTGGCCATCCCGGCGATCATCACGCCGGCGGCGGTCAGCGCCGCTGTCACGAGTTTTCTGAATTTCATGGTTTTATCCTCCCAGATATCGGCCTGCTGTCGCGGCTCTCATGCTGCCACGGTAGGGATTTTCAGGCTCCAAGGCCAGTAAGGCATGATTTCGTTAACAAGGCAATGAAATTCCAGAGGAGCAATCGACGGGGGATTGAACCCGGCCACGGGCTTCGCCTATAGAGACGCGGCACGCAGCAGAGATCTCGAGGGAGCCAAATGGCCGGCCATTCAAAATGGGCAAACATCCAGCACCGCAAGGGGCGCCAGGACGCGGCGCGCTCCAAGCTGTTTTCCAAGCTCGCCAAGGAGATCACCGTGGCGGCGAAGATGGGCGATCCCGACCCCGACAAGAACCCGCGCCTGCGCCTCGCCGTCAAGGAGGCCAAGTCGCAATCGGTGCCCAAGGACGTGATCGACCGCGCCATCAAGAAGGCGATGGGCGGCGACGCCGAGGATTACGATGAAATCCGCTACGAGGGCTATGGCCCGGGCGGCGTCGCGGTGATCGTCGAGGCGATGACCGACAACAAGAACCGCACCGCCTCCAACGTGCGCTCGACCTTCACCAAGAACGGCGGCAATCTCGGCGAGACCGGCTCGGTCGGCTTCATGTTCGACCGCAAGGGCGAGATCACCTATCCGGCGGATGCGGGCGACGAGGACGCGGTGATGCTGGCCGCGATCGAGGCCGGCGCCGAGGATGTCGAAAGCAGTGAGGAGGGCCACACCATCTGGTGCGCCGATACCGACCTCAACGAGGTCGCCGCCGCGCTCGAAGCCGCCCTTGGCGAGAGCGAAAGCACCCGCCTGGCCTGGCGCCCGAGCATGACGACCGAGCTCGATCTCGACGGCATGCAAAAGCTGATGAAGCTGATCGACGCGCTGGAAGACGATGACGACGTGCAGCGCGTCACCGCCAATTTCGACGCCTCCGACGAGGTGATGGAGCAGCTCTGAGCCGGGCCGTGGTGCGTGAAATCACGCACCCTACGCCAGCGGCCGCCCGGCGCGATGGTTCCCGGTCATGCGCGCGCCGGAGCCTGGTGCCGGGGCGTGGCCGGCGTTCAGGTTTTCATCTTCCATTTGAAGCTTGCGGTGACGGTGCCGCCATCGGCGGAGATCACCGCCGTGTCCCCGGTCGGCTGGTAGGTGAACTTGTAGGGTGTTTCGTACCAGCCGCCGCCGCAGACATCGACCACCATCCAGACGGTTGCGCCGGCATTCAGCGGCGCGCCCGGCAGCGCGAAGAAACCGCACAGGTTCTGCGTCGCCTGGCCGACGCGCACGATGTAGCTCCACTTGTAGGGTGGGGTATTGCTGCCATAGCCCGCCTTGGGCTGGGTGACATTGGGTTCGTTCTGCCAATACATGGTGAAATAGGCAGAGTAGCTCGCGCCCGCGACGACATCGAGTTCGAAAGCGGCGACGTTGCCCAGCGAAGCCGCTGTCGCCTCGGCGGTCTCGACCTGCTTGACGTTGTCGGCGAAGCTGGCGGCCTTTGCCATCAGCGCATCGCGTGTGTCGCGGGCCTCGGGCACGTGGCGTAGCACCGCCAGCGCCCAGGTCGGGTCGTCCTGCTCCAGAACCAGTTCGGCGAGCTTGTTGGCGCCCAGTTCTTCGGCGGCGGTTTCGAAAATCTCGCGATAGCTGCTGGCGGCGTTCTTGATCAGGGTCAATGTGCGGGGGGCGTCGAACTCCGTGGCAAGCTTGACGCCGAGCTTTCTCTGGTCTGCGAGCTGCATGGTATCATCTCCTTGGAAAATCGTTTTTTCGGGGAAAACAGGGGTAATGATAAAAACATCACACCCCTGGAAGGGTGTGCCGGTTTCAACTTCCGGTCAAGAATGTTGGCGTAATTTGCAATCTATGAGAGAAAATCGGCTGACGCCGCAGGGGAGATGGCCGCCATGGGCTGCGATATGCGGCCAGCAAGCGTAGGGTAGGGTTTTACCCCACCACCGCCCCTCACAGATCGGGTTTTTCCGGACCTAGACCGCCTGGCCTAACTCCTCCTCGATGTCCGCCGCCTGGTCCTGGCGCAGGACGTTGCGCGCCCGCGCCTTCACCGCTTCGGTCACCGGCGCCATCACCGGCGCCATCATCCGGCTGACCTGCCAGTAGAGCGGCTTGTCATGCGCGCCGATCTCCTGGCTCAGCGGCACCAGGATGCCGCGCCGGATCATCCGGCGCACCAGCGGCTCGGGGTTGAGCCCCCAGCCCAGGCCGCGCCGCGCCGCTTCGACAAAGGCCTGCGACGAGGGCATGCCATGGCTCGGCGGATGGATCCCGGCGCCGAAATGCGCCGCCAGCCATTCGGCCTGCAAGCCGTCCTTGGCATCGAATTGCAGCATCGGCGCGCGCGCCAGCGATTTGGCGTCGAGCCCGTCGGCAAAGTATTTCTCGACGAAACCGGGGCTGGCGGTGGCGATGTAGCGCAGCGCGCCGAGCGGATGTACATCACAGCCCTGCACCGGGCGCGACTGTTCGCTGACCGCGGCCAGAACCTCGCCCCGGCGCAGCCATTCGCCGGAATGGGATTCGTCATCCACCACCAGGTCGTAGAGCGCCCCGTCGACGCGGCTGAGCGCGCCCAGCAGCCATGTCGCCAGGCTGTCGGCATTGACCGCGATCCTGAGCCGGGCCGGTGCGGCGCCCGCATCGGCGCCGCGGCCCAGTTCCTGGCTGGTCTGCGCTTCCAGCAGCGCCACGGCCTCGCCATGCGCCGCCAGCCGCCGCCCCGCATCGGTGCCCTTGCACGGGCTTTCGCGCAGCACCAGAACGGTGCCGACCTGCTCCTCCAGCGCCTTAAGCCGCTGCGACACCGCCGATTGGGTGATGCCCAGCGCCCCCGCCGCGCTCTCGAAGCTGCCCAGCCGCAGGATCGCGGACAAGGCAGCCAGTTGCCTGCTGTCGAACTGCATAAGCCCCCCTGATACCAGCTTCATATCTTTAATTGGACCTAGCGCGAATTGCCCGCTAGGCCAAGCAAAATGCTTATAGGGGGCGGGGCAATGATCGAAGCGGCGGCGGCGGGGTTCATGCTGGGTTTTTCGCTGATCCTGGCGATCGGGGCGCAGAATGCCTTCGTGCTGCGCCAGGGGCTGAGGCGCGAGCATGTGCTGGCCACGGTGCTGGTCTGTGCGCTGTCGGATGCGCTTCTGATCGCCGCCGGGGTGGCGGGGTTCGGCGCGCTGGCAAGCGCTGTGCCCTGGTTCGAGACGGCGATGCGTTATGGCGGTGCCGGGTTCCTGCTCTGGTATGGCGCGCGCAATTTCGCCGCCGCCTGGCGCGGCGGTGTGGCGCTCGACAGCGGCGGCGCGGCGCAGCGCACAAGGCGCGGCGTTGTGCTGACGGTGGTGGCGCTGACCTGGCTCAACCCGCATGTCTATCTCGATACGGTGGTGCTCCTGGGCGCGATCTCGGCCCAGTATGACAGCCGCCTCGGCTTTGCCCTCGGCGCGATGCTGGCGAGCTTCTGCTTTTTCTTCGCGCTCGGTTATGGCGCGCGGCTCTTGGCGCCGCTGTTTCAGCGCCCGGTGGCGTGGCGGGTGCTGGATGTGGTGGTGGGGGCGACAATGTGGGCGATCGCCGGCTCGCTGCTGGTCAGGTGAGGCGCCGGGCTGGCGGCGTCAGTCGAACGGCATCGGCACCGCCGAGGATGTGGCCCGCGCCAGCAGCGTTCCCTCGGCATCGAACAGCTCGGCCTCGAGAAAGGCGACGCGCCGGCCCAGGCTGACAACCCGGCCCTTGCAGATCAGCCGCCCCAGCCTGGCGGGTTTGAGAAAGCTCACGTTGAGGTCGATGCTCGACGCCATCACCTTGCCATGGGTCAGCGCCACCAGCGCCGGGCCCATGGTATCGTCGAGCATCGCGGCGACGAATCCGCCCTGGATCACACCGCGCGGATTGAGCGTCTCGGGGCCGGGGGAAAAGGCGATCTCGATCTCGCCCTTCTCGGCGTCCTCGCGCAAGAGCTCCCAGCCCAGCAATTCCGAGGCGGGCGGCATCGGGAAGCTGTCAAACACGCTGGGCATGGGCCTGTCCCTGTTTTCGGGCGATGGGCCTGTCGGCCTCGGCCTCGTCCTCGGCGCCCATCATCGCGTCGATCAGAAGGCTCATCAGCTCGGCCCGGTTATGGGTGCCGGACTTGCGGTAGATGCCATTGAGATGCGCCTTGATGGTGCCTTCGGCGGTGCCGCGCATCTCGGCGGTTTCGGCAATGGTGAGCCCCTTGACCAGGAAATTCGCCACGTCGCGCTCGCTCGGCGACAGCGCCCAGGCCTCGAAATGCGCCTCGATCACCTCCTGCACCGCGGCGCGCGCCATGTCGAGGCTCTGCACCAGATGCGCCTCGCGCCGCAGGAGCCGCAGCATCAGCCGCAATTCGATACCGATGGCGACAATCAGCGACAGCGTGGCGGCGGCCTCGACCATCAGGTGAATGTCGCGGAAGATGCCGGCGCCGAGATAGCCGATATCGGCGGCCAGATCGCTGACGAAGAACGCCGCGCAGAACAGCTGAACCGCGATCAGGATCATCAGGCTGAGCGGCGTTGTCGAAGGCGGTCGGGCGGGTCTCATCGTGCGGTCACATCATCGGGAATATGTTTCACCCCTGTTACCATGGCGCCGGGCAGATTGACACGGGTTCGCCGAGTTTCGACCAGAACGGCGGCAATATGCAGCAGCACCGAGAATTCGGCCCAGGCGACGGAAATCTCGTGCAGTTCCTCGGGCCATTCGACGCCCCAGAACATCGTGGTCGTCATCAGCCAGCCCGACAGGCCGATCACCAGCAGCGTGATCAGCAGGTTGTAGATCATCAGCGCGCCCAGCGGCGAATGGCCGAGATGGACGCGGCGCCGCCCGCCGGCGATGTCGGCCATCTGCCGGGCCGCGCCCGTGGCGCTGGGCGGAAAGTCGGAAAACCGCGCATGCGGGCTGCCGACAAAGCCCCAGAGGATGCGCCACATCACCAGCGCGACCACGACCCAGCCGACCCATTCGTGCAGCTTGCTTTCATCGTCGATCACCAGCGCGTTGGCGGTGAAGGCGATCACCAGCGACCAGTGAAACATCCGCACCAGCGGATCCCAGACCCGAACATCCTTCATCGTCTCATTCCCCTTGGCTGTGAGTGCCAGGCCGGCACGGGCCGGGATCGCCCCCGGCCCGCGGCCTGCCTTGTGGCGTGCGATCAATCGTCGATCTTGGTGCGCACGATGTTGAGATTGGCGTCGAGATAGACTTCGAATTTCTGCCCGTCCTTGATCGCATAGGCCTCGTAAAGCCCGTCCTCGGACTTGATCTTGCGCACCTCATAGCCTTCAGCGGTCAGCTTTTGCTGAATTTGGGTGCGGGTCTCCTCGCTGATCTGCTTGTAGTCGCTGGCCAGGCCGGCCGAGGCGGTGGCGAGGATCAGGGCGAGGGCGGTTGCGGTGGTCTTGAACATCTCGTGTTTCCTTCATTGCTGTGACAGGTTGCTGTGTTGTTTCGCTCCGCCCGTTCAGGGCCGGGGCGTGTCAGAGACCTGGGGCAGGGGGCGGCAAATGACCATTGAACCCGGGGCCTATTCGGGCCGGATTGGCCCTGAGACCGGGCGAATTGAACCGGAGTTTAGGGAGATGCCGCGAAAAATCGCCGGTCGGCGGCGCCGGTCGGCGGCGCGGCGCGCGGCAAGTGTCATCCTTGCCGGGGCCCGCCGCATCCCTACCTCCGGCCCGACGCGACGGAACGTTAACAGGTTTCCCAGCTTGAAGCCCCCCGCCAATCATGCCCACATGGCGCCATGGAAGACCCCGCCGCCTCAAACCCCGTCAAGGGTGTGTTCTGGATGCTCGTCACCGGCATTCTGTTTGTCGGTGTGACCGCCATCGTCAAGCTGCTGGGCACGCGCATTCCCGCGCCCGAGGCGGCGTTCCTGCGCTATGCGCTGGGGCTGGTGTTTCTCCTGCCGATGATCCGGGCGATGATGCGGGCAGAGCTCAGCCGCGGGCAGCTGGCGCTGTTCTCGTGGCGCGGGCTGGCCCATACCGGCGGCGTGTCGCTGTGGTTTTTCGCGATGACGCGGATTCCGATCGCCGATGTCACCGCGATGAACTATCTCTCGCCGATCTACGTCACCCTCGGGGCGGCGCTGTTTCTCGGCGAGAAGCTGGCGTTTCGGCGCATTCTGGCCGTGGTGGTGGCGCTGATCGGCGGGCTGATCATCCTGCGCCCGGGCTTTCGCGAGGTCGGCGCCGGCCATCTGGCGATGCTGATCGCGGCATTCTTTTTCGCCGTCTCCTACCTGCTGGCCAAGCGCATGACGGATCAGACCGGCGCCGCGGTGACGGTAACGATGCTGTCGCTGACGGTGACGATCGGGCTGGCGCCGCTGGCACTGATGAACTGGGTGACGCCGACCGCGCCCGAACTCCTTTTGCTGTTCGCTGTCGCCGCTGTGGCCACGGCGGGGCATTACACCATGTCGCTGGCGCTGGCCGCGGCGCCGATCACCGTGACCCAACCGGTCGGTTTCCTGCAACTGGTCTGGGCGGTGGCGCTCGGCGCGCTGGTGTTCGATGAAGGCATCGATGTCTGGGTTATCGTCGGCGGGCTGGTGATCATCGCGGCGATCAGCTTCATGACCTGGCGCGAGGCGATGCTGAAACGGGCGCTGCGCACCCCGGTGGCGCCGGCCACCAAGCTCTGAGCGCCGGGGGCGCTGCCCCCGGACCCCCGGGAGTATTTTTGGCAAGATGAAAGGGGGCGCCGTGCTCTTCTCCATCTTGCCGGAACTACTCAAGGGGGTCCGGGGGGGCTGGTCCCCCGGCTTTGCCGCCCTCTGGCGCCGCGCCCTCAGGAGCGCGGATCGAGCAGCTTGGCCAGCACCCCGTCCTTGGTGACCTGACCGATCACCGCGCCGTCTTCCTCGACCCCCACGGGCGCGCCGGTATGGCCGACCTTTTCCATCACCTCGCGGATGTCGGTTCCGGGGCCGACGGTGATCCTGGGAACCCCCTGCACCGGCTCCATCACGTCGCGCGCACAGAGCACGCCGAGCGGGTTCATATGGGCGACGAAATCGGCGACATACTCATTCGCCGGATTCGAGAAGATCTCCTGCGGCGTGCCGCATTGCACGATCCGCCCGCCTTCCATGATGGCGATGCGATTGCCGATCTTGAAGGCCTCGTCGAGATCGTGGGAGACGAAGATGATGGTGCGGTGCAGGGATTTCTGCAAATCCAGCAGTTCGTCCTGAAGCCTTGTGCGAATGAGCGGATCGAGCGCCGAGAAAGGCTCGTCCATCAGCAGGATCGGCGCGTCCGTGGCGAAGGCCCGCGCCAGCCCGACGCGCTGCTGCATGCCGCCCGAAAGCTCGCCGACCTTGCGCTCGGCCCAGTCCGCCAGCCCGACGGTCTCAAGCTGTTCATCCACCTTGGCGCGACGCTCGGGCGCGGGCATGCCGCCCAGTTCGAGGCCGAGGCCGACATTCTCGCGCACCGTGCGCCAGGGCAGCAGGCCGAAGGCCTGGAACACCATGGCGATCTGGCTCAGCCGCATCTCGCGCAGGGTCTTGGCGTCGGCCTCGGTCACGTTCACCATCTCGTCGCCGCGCCGCACATGCACGGCGCCGCGGCACACCGGGTTGAGCCCGTTGACCGCGCGCAGCAGCGTCGACTTGCCCGAGCCTGAAAGCCCCATCAGCACCAGGATTTCCCCGGCCTCGACCTCGAGCGCGCAATCATGCACGCCCAGAACCTGGCCGGTCTGCTCCTGGATTTCGGGCCGCTCCAGGCCCTGATCCATCAGCGGCAGCGCCTTCTCGGGATGATCGCCGAACACGATCGAGACATTGTCGAAGATCACCGCGGTGTCATTGGCGCTCATTTGCTCTCGATCCTCAGCATACGGTCGAGCATGATCGCGACCACCACGATGATGAAACCGCTCTCGAAGCCGAGCGCGGTATTCACTTGATTGAGCGCGCGCACCACCGGCACGCCGAGCCCGTCGGCGCCGACCAGCGCCGCGATCACCACCATCGAAAGCGACAGCATGATGGTCTGGTTGAGCCCGGTCATGATCTGGGGCAGGGCATAGGGCAGCTCGACCTTCCACAAGACCTGGGATTTGGTGCCGCCGAAGGCCTGCGCCGCCTCAAGCAGCGGCTGCGGCGTCGAGGTGATGCCGAGATGGGTCAGCCGGATCGGCGCGGGCAGCACGAAGATCACCGTGGCGATCAGCCCCGGCACCATGCCGATGCCGAAGAACACGATCGCCGGGATCAGGTAGACGAATGTCGGCAGGGTCTGCATCAGGTCGAGCACCGGGCGCATCATCGCATAGAGCCGCGGGCGATGCGCCACGGCGATGCCGATCGGAACCCCCAGCCCCATACAGACCACGCAGGCGCTGAGCACCAGTGTCAGGCTCTCGGTGGTCTCCTCCCAATAGCCCTGGTTGAGGATGAAGAGAAAGCCGAGCCCCACCATCAGCGGGGTTTTCCAGCCGCGCTGCAACGCCCATGTCAGCGCCATGAACGCCGCCACGATCACCAGCGGATGAGGCGATTGCAGCACCCAGAGTATGGCGTCGATCAACAGCTCCATCACCCAGGCGAGCCAGTCGAAGAACGGCTCGCCGATCTCCTGCAGCCAGTCGAAGAACCGGGCGGCATATTGCCCGATCGGGATCTTCTCGTCCGTCAGCCAGTTCATCTGCTCTCCCTATCGCCTTACATCCGCTTCGGTGCCGGCCCAGCCATAGGCATAGCGCAACAATCGCTTGCCGTCCGGTGTGATCTGCCATTCGCTCAGCACCAGGCCCAGCGCCGGGGCATAGGTCAGCTCGGCGCGGTCCGCTTCGCCGCCATCCCCAAGCCGGGTGCGGGCGATGCGCCAGACCGCGTAGTTGCATTCGGCCAGTTGCTCGGTATCCGCCCCCAGCCACTCAAAGCGTAGCGCCAGCGGCTGCGAGGTGCCGTCCGGCGCCTCCTCGCGCCCGGTCAGCACCACCTCGCCGAGGCTGTCGAGCCGGTCGAGCTGCTCGAGTTCGCCATCATAGCGCCACAGCAGCTCGACGCCGCCGATCACCTGCGAAAACGGCGCCAGCCCGTGGCCATGCAGGATCACGCTCAGGCGCGGGCCGAAGCCGCTGCGATCCTCGCGGGTTTCCATCAGCCCGGGCTTGGTGATCTGGAAATCCGCCCGCCGGAAATGCGGTGCGTTCTGCACCAGCGTGACGCCGAGGCGCAGATCGGCAAGCGCCGGGCAGGCGGCCAGACCCGGCGACGCCGCCAGCAGCGGCAGGACCGCGAGGAGCGAAAGGGGGGCGCGTCGGGACATATCCACCTGCGACATCATGCAGCCGACAGCGGCGGGCCTTGATTTTTCGCAGAAAAATCGCCGTATCCCGCCGCCGCCGAAAAGGCTCAGAGCCCGAGGCTGGATTTGACCGCGGCCACCGCGTCGCCGCCATCCATCGTGGTCACGCCGTCGAGCCAGGACATGAAGGCGTCCGGGTTGGCCTTGAGCCAGGCGGCGGCGGCGTCCTGCGGATCGGCCCCGTCATTCAGGATCGCGCCCATGATCTCGTTTTCCATCGCCAGGGTGAATTCGAGATTGCCCAGCAGTTTGCCGACATTGGCGCATTCCGCGACATATCCGGCGCGGGTATTGGTATAGACCGTCGCACCGCCGAGGTTGGGGCCGAAATAATCGTCGCCGCCGGTCAGGTAGCCCATCTCGAAATTGGCGTTCATCGGGTGCGGCTCCCAGCCGAGGAAGACGATCGGCTCGCCCTTCTTGGTGGCCCGTGCGACCTGCGCCAGCATGCCTTGCTCGCTGCTTTCAGCCACTTCCATGCCCTTGAGCCCGAAAGCATCCTCGTCGATCATCGACTGGATCAGGCGGTTGCCGTCATTGCCGGGCTCGATGCCGTAGATCTTGCCGCCGAGCGCGTCCTTGTGCTTGGCGATATCGGCGAAATCCTTGATCCCCATCTCCATCGCCGCCTTGTTCACCGCCAGCGTATACTTGGCGCCTTCGAGATTGGCGCGCACGGTGTCGACGGTCTTGGCCTCGCGATAGGGCGCGATATCGCCCTCCATCGTCGGCATCCAGTTGCCGAGGAAGATATCGACATCGCCATCGGCCATGGCGCGATAGCTCACCGGCACGCTCAGCACCTTGATGTCGGTCTCGTAGCCGAGCGCGTCGAGCACCACGGTGGTGGCCGCCGTCGTCGCGGTGATATCGGTCCAGCCGACATCCGAGAAGGTCACCTTGCCACAGGCGGCATGGCTGCCGGCAAGGGCGGGGCCGGCGGCCAATGCGGCCAGGGCGAGGGCGGAAAGAGTTGTCTTGAAAGTCATCGTGAGGTCTCCCGGTTGGTCTTGGTATTTTTCTTGATTGACGAGTCAATAAAAGCAGAACAAGGTCGCAGGGCAAGCATTTTCGGAGAAAACCATGCCCAAGCTCGGGATGGAGCCTATTCGACGCGACGCCTTAGTGAAAGCGACGATTGCTGAAATCGGCGCCCATGGCACGCTCGATGTCACGGTCAGCCAGATCGCGCGCCGCGCCGGCATGTCGAGCGCGCTGGCGCATCACTACTTCGGCGGCAAGGAGCAGATCCTGGTGGCGGCGATGCGCTATGTCATGGGCGTCTATGCCGCCGAGGTGCGCGGCGCGCTGGCGATGGCGGAGGGGCCGGCGTCGCGGGTCGAGGCGATCGTGCGGGCGTCGTTTTCCGAGCGTAACTTCCGCCACGATACGGTGGCGGGCTGGCTCAATTTCTATGTGCTGGCGCAGACCTCGCAAGAGGCCCGGCGCCTGCTCGGCGTCTATCACCGGCGGCTGCGCTCCAATCTGTGCCACGACCTGCGCCCGCTCACCGGCGCGCGCGCCTTCGAGGTGTCCGAGCGCGTGGCGGCGCTGATCGACGGGGTCTATCTGCGCCAGTCGCTCGGCCATGGCCAGCCCGACCGCGCGGCGGCGGTGACGCATGTGATGGGCTACGTGGCGCTGGAACTCGGAAAGGGCAGGACATGAGCAAACCCAACATCCTGATCTTCATGGTCGATCAGCTCAACGGCACGCTGTTTCCCGATGGCCCCGTCGATTGGCTGCATGTGCCCAACCTGCGGAAACTCGCCGCCCGCTCGACCCGGTTCCAGAATGCCTATACCGCCAGCCCGCTCTGTGCGCCGGGCCGCGCCGCCTTCATGTCGGGCCAGATGCCGAGCCAGACCGGGGTCTATGACAACGCCGCCGAATTCGCCTCGTCGATCCCCACATATGCCCATCATCTGCGCCGCGCCGGCTATCAGACCTGCCTTTCGGGCAAGATGCATTTCGTCGGCCCGGATCAGCTGCACGGCTTCGAAGAGCGCCTGACCACCGATGTCTACCCGCCCGATTTCGGCTGGACGCCCGACTATCGCAAGCCCGGCGAGCGCATCGAATGGTGGTATCACAATCTCGGCTCGGTCACCGGCGCGGGCGTCGCCGAGATCACCAACCAGCTCGAATATGACGACGAGGTGGCCTATCACGCCACGCGCAAACTCTATGATCTGGGGCGCGGGCATGACGCGCGGCCCTGGTGCCTGACGGTCAGCTTCACCCACCCGCACGATCCTTACGTGGCGCGCAGGAAATACTGGGATTTATACGAGAATTGCAAGCATTTGCAGCCCGAAGTTGAAGCGATGCCTTATGAGGCGCACGATGCTCATTCCAAGCGCATCTTCGACGCCAACGACTGGCGCTCCTATGATCTGACGCCCGACATGGTGGCCCGCTCGCGGCGCGCCTATTTCGCCAATATCTCCTATCTCGACGACAAGATCGGCGAGGTGCTCGAGGCGCTCGACGCGACGCGGCAGGAGGCGATCATTCTCTTCGTCTCCGATCACGGCGACATGCTGGGCGAGCGCGGGCTGTGGTTCAAGATGAGCTTTTTCGAGGGCTCGTCGCGGGTGCCGCTGATGATCGCCGCGCCCGAGATGAACCCCGGCCATGTCGGCGAGCCGGTCTCGACCATCGACATCTGCCCGACGCTGTGCGAGCTGGCCGGGGTCTCGATGGCCGAGGTTGCCCCCTGGACCAGCGGCGAAAGCCTGGTCGGACTCGGCCAGGGGCGGCTGCGCAAATCGCCGGTGGCGATGGAATATGCCGCCGAGGCCAGCATTTCGCCGATGATTGCCCTGCGCGCCGGGCGCTGGAAATACACCAATTGCGCGCTCGATCCCGAACAGCTGTTCGATCTTCAGGCCGATCCGCACGAGCTGACCGATCTGGCCGAGGATCCGGCTCATGCCGACACGCTGGAGCGGTTCCGTGTCGAAGCCGCCGCACGCTGGGATCTGGAGAGTTTCGACGCCGAGGTGCGGATCAGCCAGGCGCGCCGCTGGGTGGTCTATGAAGCGCTGCGCCAGGGCGGCTATTACCCGTGGGACTACCAGCCGCTGCAAAAAGCCAGCGAACGCTACATGCGCAACCACATGGATCTGAACGTGCTGGAAGAAAACCAGCGCTTCCCGCGGGGCGAGTGATGCTGACGGTTTATGGCCGCGCCACGTCCTCGAACGTTCAGGCGCTTCTCTGGGGGCTGGAAGAGCTGGGGCTTGCTTACGAGCGACTGGACTTTGGCGAGGTCTTTGGTGGCACCGACACGCCGGAGTTTCGCGCAATGAACCCGCATGGCAAGATCCCGGTGTTGAAAGTGGGAGAGACCGCGCTGTTCGAGACCGGCGCCATCCTGCGCTATCTCGCATCCGAACATGGTGCGGACGCGTTCTGGCCCAGCGCCCCCCTGCGCCGCGCACAGGTCGATATGTGGGCGGAATGGGCCAAACACGATGTTGCCGAAGCCTTCACCGGCCCGGTTTTCTGGCGTCACACCCGGACCGCTCCGGAGCGGCGCGACCATGCGGCCATCCGCAAGGCGCTGGATCGCTTTGAAGGACAGCTGGCGATTGCCGCGCCGCGCCTCAGCCAACAGACTTATCTTTGCGGCGAAAGCCTCACTCTGGCCGATATCCAGTTCGGCCATGTGCTCTATCGCTATTTCGACACCGATCTCAACCGTTGCCTGTTGCCCGCGCTGGCCAGCTATTACGCAAGGCGCTGCGCCCGTCCGGCCTATGCAAAAGCGGTTATGGTGTCCTACGACAGCCTGAAGGACACTTTTTGATGCAAGCCGATTACGTCATCGTCGGGGCGGGCAGCGCGGGCTGTGCCATGGCCTACCGGCTGGCCGAGGCCGGGCGTTCGGTGCTGGTGATCGAGCATGGCGGCTCGGATGCCGGGCCGTTCATCCAGATGCCCGCGGCGCTCAGCTATCCGATGAACATGGGGCGTTATGACTGGGGCTACATGACCGAGCCCGAGCCGCATCTCGGCGGCCGCCGTCTTGTGGCGCCGCGCGGCAAGGTGATCGGCGGGTCGAGCTCGATCAACGGCATGGTCTATGTCCGCGGCCATGCCCGCGATTTCGATCATTGGGCCGAGAGCGGCGCGCAGGGCTGGGGATTCGCCGATGTGCTGCCCTATTTCAAGCGCATGGAGCATTGGCACGATGGCGGCCATGGCGGCGATCCGTCCTGGCGTGGCACGGATGGCCCGCTGCATATCACCCGAGGGCCGCGGCGCAATCCGCTCTATCACGCCTTTGTCGAGGCCGGGCGCCAGGCCGGCTATCAGATCACCGACGATTACAACGGCCGCCAGCAGGAAGGCTTCGGCCCGTTCGAACAGACGGTGTGGAAGGGGCGGCGCTGGTCGGCGGCCAATGCCTATCTCAAGCCCGCCCTGAAGCACGAGAATTGCAACGTGCTGCGCGGCCTCGCCACCCGCGTCGTGATCGAAGAGGGCCGCGCCACCGGGGTCGAGATCCTGCGCGGCGGCAAGCGCGAGATCATCCAGGCCAACCATGAGGTGATCCTCGCCGCCTCGGCCTTCAACTCGCCCAAGCTCCTGATGCTGTCGGGCATCGGCCCGGGCGCGCATCTCGGGGACCACGGCATCGAGGTGCTGGCCGACCGCCCCGGTGTCGGCGCCAATCTCCAGGATCATCTCGAGGTCTATTTCCAGATCGCCGCGAGCCAGCCGATCACGCTCTACAAGCATTGGAACCTGTTTTCCAAGGCCATGATCGGGGCGCAATGGCTGTTCACCAAGACCGGCCTCGGCGCCACCAACAGCTTTGAATCCTGCGGCTTCATCCGCTCGGCCGCCGGTGTCGAGTATCCCGATATCCAGTTCCATTTCCTGCCCTTCGCGGTGCGCTATGATGGCCGCGCGGCCGCCGAGGGGCATGGCTTTCAGGCCCATGTCGGGCCGATGCGCGCCGCCTCGCGCGGGGCCGTGACCCTCAGCGCGCCCGATCCGGCCGCGGCGCCGCTGATCCGTTTCAACTACATGAGCGAGGCCAGGGATTGGGAGGATTTTCGCCGCTGCCTGCGATTGACCCGCGAGGTCTTCCAGCAGGACGCGTTCAAGCCCTTCGTGCGCCACGAGATCCAGCCCGGCGCCGAAGTCACCAGCGATGACGCGCTCGACGATTTCATCCGCGAACACGCCGAAAGCGCCTATCATCCTTGCGGCACCTGCAGGATGGGGCGCGCCGACGAT
>CBDUGF010000075.1:0-17725 GCA_965366835.1 uncultured Rhodobacterales bacterium
CTCGCCCATCAGCACCGGCGCGGGCGGATGCCCCAGCGCCTGCATCGCGCGATGCGCGGCGATCCGTCCGGCGAAGAACTCGGCGCGCCGTTTTGACACCGCGTGGCGCATTGCCGCCGCCTCGCCGGCATGGATTTCGCCCGTGTCCAGCGGCGCGGCCAGGCTGCCCGCGGAAAGGGCCAGGTCGGTCGGCAGCATCGCCCTGAGGGCGGCTTCCAGAGCGGCGCTGTTCACCTGAGCAAAGCCATCGCTCAGGTGCGCGCCATCCGCCGCCTGGCGCGCATGTCGCGGCGCCGCGACATGGTATCGCCCTGCGT
Organism: uncultured Rhodobacterales bacterium; assembly: GCA_965366835.1. Lineage (GTDB taxonomy): Bacteria > Pseudomonadota > Alphaproteobacteria > Rhodobacterales > Rhodobacteraceae > JAKGBX01. Next base: position 318 of record CBDUGF010000075.1, read on the forward strand.
GGTCTCCGGCTCGGGCGGCCTGGCGGGTTTCGGGCTCGGCGTCTCCGCTGCGCCGCTCAACTCGCGCACCCGCTGGGCCAGTGCCGCAAGGGTGGGAAAGCGGAAGATATCGGTGATCGCCAGTTTCGGCACCGCGCACAGCTCGCGGATTTCCCGATGCGCCTGCACCGCCAGAAGCGAATGCCCGCCGAGATCGAAGAAACTGGCCTTGGCACCGATCGCCTCGACGCCGAGCACATGGCGCCACACGCCGGAAATCTGCGCCTCGACCGACCCGGCCTCGTGCAGCTTGATTTCCGAAGCCTGCGCCGGGGCCAGAGCACGCCGGGGCGCCGGCAGCGCCTTCCTGTCGACCTTCCTGTTCGGGGTCAGCGGGAAGCTTTCGAGCTGCACGAACTGGCTCGGGATCATGAAATCGGGCAGTTCTGCCGCCAGGGCGCTTCGCGCCTGCGCCTCGTCGAAACCCGCCTCAGCCAGCAGGTAGGCGACCAGCCTCATGTCGCCCGGACTATCCTCGCGCGCCAGTACCACGGCCTGGCGCACAGCCGTCTGCTGCTCGAGGCGGCTCTCGATTTCGCCCAGTTCGATGCGGTAGCCGCGCAGCTTGACCTGGTGATCGCTGCGGCCGAGGAAATCGAGCCTGCCATCGGCGCGCCAGCGCACCAGATCGCCGGTGCGATACATCCTGCCGCCATGAAACGGATTGTCGACGAAGCGTTCGGCGGTCAGATCGTCGCGTTGCCAATAGCCGCGCGCGACCCCGGCGCCGCCGATGAAAAGCTCGCCCGCCACGCCCACCGGACACGGCGCGCCGGACTGGTCCAGAACATAGACCCGGGTGTTGGCGATCGGCGTGCCGATGCCGAGCGTGCCCGCACCCGGCCTGGCGCGCTCGGTTGTCGACCAGATCGTCGTTTCGGTCGGACCATACATGTTCTCGATCGTCGCGCCGGTGATCTCGCCGAATTCCTCGACCAGGCTTCCCGGCAACGCTTCGCCGCCGATCATCAGATGCTTCACCCGGCCCAGCGCCAGCCGCGATTCCTCGTTCATCGCGATCATCCGTGCGAGACTGGGGGTGCATTGCAGATGGCTGACCCCGTGGCGCACGATCTGGGCGGCAATGGAGAAATCGCCATCGCCGACGCCGCTCTCCTCGTTGGCCCGCCGATGCACCTCGGCCAGCGGCTTGAGACCTTCCAGCACCACCTCGGGCGCGATGCCATAGTCGATCAGACAGCCGATCTCGGTCACCCCGATCCGCTTCAGCTGTTCCACCCGGTTGAGGCAATCCTCAACCGTGCCGAACAGCCCGCTATCTTCGAAATAGCGCTGGAAGGCGAATTCCAGGATGCCTTCCATGTCCTCTTCGGTCAGCACCTCGAGGTCGAGCTCGAACGGGTTGTCCACCCCCTTGGGCCGCTTGAAGGCCGGGAAGGTCCAGGCATATTGCTTGATCAGAACCGCCGCCGCCGTCAGATATTCCTTCATCGGCCCGCGCGCCACATCGCGCGCCTTTTCGCGGGTTTCGGCCACATAGGTATGCAGCATCAGCGTGACGTTGAAATCATCCGGGTCATGCCCGTTGTCGCGCAGCGCCTGATGGTAGATCTTGATCTTTCCCGCCACCTCGTCAATCGACTGGCCCAGAAGGTGGGTCAGAACATTGGCACCGATCTCTCCGGCTTCGCGCCATGTATCCGGATTGCCCGCAATGGTCAGCCAGATCGGCAGTTCCTTCGAGACCGGGCGCGGCTGGGTCAGGATTGCACAGTCCTTGCCATTGCCGTTGGGAAACTCCACCGTCTCGCCGCGCCAGAGCGCGCGGATCTTCTCGATGGTGTCGAACATCGCCGCCTTGTTGTTGGGCGGCGCATTCTCGGGGCGCAGCACGAAATCATCCGGCTGCCAGCCGCTGGCAATGCCAAGCCCCGCGCGCCCGTTGGTCAGATTGTCGATCACGGACCAGTCCTCGGCAATCCTGAGCGGATGGTGCAGCGGCGCCACGACCGAGCCCGAGCGCACCGCGATGTTTTTCGTCACCGCCGCCACGGCAGCACCGGTCACTGCCGGGTTGGGATAGGGGCCGCCAAAGGCCGCGAAATGGCGCTCAGGCGTCCAGATGGCGGAAAACCCGTGGGCATCGGCGAATTTCGCGCCCTCCAGCAGCATGTGGTATTTCTGCTTGCCGGGGCCGTCATCATTGCCCCAGTAGAACAGGCCGAAATCCATGCCCTTCCCGGTCATGGCAATGCGCCCGTCGCTGACCAGGCTGCGGCTCTCATCGCCGCTCAGGACCAGCTTGAAGCCCCGCGCCAGGGTCCAAAAAAGCTCGAGCACCGAAATGTCGAAGCTGAGGCTGGTCACCGCCAGCCAGACGCCGCCGTCTTCATGCGGTATCCGCTGATCCATGCCGGTGAAGAAATTCGCGACATTGCGATGCTCCACCATCACGCCCTTGGGCTTGCCGGTCGAGCCGGAAGTGTAGATCAGATAGGCCAGATCGCTGCCCTTGACCGCGCTGTCGACATTGCCTTCCGGCGCTGCCGCGATCCGCGGATCGCTATCGAGCACCAGCCGCTCGGCCGGGCATTCGGGCAGATCGTCGGCCACCGCGCGGGTGGTCACGATCACCGGTGCGGCGCTGTCTTGAAGATAAAGCGCGATGCGCTCCGCCGGGTAGGCCGGATCGAGCGGCACATAAGCCCCGCCGGCCTTCAGGATGCCCAGGGCCCCGACCAGCAGGTTCACGCTGCGCTCGCTTGCCAGCCCGACCAACGTGCCGGGGCGCACGCCCATGGCGCGCAGCACATGCGCCACCTTGTTGGCGCGGGCATTGAGCGCCGCATAGCTCAGGCTCTCGCCTTCGAACACGAGGGCCTGCGCCGCCGGGGTCTTTGCGACCTGACGCTCGAACGCCTGATGAACGCAGAGCTCGGCGTCAAACTCCGCCTGCGTCGCGTTCCAGTCCTCGATAACCAGCTTGTGCTCGCTCTCCGGCAGCAGCGGCCAATCGGCCGGGCGCATCTCGGCGATGCCGTCGATCCGGCTCAGATGCTCGAGCCGGCGCGCCCAGAGCTGCGCCATCTCGGCGCTGACCCGGCCGGAATCATAGATCAGCCGATCCGGCAGGATGGTCAGGGCGGTGCCTTCGACCAGAGCGCTCTCGGACAGTCCGACCAGAGGCGTCTCGATGCGCCCGATCTCGCGGTCGCGCAGCTGGATATCGAGCGCGAAACAGGGCCATTTGCGCGCCGTCTCCAGATCGTCGCCAAAGCGCAGCGGAACCCAGGCGCTGACATAGCCCGGCGCATCCGGCTGCGCGCCGCCAAACGCCAGATCGGCGGACCCTGTCTGCGACAGCGCCGCCACCATCCCGGCCGCCAGGTTGAGCGCCGCATCGCCGTCGACCGCAAGATCGAGCGCGATCTCGCGCGTCTCTCCCGGCGTGTCGGCGACCCCGGGCAATTCGGGCAGCACCAACTCGCGCAGACGTGCGCGCCAATGCGCCTCGCCCTTCGCGGCAATGCCCATCGCCGCATCGAGCCGCGCCCGCGCCGCGCTGTCCGGCGAGGCCAGAACATCTCCCGCCGACACCAGCGCGGGCAGAGCCACCTCGCCACCGCAAAGCGCCGTCAGATCCGACAAGACCACCGCGCCATCAGCGCAGGCCACGCGCAAGGCGCGGTCTTCCGCCTCGAGCACGGTTCCGGGCGCTGCATCGGTGCTGGTTTCGCGCGCGATGTCGGCCTGACCGACCCGCAAGACCCGGCCGCCGGCTTCGATCTTGGCGACGCAAAGCGGGTTCCAATACGGCCCATGGTCAAGCGCGCGCACCATCCGCGCCACCTCGGCGGCAGGGCGGGAAAAATCGAGCCGTCCGGCAGCGGCAGGGCGCTTGGCCTTGCCGTAATAGCTGCGCCCCTGCAGGGATTGCGGCGTGGCGGGAAGCTCAGGCAGCGCCAGCTTGTCGAGCACCGCCTCGAAGCTGGCGATGGCGGCTTCATAAGCCTTGGTGTTCAGAGTCAGCGCGGTATCATTGGCGGCGATCTCGAAATCCGCCCGTTCGATGATCGCGCCGCGATCCGCCCCCGCTTCCATCAGGTGCCAGGTGATGCCGTGACGGCTCTGCCCTTCAAGCATCGCCCAGACCGGCGCATTGAGGCCGGCATAGGCCGGCAGCGGCCCGTCATGGAAATTCACCGCCCCGCGGCGCGGCAGGGCCAGAACGCTGGCCGGCAGCATGTCGAGATTGGCGATCGACAACAGCCAGTCATGCGCCTCGCCCTCGAGCCGCCCGACCAGCCCCTCGCCGGGCGCCAGCACCTTCAAATTGCGATCCGCCGCCCAAGCCGCCACATCGGCGTTGCGTGTCACCACCGCGGCCAGGGTCTCGCCCCGCTCCAGAAGCTTTTCGCCGCATTGAATCGCCAGGCTCTCATTGCCGATCACGACATAGGTTTGAGCAGTCATTGGTAGTTCCTTTCCCCAAGCGCGATCCGCTTCGACTTGTTCGCGCTGCCTTCGGCCGGGGCCGCGCGGCGCAACAGGGCAGCCAGATCATGGCGCAGCAATTGACGCAGGAACCCCGGCGGATCGCCCCGGTCCTTGCGCTGCAAAAGCACCCGCAGACGGTGGATCATGCCGCCTGCGAGATGTGCCAATGTCGCGGTGCAAGCATAGGCGGCACCGTGATTTTTCCTGAAATAGTACCAGCGCGAATCGAACCAGTAGCCCGGCACCCGCGTCCAGTCCTTCATGCCCGTCGACACCGACCCGATATGGGTGACCTCGCTGTCGCGGACATAATGCGTCGGCCATCCGGCCTGGGCGGCGCGTCGGCACAGATCGGTTTCCTCATAATAGAGGAAAAACGCCTCGTCGAAGAGCCCGATCTGCTCAAGCACCTCGGCCCGCATCATCAGGCTGGCGCCTGCCAGCCAATCGACCGCCATGGTCTCCTTCGGCACCGGCAGGGGCACCACATGATCGGCCAGCATCCGCGTCACCGGGCCGAACCGCGCCGCGCCTTCGAATTCGCTGAGGATCGAGGGGAAGCGGAACGCCGTCACATGGGTGTCGCGCTCGGGCCCGTGAATGTAGCTGCCTGCAAAGCCGACTTTCGGGTTATTTTCCAGATGATCGAGCAGCGCGCGGATCGCGCCGGCATCGGGAAAGGCATCCGAATTCAGGATGTAGAAGTAATCCGGTACCGTCCCATCGCTGAGCCCGGCGCGAATGCCGAAATTGTTGCCCGCGCCAAAGCCGCCGTTATGCCCCGATTGCAGCACCCGAATATCCCAACCCTTCTCAGTCACCCCTGCCTGCAGCTTTTCATACGAACCATCGCCGCTGTCATTGTCGACAATCAAAATTTCACCGTCGATACCCTGCATTTCGCGCAACGCGGCATCGGCCACGGCCAGGGTCATCTCCGCCGTGCGGTAATTCAGGATGATGGTCAGAACCTTCGTCAAATCGCCTACCCCGCCGCTTTCGCAGGCACCCGCAAGGCCGCCACGCGCGCGGCGCGTGCGCCGGGATTCTCGGCATCTTCGATGCAGCGCTTCATCCGCGCCGCCAGCACCCGGACGTTGGGCTCAAGAACCATGCTGTCATGGTCGCCGGGAACCTCGACCACCTCGATCAGCGGCGCAACCGGCGTCCAGTCGTTGTCGGACGTGACATAGGCGCGCTCGGAACTGACCCAGCGCCCCGGCGCGACCTGCCATTTGCCCTGCAACGGCGGACGGAACAACGCCAGCGGCCCGTCCCAGGTGCGCAATTCATAGCCGGCCACGGCTTCGAGAAACGCCTGTTCGATTGCCGTATTGTGGAATGAAACACCCGCGCTTTCAACGGCTTGAGGTTCACTCCTGCGGCGTTTGCCGAGCTCCCAGGCCAGCCGGCGCGCCGCCCACTCAAAGGGATAGCGGATGCCGCCCGCCTTCAGCTCCTGCCACTGGATCGCCATCCGGTCGCGCCGAGTCAACGGCCGGCGTTGCGGCAGGGGCGTATCGAGCATGACCAGGATCGCAACCTCCTCGCCCGCCGCCTTCAGCTGCTGCGCGATCTCATAGGCAATGATGCCGCCGCCGGAAAACCCGCCCAGCATGTAAGGCCCCCGGGGCTGCACCAGGCGCATCTCTTTCAGATAGTCGCGGGCGGCCTCGGGGATGCTGCGATGCGGTTCATCTTCGCCCAGCAAGCCTTTGGCCTGCAATCCGAAAAACGGCCTGTTCACACCCAGGAGATGGGCCAGGTGACGCAGGTTGAGCACATTCCCGAACATGCCCGCGACCAGGAAAAACGGCCTGAGCGGCCCGCCTTCTCCCTGATGCATCGGCACCAGATGGGTGAAACGGCGCTCCGCCGGCTTGGGCTTGCCGCCCGCCGCCTTGCCTGAGCTGTTCTCGCTAACCCCCTCTGCCGCAATCATTTTCGCGCATTCCCGAATCGTCGGCGCTTCAAACAGCACGGAGATCGGGAAATCCACCGCCCATTCCTTCTTGACCATGGCAAAGAGCCGCACCGCGATCAGGGAATGGCCACCAAGATCAAAGAAATTGTCCTGCGCGCCGATCTGTTCGACGCCCAGAAGCCCGCCCCAGAAATGCGCCAGCTTTTCCTCGATCGCACCCTCTGGCGGCACGAACTCGTTCTCGAGATCGGGGCGCTGGAAGGTCTGCCCCTGCACTTCGGTTGCACCCTTCTCTTCGGCCTGAAGTACCAGATCGGCCAGCGACAGCGACGAGATCACCACCTGGCTGCGCCCCGTCGCCAGCGCCCGCGTGAAGGCCTCCGCACCCTCGTCGGGGCGAATCCCCTGCGACAGGTTGTGGCGCAAACGCTCTTCGGCGGGCGATAGCGGGCGATCGGCCTGCGCCTCGGGAAAGCTCAGTTCCGAGGCTTTCGGCGCAGCGATCAGCGCCACGCCCGTCGCCATGCGCCGGATCGAGAAGTTGTGAACCTCGACACAGACGTTGCCCTCGGGATCGCAGATCGTGACGTCAAAGCTCGCCGCCCCGGCGCGGGCATGGTTCTCGCCGGCATTGCGCACCCAGGACACCACCTCGGGCGGCAACGCGCGATAGACCCGCACCGAGCCATAGGACACCGGCACCCAGAGATGGCCCGTCTCGTAGCCCTCGATCAGCTCCATCGCCCAACCGGTCGCCAGGTCCATCAGGCCGGGATGCAGGCGATAGCCCGGCTCGGCCAGCCCGTCGGCCAGCCGCAAATGCGCAATGCCCTCGCCCTTGCCGAGCGCCCGGCGGCGCAGCACCCGCCAATGCGCGCCGAAATTCAGATGCGCCTCCTGCGGCGAGCGCAGCGAACGCCCCGCCGGGGCCGCCTCGACCCGGTCACAGCGCGCCTCCAGCGACGCCAGATCAAGCTGCCCCGGCGCGCCCAGAGGCAACAGCGACAGCACCGCCTGCGCGTTGCTTTCATATCCCCTGCGCCCGTCGACCTCGCGCGCACCCTGCACGTTCAGATCATAGCCGAGATCGTTGCGCGCCAACGTCACCAGCATCTCGCGCGGGCTTTGATCGGAGACATCGAACGGTCTCAGGAAATACAGGTCGCGAATCTCGAATTCGCCGGTTTCCCCTTGTGCTTCAAGTGCTTGCGCGGCGATCTCAAGGTAACCTGTGCCCGGCATCAGCGCCGCATTCTCGCTGGTGCGATGCTCGCCGACGATCCAGTCGGCAGTGCCCAGCTTGCGCCGGAACACCCGGTTGCCGTCGTGGTCGAAACTCGCCACGCCGAGCAGCGGCTGCGTCACCGGGGTTTCGCTCTGGTCCGGTTCGGCCTGGCGCAGGCCCAGCGCCTCCGCCGCCATGCCGACCTCGGCCCAGATCCCCCAATTCAGCGCCAATACCCTGGTTTTGCCACCGGCCCGCGCCATCGCATATCCATTGAGGTATTCATTGGCGGCGACATAGTCGATCTGCCCGGCCGGGCCGGTCACGGTCGAGCTGGACGAAAACAGCACCAGGAAATCCAGATCGCCGTCGTCAAACAGTTCGTCAAGCACCTGAACCCCGTGAATTTTCGGCGTGAACACATCCTCCACCGTGGCTGGACTCTTGCTCATCAGCGGTTCATCCGCGATCACTCCGGCGCCGTGGATCACGCCGTTGATCGGGCCAAAGCGCATCTGCACCTGTTCCACCGCGCCGCGCATCTCCTCGACATTCGATACATCCGCGGCCGCCACCATCACCTGCCCGCCCAGCGCTTCGAGCCGCTCCACGGCGGCGATCCGCCGCGAGGTGGCGTCGTGACTGCCGTGCCGGTGCACCCAAGCCGCCCAATCGGCGCGCGGCGGCAGGGTTGTGCGCGCCATCAACACGACACGCGCCTTGTGATCGCGGATCAGGCGCTCGGCCAGGGTGAGGCCGATGCCGCCGAACCCGCCGGTGATCAGGTAAACCCCCTGATCGCGCAGCGGTGCGCTCTGCTTGTCATCCGCCAGCGCCAGCGGGCGAAACCTCTGCTCATAGCGGCGCGCGCCGCGCAGGGCGGCAATCCGGTTGCCCGGCGCGGCGAACAGCTCTTCGAGCACCCGCCCGGTGAGCGCGCCAAGGTCGGGGCGCCTACCCTCGGGCAGCTGCAGATCGAGGGTCGCACAGGTCATCCCCGGCAATTCCTTGGGGATCACCCGCACCGGCCCGCGCAGGGTCAGCTTCTCGGGATAGGCCAGCGCCTCGCCCTTGACCTGCGCCGCGCCGGTGGTCATCACGTCGAGATGCACACCGGGCCAATCCGCTTCGGCCATCGCCTGGGCGAGGAACATCAGCGCGTAGAATCCCTGCTCCTGATTGCGGTGAAAGAACGACGATCCGGGGCGATGCTCCTCGCCTTTCGTCACCAGCCAGAAATGCGCTATTTTCGTGGGATACCAACTCTTTGCGCTTAAATCTTCGACCAGAAGATCATAGCCTTCGCGACCACGCTCGGGCGACAGCACATAACCGCCCTCGGCATCGCGGCCAAACGCATCACCGGCGCGCACGCTCACCACATCCTGCCCGGCCTGACGCAGCCGCTGCTCCACGCTGCGGCCAAGCCCGGTCTCATCGACGAACACCAGCCAACGCTCTTTCGGCGCGCTCTCCAGGGTCTCGATCTCGACATCGCAATCAGCCGCCACCGCTTTCCAATGCGGCACATATCCCCAGTCTTCCAGCGCCGCCTGGCGCACCAGGTGGCTCGGCCCCGGCGCTTCCCGGGCCTCTCCCGGCGCGATGAAATAGGGTTTGCGCTGGAACGCATAGGTCGGCAGCACCACCCGGTTGCGCCGCGCCTCACCCCAGATCTGGCGCCAGTCGAAATCACCGCCCATGGCCCAGATCCGGCCCAGCTGCGCGATGAAATAGGCATCATCCAGCACCGCCTCGTCGGGGTGGCGCAGCGCCGAGATCACCTGTCCGCGCGCCACGTCCGCATGTTGCGCCGCCAGCGAGCCGAGCGCCTTTCCCGGCCCCATTTCGACATAGATCCGCGACCGCTCCGCGCTCAGATGGTCGATGCACTCGGCAAACAGCACGGTTCCGCGCAGGTGGCGCACCCAATAATCCGGATCGGTCGCTTCGGCCTCGGTCAGCGGTTGCCCGGTGCGGTTCGACACGATCGGAATCACCGGCGCCTTCAGCTCGATGCCGCGCAGGAAATCGCCGAACCGGCCGAGGATCGGCTCCAGCATCCGGCTATGCGCCGCGATGTCGATCGCGATCCGCTGGCAATCGACATCCGCAGCTTCGAGCCGCGCCTGCAAGTCCTCCAGCGCCGCACGCGGGCCAGAGGCCACGCTCAGCCCGTGGGCATTCACGGCAGCGAGATCAAGCTCCTCGCCGAGCCATTCGCGCAGCTCCTGCGCGGGCAGCGAAACCGACAGCATCCCGCCTTGCGGCACCGTGTCGAACAGCGTGCCGCGCAGATGCACCAAAGTAATGCAATCCTCGAACGACATCACCCCGGCCAGGCAGGCGGCTGTATTCTCGCCCATCGAATGGCCGACCAGCAGATCCGGCTTCACGCCCCAGCTGATCCACAGCTGCGCCAGCGCATACTCGACCATCATGATCAGCGGCAATTGCACCGATGGCCGCTTCAGAGCCGCCTCGGCCGCCGCCTCTTCGCCCGGGTCCGGCAGCCAGAGCGCCTTCAGGTCATAGTCGAGCCGCGGCTGGAGCACGGCCAGGCCACGGTCCATCCATTCGGCGAAGACCGGCTCGGTTTCGTAAAGATCGCGCGCCATGCCGGCATATTGCGCGCCGCCGCCGGGGACCATGAACACCACATCCGGACCGTCGCCGACCACAGCATGTTCGAACACCCGGCGCGGATCGTTTTGCTCCAGGAGATCGGCGGCCTCCTGCGCGCTCCCGGCGACGACGACGCGGCGTTTCTCGAACGCGCGGCGCCCCTCTTTCAGGGTCCAGGCCACATCGGCCAGCGGATCGTCGCAGCCGCGCAGATGCGCCGCCAATGCCTTGGCGTTGCCTTCCAGCGCCGCCTTGCTGCGCCCCGACACCACCAGCAATTGAAACGGCCAGTCACTGGCTTCGCTGGCTGCGCGCTCGGGCGCTTCCTCGAGCACCACATGCGCGTTGGTGCCGCCCACGCCCAGGGAATTGACCCCGGCGCGGCGCGGGCCTGCCCGGCGCTCCCACGGGGTCAGCCGATCGTTGACCATGAAGGGGGAATGCTCGAAATCAATCGTCGGGTTGGGGGTCTCATAGCCCAGGCTCGGCGGCATTTCCCTGTGCTCCAGCGCCAGCGCGGCCTTGATCAGGCTGGCCACACCGGCGGCGGTATCGAGATGGCCGATATTGGTCTTCACACTGCCGATGCGGCAGAATCCGGTCGCATCGGTCGTCTTGCGAAACGCCTCGCTCAGCGCGGCGACCTCGATCGGATCGCCGAGATAGGTGCCGGTGCCGTGGCACTCGACGTAATCGATGCTGTCGGCAGAGACGCCTGCGATTACCTGGGCCTCGGCAATCGCCGCCGCCTGGCCATCGACGCTCGGGGCCAGATAGCCGGCCTTGGCCGCGCCATCATTATTGACCGCCGACCCCTTGATCACGGCCCAGACATGATCGCCATCCCTGAGCGCATCCTCGAGCCGCCGCAACACGACGCAGCCCGCTCCCGATCCGAACACGGTGCCTTCGGCGCGGGCATCGAAGGCGTGGCAATGGCCGTCGGGCGACAGGATCTCGCCCTGCTTGAACACATAGCCATGGCCCTGCGGCAGTTCGATCGTCACCCCCCCGGCCAGGGCCATGTCGCATTCGCCGTTGAGCAGCGCCTGGGCGGCATAGTGGGTCGCCACCAGCGAGGTGGAACAGGCTGTCTGCAGCGAAATCGAAGGGCCTTTCAGATCGAACACATGGCTCACCCGGGTGGCCATGAAATCCTTGTCATTGCCGGTGTGGCGCAACAGGAACATGCCGGTATCGGCCACCAGACCGGGATTGGAGCAGATGTTGAAATAGAAATAGCTGCCCATGCCGCAGCCCGCGAACACGCCAATCGGGCCTGTCGTGTTCTCCGGTACATGGCCGGCGTTTTCCAGCGCCTCCCAGGCGACTTCGAGGAAATGCCGGTGCTGCGGGTCGAGAATGGCGCTTTCCTTGGGGCTGAACCCGAAAAACTCGCCATCGAACATCTCGAACCCGTCCAGCGGGGCGGCAAAGGGAACATAATCCGGCCGTGCGATCATTGCCTCGGGCACTCCGGCGGCGCGCAGCTCTTCCTCGCTCATCCGGCGGATCGATTCCACCCCGCCGCGCAGATTCTCCCAGTATTGCGCAACCGATGACGCCCCCGGCAGGTGCGCCGCCATCCCAATGATCGCAATATCATTATCGCCGTGGCCTGCGGGGTCACCGGGATGGTTCATTTTGAAACTCGTTTACGTTGGCAAGCAGATAAAAGGAATTGTTCGCTACAAATAAGGTGATTTTAGGGCGAAATCGCAAGTTTTCATCAATTTTATCTGCCTAAGGCCAGCGAGGAACCGCCTTTTTTTCGCCACACTGGTGCTGATCCGGTGGTGTGCGGCAGCGCTTTGCGCCTCAAGCTTCCGGCAATCTGGGCCGCAGCGAAGGGCAGACCGGGGCCGGCATCCTGACGCCTGGCGAGCGCGCCCGGACACCCTCTCGTCAATCGTGATCGCAGCTGTGCTCTTCATCGCCGGGGACCGGATCATAGCCGGTCCCTCCCCAGGGATTGCAACGCAGGATCCGGCGCGCCGCCAGCCAGCCGCCCTTCACGCCGCCATGCCTTTGCAGCGCCTCCAGGGCGTAGGCTGAACAGGTCGGGGCATAACGGCAATTGTGACCGACCCAGGGGCTGAATACCAGGCGGTAGGCGCGGATCGGCAAGGCCAGGATATGGGCCAGAAGGGTCATGTGTCGTGCAATTTGTTCAGGGCCTGGAGCAGATCGCACCGGAGCGCTTCAAACGGGCGCTCCGCGGTTACATCCGCGCGCCCGATCAGCACGTAATCCCAACCGGGGCGGCCATGCGCGGGCAGAACCAGACGGGCAACTTCGCGCAGGCGGCGTTTGGCGCGGTTGCGCGCGACCGCATTGCCGACCTTTTTCGAACAGGTGAAGCCGACACGGGTTGCGGGATTGTCATCGCCGCGCGCGCGGGCCTGAACCATCATGCTCGCGCTCGCCGCCTTGTTCGCGCGCGCACAGGCCAGGAAATCCGCCCGGGTCTTGAGGATTTCAAGCGTGTTGGTCATGCCGATTTCGGCTCCGACGGGTCCGGCGTCGGGCGGTTCGCGCCCGCTGGTAAACAGCCAAAAACCGCCCGGAGCGCGGCCCTGGCGGTTTCATTCGACGTTCCAGCATTGCTCATCTGCACCGGACAGGCCGGCAGGCAGGGTGCTTATGCACTCAGCGACTTGCGGCCGCGCGCGCGGCGCGCATTGAGAATCTTGCGGCCGGCCTTTGTGGCCATGCGGGCGCGAAAACCGTGGCGGCGCTTGCGAACCAGGTTCGAGGGCTGAAAGGTGCGTTTCATCGCTCCATCTCCGTTTTGTCAGGCCAGGCGCGGAATCGCGGATGGCCCGGGAATACTCTGAAGCCCGGTCTATAGGCAGGTGCTGCACCCCTGTCAAACAAGATAGGCGCGGTTTTGCAACATTTGCCGCGACAAACCCGCCGAAATGTTACGAAGTCCGCCATCCGGGCCGAAATCCTCACGAAAACCCCATCAAGCCATCAAGCGGGCGTGATAGGGCTGGGTTCGGGGCAGCGCGACACGTATTTTCATGTCACACCGCAGGGAAAGGCCCAATCCGAGATGCGCGACATGACCGACCCCGACCAGCGACACCAGAACGCCCCCTTGATGCGGGCGCTGCCGCTGATCGCAATCGCTGTTGTCGCAGCGGTGGGCGCCTTCACATTGCGCGATTATCTGAGCTTCGAGGCCCTGCGCGACAATCGCGAAGCCCTGATCGCGTTTCGCGATCTGCATTACTGGCCCACCGTGGCCGGGTTCATCGCCGCCTATGTGGTGATCGTGGCGTTCTCGCTGCCGGGCGCGACGGTGGCAACGCTGGCGGGCGGCTTTCTCTTTGCAAGCTTTCCCGGCACGCTGTTCAACGTCTCTGCCGCGACCGCCGGGGCGACGCTGATCTTTCTGGCCGCGCGCTGGGGCCTGGGCGAAAGGCTGGGCAGGAGGCTCGAAGACAGCAAAGGCACGGTGAAGAAGATCAAGGACGGGCTCGACGACAACCAGTGGTCAATGCTGTTCCTGATCCGGCTGGTGCCGGCGGTGCCGTTTTTCGTGGCCAACCTGGTGCCGGCATTTCTGGAGGTGCCGCTGCGCCGGTTCGTGATTTCGACCTTTTTCGGCATCATCCCCGGCGCGCTGGTCTACACTTCGGTCGGCGCCGGCCTGGGCGAGGTATTCGCGCGCGGCGAGACTCCCAACCTCTCGATCATCTTCGAGCCGCACATCCTGTTGCCGATCCTCGGGCTTTCGGCGCTGGCCGCGCTGCCGATCATCCTCAAGGCGCTGCGCGGGGGCAAAACCCTGTGATCTCTGCGCGCCAGACAGTTTGCGGCCCATGCCAGCGAAAAGGAACACCTGCAAGATGAAAACCCTCAAGACCGATATCCTGGTGATCGGCGCCGGCTCGGGCGGATTGTCCGTGGCTGCGGGTGCGGCGCAGATGGGCGCCGATGTCGTCCTGCTGGAGGGCCACAGGATGGGCGGCGACTGCCTGAACTATGGCTGCGTGCCGTCAAAAGCCCTGCTCGCGGCGGCAAAAGCCGCCCATGGCCGCGAAGCGGGCGCGGAAATGGGGATCGCGCCGGCGACACCCGATATCGATTTTGCTGCGGTCAAGGATCATGTCGCCGGCGTGATCGCGACAATCGCGCCGCACGATTCGGTTGCCCGCTTCGAGGGGCTCGGCGTGCGCGTGATCGAGGAATTCGGCGCGTTTGTCGGCCCCGGCGAGGTCGAGGCCGGAGATACCAGGATAACGGCGCGCCGTATCGTGATCGCCACCGGCTCGTCGCCCTTCGTGCCGCCGATTCCGGGGCTCGACTCGGTTCCCTACGAGACCAACGAGACCATCTTCGAACTGCGCGAAAGGCCGCGGCATCTGCTGGTGATCGGCGGCGGGCCGATCGGCATGGAAATGGCGCAGGCGCATCGCCGGCTCGGCTGCGACGTGACCGTGATCGAAGGCATGAAGGCGCTGGGGCGCGACGATCCGGAAGCCGCCGCAGTTGTGCTCGACAGCCTGCGCAATGAGGGCATCGACATCGCCGAAGACGCCATGGCGGCGCAAATCCGCGGCACGGCCGGCGCGCTCGAGGTCGAATGCAGGGACGGGCGCATATTTTCAGGCTCGCACTTGCTGGTCGCGGTCGGGCGCAAGCCGAATCTCGACAGGCTGAACCTCGAACTGGCCGGGATCGAAACCACGAAAACCGGGATCAAGGTGGATGGCGCGCTGAAAACCAGCAACCGCCGGGTCTATGCCATCGGCGATGTGACCGGCGGCGCGCAATTCACCCATGTGGCCGGCTATCATGCCGGAATCGTCATCCGCTCGGCGCTGTTCGGCCTGCCCGCGAAAGCCCGCGAGGATCACGTCCCATACGCCACCTATACTTCGCCGGAGCTGGCCCAGATCGGCCTGACCGAAGCCGCGGCGCGCGCCGCACATCACGACAGGCTCGAGGTCGTCCGGTTTGACTATGCCGGCAATGACCGGGCGATTGCCGAGCGCAAGACCACCGGCTTCATCAAGGTGATGATCGTCAGGGGCCGCCCGGTGGGGGCGACGATTGTCGGGCATCAGGCCGGCGAACATATCAATCTCTGGGCGCTGGTTCTGGCCAACAAGATGAAGATGAGCGCGGTTGCGGCGATGATATCGCCCTATCCGACCTACGCAGAGCTTTCAAAACGTGCCGCGGGCGCCTATTTCTCACCCAGACTGTTTGATAGTAAACTCGTGAAAGGGGTGGTCGGCCTGGTGCAGCGCTGGCTGCCCTGAAGCCAACGGAACGAATGACAGAGCCTGCGCACGCATCCCGCCGGAAGGTTTCTCTGCGAACCGGACCGCCGCCCTCGCCTTCGGGACGGGGCGCATGGGTGCCGGTGATCGGAGGCGCGCGGCGATGCTGAACTCGCTCTCCGGACGGTTCCTGATCCTGACCACGATTTTCGTGATGTTGGCCGAAATCCTGATCTTCGTGCCCTCGGTGGCGCGGTTTCGCGAGGATTACCTGCTCAGCCGCCTCGAGCGGGCGCAGATCGCCAGCCTCGCCCTGCTGGCGGATGAAATGATCGATCCGAGCCTGGAAGAGGAACTGTTGCGCAACGCCGAGGTGTTCAACGTCGTGCTGCGCCGCGACGAGGCGCGCCAGCTGATCCTGTCGGCCCCCCTGCCCTATCCGATCGACGACACCTTCGATCTGCGCGACGGTCAGCCGATGACGCTGATCCGCGACGCCATGGCCCGGCTGTTCGATCCCGAACCCAAGGTGATCCGGGTGATCGGCAATCCGGTGCGCGAGGCCGGGCTGCTGATCGAAGTGACGATGGAAACCGCGCCGCTGCGGGCGGCGATGATCGATTATGGCATCCGCATCCTGGCGCTGTCGGCGGTGATCTCGATCTTCACCGCGATTCTGCTGTTTCTGGCGGTGCGCGGCTTCCTCGTGCATCCGATCAAACGGGTGGTGCGCGACATGCAGGCCTATGCCGCCGACCCGGAGGACGCCCGCCGGATCATCAAGCCGCGCGCCGGCATCACCGAACTGCGCGAGGCCGAAGAGGCGCTGCAATCGCTCGAAACCCAGCTGACCAGCGCCCTGAAACAACGCGAGCGGCTGGCGCAGCTTGGCGAGGCGGTGGCCAAGATAAGCCACGATCTGCGCAATATCCTGACCTCGGCGCAGCTGTTCACCGACCGGATCGAGATGAGCGAAGACCCGATCGTCAAACGCATGGCGCCGAAGCTGATGAACTCGATCTCCCGCGCGGTCAGGCTGTGTGAGAACACCCTCGCCTTCGGCAAGACCGAGGAAGCCGCGCCGCGCCTGAGCGAGGTCGATCTCGGCGAGATCGTCGACGATGTCGTGGCCTCCGAATGGCTGGCCATCGGCGCCGCCAGGCTGCGTCTGACGGCGGATATTCCCGACGGCTTCGTCCTGCTGGCGGATCCCGAGCAACTCTACCGCGTGCTGTCGAACCTGATCCGCAACGCCAGGCAGGCGATCATGGCGGCGCACCGCGCCGGGGAAATCACCATCTCGGCCCGCGAGGATGCCGACGACTGGATCATCTCGGTGTCCGATGACGGCCCGGGCCTGCCCCTGAAGGCCCGCGAGAACCTGTTTCGCCCGTTCCAGGGCGGCACCCGCAAGGAAGGCAGCGGCCTCGGCCTGGCGATTGCCGCCGAACTGGTGCGCGGTCACGGCGGCAAGCTGGTCCTCGCGGGCAGCGACGACAAGGGCACGGAATTCGTCATCCGTTTGCCCAAGGGCGAGGCCGACATGACGGCCGGCGGGATCGCGCGAAAGGCTCGGGAAAAAACCTGATTTGCCCTTGCCAAGCGATGCCCTTGGAGATATTTCCAGCCCTCACGGACCGATAGCTCAGCTGGATAGAGTACCTGACTACGAATCAGGGGGTCGGGGGTTCGAATCCTCCTCGGTCCGCCACTTCCCCCCTTCACATCTGTTTTCATTGATTTTTTTGCTCGTTTCAAACTCGAGCCAATGCTACCGGTTCCAGCCGGTGCGGGGCCGGTTTCGCCGTGTCGCCGCCGGCTGTGATTTCAAGTCGCGAAGCGGTCGCGGCAGGCCTGGCGTCAACACGCGGCATGCGGAGCGGCCGCCCGGGCCGTTACC
>CBDUGF010000076.1:0-17392 GCA_965366835.1 uncultured Rhodobacterales bacterium
GATGTCGGCTGGGTCACCGGCCACAGCTATATCGTCTATGGCCCGCTGGCCAATGGTGCCACCACGCTGATGTTCGAGGGCGTGCCGACCTACCCGGATGCGAGCCGCTTCTGGCAGGTCTGCGAGAAGCACAAGGTGAACCAGTTCTATACCGCGCCCACGGCGCTGCGGGCGCTGATGGGCCAGGGCAATTCATATGTGGAAAAATGCGACCTGAGCAGCCTGCGCGTGCTCGGCACCGTCGGCGAGCCGATCAACCCCGAGGCCTGGAACTGGTATAACGAGGTGGTCGGCGGCGGGCGCTGCCCGATTGTCGATACCTGGTGGCAGACCGAAACCGGCGGCCACATGATGACCCCCCTGCCCGGCGCCCATGCCACCAAGCCGGGCGCGGCGATGCGGCCCTTCTTCGGCGTGCAGCCGGTGGTTCTGGAGCCGACGACGGGCGCGGAAATCCACGAGTCGCCCACCGAGGGCGTGCTTTGCATCAAGGACAGCTGGCCGGGCCAGATGCGCACCGTCTGGGGCGATCACGAGCGCTTCGAGAAGACCTATTTCAGCGACTACAAGGGCTATTACTTCGCCGGCGACGGCTGCAAGCGCGACGAGGACGGCGACTACTGGATCACCGGGCGGGTCGATGATGTGATCAACGTCTCGGGCCATCGCATGGGCACCGCGGAAGTGGAAAGCGCGCTGGTGGCGCATGCCAAGGTGGCCGAGGCGGCGGTGGTCGGCTATCCGCACGACATCAAGGGGCAAGGCATCTATTGCTATGTCACGCTGATGAACGGGGTCGAGCCAAGCGAGGAGCTGCGCAAGGAATTGCGCAGCTGGGTGCGTCAGGAGATCGGCCCGATTGCTTCTCCCGACCTCATTCAATGGGCGCCCGGCCTGCCGAAAACCCGCTCGGGCAAGATCATGCGCCGCATCCTGCGCAAAATCGCCGAGGATGATTTCGGCGCGCTCGGCGATACCTCGACACTGGCGGAGCCGGCGGTTGTCGACGATCTGATCGAAAACCGGATGAACAAGGGGTGAGCGCGATGCAGAGTGCAACTACCACAGCCGCGCCCGTCCTGATCCTGCTTGGGCCCCCGGGCGCCGGCAAAGGCACGCAAGCGCGGATGCTGGAGGATAAATTCGGGCTGGTGCAGCTTTCGACCGGCGATCTTCTGCGTGCCTCGGTGGCGGCGGGCACCGAGGCGGGCAAACAGGCCAAGGCGGTGATGGAAGCAGGCGATCTGGTGAGCGACGAGATCGTCATCGCCATCCTGCGCGACCGGCTGGCCGAGCCCGATTGCGCGCGCGGCGTGATCCTCGACGGTTTTCCGCGCACCACCGTTCAGGCCGAGGCGCTCGATGCGCTGCTGGCCGAGACCGGCGGGCGGATCAATGCCGCGATCAGCCTCGACGTGGAGGACGCGGAGATGGTGACACGGATCTCAGGGCGCTTTACCTGTGGCAGCTGCGGCGAGGGCTATCACGATACGTTCAAGCCGACGGCCAAACCCGGGATATGCGAGAAATGTGGCAGCACCGACATGAAACGCCGCGCCGATGACAATGCCGAAACGGTGGCGCAGCGCCTCGAAGCCTATCACGCCCAGACCGCGCCGCTGATTGCCTATTACGCGGGCAATGGCGCGCTCGAGCGGATCGACGCGATGGGCGATATCGCCGCGATCGGCGAAGGATTGAACGCGATTGTCGCAAGGGCAGTCGCCTGAAGGAAACGACGGGGGCGCGGATGAGCCGTGGCCCCGAACAGGAACCGGAACGAAGGGAGGACACTTCATGTCCGAAAATTCATCCAACAACGCATATTGGTCCGCCAATGTGCGCATCATTCTGATCAGCCTCGTCATCTGGGCGCTGGTCTCTTTCGGGTTCGGCATCCTGCTGCGCCCGATGCTGAGCGGCATTGCCGTCGGCGGCACCGATCTGGGCTTCTGGTTTGCCCAGCAAGGGTCGATCCTTGTCTTCCTGGCGATCATCTTTTTCTACGCCTGGAGAATGAACAAGCTCGACCAAGAACATGGCGTTGACGAAGAATAAGGACCCGAGGGACAGATGGATCAGTTTACAATCAACCTGCTGTTTGTGGGCGCGTCTTTCGCGCTCTACATCGGCATCGCGATATGGGCCCGTGCGGGCTCCACATCAGAATTCTATGCCGCCGGACGCGGCGTTCACCCCGTTACCAACGGCATGGCCACGGCGGCCGACTGGATGTCGGCGGCTTCGTTCATCTCGATGGCCGGACTCATCGCCTTCACCGGCTATGACAACTCGACCTACCTGATGGGCTGGACCGGCGGCTATGTGCTGCTGGCGTTGCTGCTGGCGCCCTATCTGCGCAAGTTCGGCAAATACACAGTGTCGGAATTCATCGGCGATCGGTTTTACAGCCCGACGGCCCGCATGGTCGCGGTGCTCTGTCTGATCATCGCTTCGACCACCTATGTGATCGGCCAGATGACCGGCGTTGGCGTGGCCTTTGGCCGCTTCCTCGAGGTCTCCAACACCACCGGTCTACTGATCGGTGCGGTGATCGTGTTTGCCTATGCCGTTTTCGGCGGCATGAAGGGCGTGACCTATACCCAGGTGGCGCAATATGTCGTGCTGATCCTGGCCTATACCATTCCGGCCGTGTTCATCTCGCTGCAACTCACCGGCAATCCGGTCCCGGCGCTCGGCCTGTTCGGCGATCATGTCGCGAGCGGAGAGCCGCTGCTGGCCAAGCTCGATGCCATCGTCAAGGAACTGGGCTTCAACGAATATACCGCCCATCACGGCGATACCTTCAACATGGTGCTCTTTACCCTGTCGCTGATGATCGGCACCGCCGGCCTGCCGCATGTGATCATGCGCTTCTTCACCGTGCCGCGCGTCGCCGATGCGCGCTGGTCCGCCGGCTGGGCGCTGGTCTTCATCGCGCTGCTCTATCTTACGGCTCCGGCCGTGGGCGGCATGGCGCGTCTCAACATCACCGAGATGATGTGGCCCAATGGCGGCATCGACGGTGGCGCCGTGACGCTGCAGCAGATCGAGGAAGACGAGCGTTACGACTGGATGGCAACGTGGCAGAAGACCGGTCTTCTCAACTGGGAAGACAAGAACGGCGACGGCGCGATCCAGTATTACAACGACGCCAATGCCGACATGCAGACCCTGGCGGCGGAAAAAGGCTGGACCGGCAACGAGCTGACCAACTTCAACCGCGACATCCTGGTTCTGGCCAACCCCGAAATCGCCAACCTGCCCTCCTGGGTGATCGGTCTGGTGGCGGCGGGCGGCCTGGCGGCGGCTTTGTCGACGGCGGCTGGCCTGTTGCTGGCGATCTCCTCGGCGGTCAGCCATGACCTGATCAAGGGCGCGATCAACCCGCGGATCTCGGAAAAGGGCGAGCTTCTGTCGGCGCGCATCGCCATGGCCGTGGCCATCGCGGTGGCCACCTATCTTGGCCTCAACCCGCCGGGCTTTGCGGCACAGACCGTGGCGCTGGCCTTCGGCCTAGCGGCGGCGTCGATCTTCCCGGCGCTGATGATGGGGATCTTCTCGACCAAGATCAACAACTACGGCGCAGTGGCCGGGATGCTGGCCGGTCTGATCGTGACGCTGGTCTATATCTTCCTGCACAAGGGCTGGCTCTTCATCCCTGACACCAACAGCTTCACCGATGCCGACCCTCTGCTGGGTACGATCAAATCGACATCGTTCGGTGCGGTCGGGGCCATGGTCAACTTCACCGTCGCCTATGTGGTGGCGAGCATGACCAAGGAAACCCCGCAGGAGATCAAGGAACTGGTGCAAAGCGTGCGAGTGCCGCGTGGCGCTGCCGCGGCCCAGGATCACTGACGCGGTGCGGCGGGTGGTGGCGCCTCTGCGGCCACCCGCCCTCTGGTAATCCGGTCCTGTCCGATGCAGATCGGGCAGGACTTTTCGATTTCAAAGCAAGGCTGAATGAACAATGCCGCTGACCCACGAGCAGATCCTGAGATTCCTGAAATCCGTGCACCCCTACGATGCCCTGCCGCACGAGGCGCTGGCGGCGCTTGTGCCGCTGTTCGACGTCTGGAAGGTCGAGCGCGATTTCGCGGTCTATGATTTCGGCGAGAAGCTGCCCGGGCTGTTCCTGATCTATGAGGGCGCGGTCGAAGTCCGCGACGAGAACGGCGTGGTGGTCAGCCATCTCGGCCTGCGCAATTCCTTCGGCGAGCGCGGGCTTTTGCGCGATGGCATCGCCGTGACCTCGGCGCGGGCCGATGAAAGCTCGATCCTGCTGGTGCTGCCGCCGCCGGCGTTTCGCGCTATGCTCGCCGATCACGCGGCTGTGGCGCGGTTTTTTGACCGTGCCCGCAGCCCCCGCCCGAGGGGCAACGATCTGGCCACCAGCCGGGTCGAGACCTTGATGGCGATGAAACCGATCACCTGCAAACCCGACACCACGGTGCAGGAGGCGGCGCGGAAAATGCGCGACAAGCGGGTCAGCTCGCTTTGCGTGACGGCGCCGAAAAAGGCGTTGATGGGCATTGTCACCACCCGCGATCTGGCTGGCAAGGTCTTGGCCGAGGCGATGCCGGTCGACACGCCGGTTTCCGCGGTCATGACGCCCGACCCGATCACGCTGGCGCCTTCGGCGATCGGCTCGGACGTGCTGCACCTGATGATGGAGCGGCGCATCGGCCATGTGCCCATTGTCGAGGCCGGGCGGCTTGTCGGGATCGTGACCCAGACCGATCTGACCCGGTTTCAGGCGGTCAGCTCGGCCGAACTGGTCAGCGAGATCGCGCAGGCGAAATCGGCTGAAAAGATGGCCGAGGTCACCGCGCGGATTCCGCAGCTCCTGGTGCAGCTGGTGGCGGGCGGCAACCGGCACGAGGTCGTCACCCGGCTGATCACCGATATCGCCGACACCGCCACGCGCCGCCTGCTGATGCTGGCGGAAAAGCGACTTGGCCCACCGCCGGTGCCCTATCTCTGGCTCGCCTGCGGCTCCCAGGGGCGGCAGGAACAGACCAGTGTGTCGGATCAGGACAATTGCCTGTTTCTCGACGACGCGGTGAGCGAGGCAGACCGCACCGGCTATTTCGCCGATCTGGCCAGGTTCGTCAGCGACGGGCTCGATACCTGCGGCTATTTCTTCTGCCCGGGCGACATGATGGCGACCAATCCGCGCTGGTGCCAGCCGGTGAAGACCTGGAAAAGCTATTTCGAGGGCTGGATCCGCAAGCCCGACCCGGAGGCGCAGATGCTGGCCTCGGTGATGTTCGATCTGCGCCCGATCGGCGGCGATGCGACGCTGTTTCTGGACTTGCAGGAGGCGACGCTGATGGCGGCCAGCGCCAATTCGATCTTCGTCGCCCATATGGTGAGCAATTCGCTGAAACATGCGCCGCCCCTGGGGCTGTTGCGCGGGCTGGCGACGATCCGCTCGGGCGAGCACAGACACGCGCTCGACCTGAAGCACAATGGTGTCGTGCCGGTTGTCGATCTGGCGCGGATCCATGCGCTTCAGGGCCAGCTGACGCCGGTCAATACCCGCGCGCGGCTGGACGCGGCGCGCGAAACCGGGCAGCTTTCGAAAGCGGGCGCCAGCGATCTTCTGGACGCCTATGACCTGATCGCGGAAACCCGGCTCGCCCATCAGGCGCGGCGGATCAAGGCCGGGGAGGCGCCGGATAATTTCCTCAATCCCTCCGACCTGTCGGATTTCGAGCGCAGCCATCTGCGCGATGCTTTCGTCGTGGTCAAGACCATGCAATCGGCCATCGGACACGGGCGCGGGATGCTAAGCTAGGATAGGCTCCACCGCCGTTCGCTGGAGGAGCGGGCGGCGGCGGGGCGGCAATGGGAGGAAAGTCATGTTTCTGGAACTGATCGCCACGATTGTGGCCGGGATTGCCGCGGCGGGTGTGGTCATGCTGATCAACAAGGCGATGCGCGGGCGCCTGCCGAGCTGGCTGATCCCGGTGGCGGCGGGCGCGGCGATGCTGGGCGTGACAATCGCCAACGAATATGGCTGGTTCCCGCGCACCCGCGACGCCCTGCCCGACGGCTTCATCATCGCCGAACAGGTTGAAAGCAAGGCGCTCTACCGGCCCTGGACCTATCTGGTGCCTTATGTCGAACGCTTTGCCGCCGTCGATGGCGGCTCGCTCAAGTCGCACGCGGCACAGCCGGGCTGGAAGCTGGCCGATATCTATCTGTTCGGGCGCTGGGCGCCGGTGCACAGGTTTCCGGTATTGGCCGATTGCCCGGGCGCGCGGCGCGCCGCGCTGACCGATGGCGTGGCTTTCGGCGCCGATGGCAGCATCGACGGGGTCGACTGGATGCCGGTCGCCGATACCGATCCGATCCTCGGCGCGATCTGCGGAGCGGGCTGATGTTCACCAAGCTCAGCCTGCGCTTCCGGGTGTTCCTGTTCTTCCTGTTCATCGCGGCGGCGGGCATCGCGATTGTCGGCCTGGCGCTCTTTACGGGTTATCGCCGCATGGTCGCGGGCGAGGAAGCCTCGGCCTTCTTCTTTGCCGGTATCCTGTCGGGCTTCGGGCTGCTGGCGGTGTCGGCCGGGGTCTGGCTCCTGTTCGATGAAAACGTCGCCAAGCCGATCGAGCGGCTGGCGGCAACGATGCGCAGCCGTGCCCATGCCGGGGTCGACGTGGCGGTCGATGCGCATCAGGCGCGCTATCTCGGCGATCTGGCCCCGGCGGCCGAGGCGGTGAGCGGTCAGCTCAGCCAATCGACGATGGATGCGGCCGAGGCGGTGGCGACCCAGACCGCGCGGCTGGCAGCGGAGAAGGACCGGCTGACCGCCCTGCTCACCGAGATACCGGTGGCGATGGTGGTGGTCAGCCCGAGCCATCATATCGTGCTCTACGATGGTCAGGCGGCGGCGGTTCTGGGCCAGGTGCATGTGCCGCGGCTCAACGCCTCGATCTTCGATTACCTGCGCGAGGAAGAGCTTCTGGCGGCGCATGGCGAGCTGACCGAGACCCGCGCAGAGGTGCGGTTCCAGGCCCGTGGCGCGGAGGGCAATCTCAGCTTTGACGCGCGATTGAAGCCGCTGGGCCATGCGCCGGGCTACATGATCGTGATCGACGACACCCATGCGCTGATCGCGCCCGATGCCGCGCGCCCATTGATCTATGATTTCGATCTGATGGCCGAAGAGGTGCTGCCGGAATTCGAGCACCGACCGATAGGCTCGCTGACCTATGTGGTATTCGACACCGAGACCACCGGACTGCAACCCAACCGCGACGAGATCGTGCAGATCGGCGCGGTGCGCGTGGTCAATGGCAAGATCGTGCCCGGCGAGGTGATCGACCAGTTGGTCAATCCGGGCATGAAGATCCCGCTCGCCTCGACCAAGGTGCATCAGGTCAGCGATGAAATGGTCGCCGATGCGCCGGATGTACATATCGCTGCGCGGCAGTTTCACGGCTTTGCCCGCGGTGCCGTGATCGTGGCGCATAACGCGCCGTTCGACATGGCGTTCCTGCGTCGCCACGGGCCCGCCTCAGGGTTGGCCTGGGATCATCCGATCCTCGATACGGTGCTGCTCTCGGCGGTGCTGTTCGGCGCCAGCGAGACCCACACGCTCGATGCATTATGCGAGCGGCTCGGCGTGCGCATCCCCGCTGCCCTGCGCCATACCGCGCTGGGCGATGCGCAGGCCACCGCCGAGGTGCTCTGCAAGATGCTGCCGATGCTGGCCTCGCGCGGCTTCAAGAGCTTCGGCGCGGTGGTCGAGCAGACCCGCAAACATGGGCGGCTGTTGCAGGATCTGAACTGATCCCCGGCCCCGTTCAGAGCCCGCCGAACAGCGCCTCGACCCGCGCGCGGACCTCCTCCGCCGCCTTCTCGCGCACCGGGCCATAGCCGCGGATGTTCATCGGCGCGGAGAGGATGTCTTGCACGGCCTCCGGCGTGGCCGTGTCGGCCCGCTCTGCCACCCGGTCGAGCACGGCCTCGAACCAGGCCAGCAACTCCCGGTCAAGCTTGCGATCGGCGGAAAAGCGGAACGGATCCAACGCCGTGCCGCGCAGGCGTTTTGCCCGCGCCAGAAGGCGCATCGCGCGGCCCATCCATGGCCCGAAGGCGCGCTTGACCGGGCGTCCGCGGGTGTCCTTGCCAAGCGGCAGCAGCGGCGGCGCGAGATGGTATCTGACCTTGAAGTCGCCCTCGAATTCGCGCGCCAGCTGATCGGCAAAGCCCATCTCGGCATGCAGCCGCGAAACCTCGTATTCATCCTTGATCGCCATCAGCTTGAACAGCGATTTCGCGGCCAGCGTCAGGGCCGTCTCCTGCATGGCTTCGGGCAGCCGGGCGCGGAAGGTTTCCAGCGTTTGACGATAGCGTGTGCTGTATGCGGCATCCTGATAGCCGATGAGAAACTCGGCGCGCCGGGCGATCAACGCCTCAAGCGTCTGCGTCTCGGGTGCATCCTTCGGCAGATGCGCCGCGAGTGCCTCTGGATTGCCCGCCAGCACACGGCCCAGATCGAAGGCGCGGGCGTTTTTCTCGACCGCGACGCCATTGAGCAGGATCGCCTGCTTCATCGCCAATTCGCTGACCGGAACCATGCCGCGCTGCCACGCCGCGCCCAAGAGGATGATGTTGGCAAACACGGAATCGCCCATCAGCCGCTCGGAGATCCGGTTGGCATCAAAGCCCGAAACATGCGCGTCGCCCACCGTCTTGCGGATCAGCGCCTCGCGGTCGTCGATCCTGAGATCGGCGTCGCGGTGCAGCACCAGATCGCCGGTCGGCATCTCGGCGCGGTTGAGCACCACCTGCGTGCCGTCGCGGTAGTGCAACGATGCCTTGGGCGCCGAGGCCACCACCGCATCGCAGGCAATCACCGCCTCGGCGCCGCGCGCCTCGATGCGCACCTGGTTGATCGCATCGGGCGGCGCGGCGAGCCGGACATAGCCCAGCACGGTGCCGACTTTCTGCGCAAACCCGGTGAAATCAAGCACGCTGGAGCCCTTGCCTTCGAGATGCGCGGCCATGGTGATCAATGCACCCACGGTGACGACGCCGGTGCCGCCGACCCCCGCCACCAGCAGGTCATAGGGCGTATCGAGCGCGGGCAACTCGGGCATCGGCAGCGCCGCCACCAACCCGGCCACATCGATATCGGCCATGTCGCGCTTGCGCCGTGTCGCGCCTTCGACGGTCACGAAACTGGGGCAGAAGCCATTGAGGCAGGAGAAATCCTTGTTGCAGGTGTTGAGGTTGATCTGGCGCTTGCGGCCGAATTCGGTTTCCTTCGGCTCGACGCTCAGGCAATTGCTCTCGACCGAGCAATCGCCGCAGCCTTCGCAGACCAGATCGTTGATCACCGCGAATGTCTTCGGATCCTCCATCGTACCGCGCTTGCGGCGGCGGCGCTTTTCGGTGGCGCAGGTCTGTTCATAGATCAGCACCGACACGCCCGGGATCTCGCGCAATTCGCGCTGCACCGTGTCGAGCGCGGCGCGGTCGCTGAATGTGGTGCCTTGCGGGAAATCGGAGCGGTTGAACTTGCCGATATCGTCGGAAACCAGGGCGATGCGCTGCACCCCTTCGCCGCGGCAGGTCTGGGCGATACCGACAACGCTGACCGGGCCATCCACGGGCTGACCGCCGGTCATCGCCACGGCATCGTTATAGAGGATCTTGTAGGTGATGTTGGTCTTCGCGGCGACGGCCTGGCGGATGGCGAGCGAGCCGGAGTGATACCATGTGCCCTCGCCGAGGTTCTGGAACTTGTGATGGCCGCCGCAAAACCGCG
Organism: uncultured Rhodobacterales bacterium; assembly: GCA_965366835.1. GTDB lineage: Bacteria > Pseudomonadota > Alphaproteobacteria > Rhodobacterales > Rhodobacteraceae > JAKGBX01. Next base: position 9,785 of record CBDUGF010000076.1, read on the forward strand.
ACGCCGCGACCCATGGCACCCCCTCGCCGCCCATCTGGGCGTAGCCGTCGGTGTTGCGGTCCATCCAGCTGGCCATGACATGACAGCCGATGCCCGACCCGGCGCGGCTGCCCTCGGGCAGTTTGGTCGAGGTGTTGTGCGGGCAGCCGGAGCAGAAATAGGGCGTGCGGGTGGCACCGGGCAGGCTCAACACCGGCGCCGGGGTTTCGGTCAGCCCCCGCGCCCGTTCGAGAAGGTTTTCGCCCGGAAAGAACGCATCGAGCCGCTCGGCCACGATCGGCACCAGCGTGAGCGGGCTCAGCTCGCCCGTCCACGGGATCAGCGGATCGCCGATGGCGCGGTGCTTGCCGACCATCTTCTGCGGCTTGGCGCCGGGCCAGTCATAGAAATACTCCTTGAACTGGCTTTCGATGATGCCGCGTTTCTCCTCGACCACCAGCACCTCTTTCTTGCCCTGCACGAAGGCCAGCGCATCGCGCCGCGCCAGCGGCCAGACCATGCCGACCTTGTAGATGTCGATGCCAAGCTTTCGGCATTTGGCTTCGTCGAGCCCGAGCAGGCGCAGCGCCTCCATCAGGTCGAGATGGCCCTTGCCGGTGGTGACGATGCCGAATGTCGCATCGTCGATGTCATAGATGCGCCGGTCGATCGGGTTGGCCTCGACAAAGGCCTCAACCGCGTCGAGCTTGACGCCGATGCGGGTCTCGATCTCGACGCTGGGCAGATCGGCGCGGCGCACATGCACACCACCCGGCGGAAAATCGAAATCCGGCGTGGCAAACGCCCGCGGCGGCAGCAATTCGACGGATTGGCCAGCCTCGACCGTCTCGGAAATCGCCTTGAACCCGACCCAGGCGCCGCTGAAGCGCGACAGCGCCAGGCCATATTCGCCGAAGCTGAGATATTCGGCGATGCTGGCCGGGTTGAGCGTCGGCATGAACCAGGCCATGAAGGCGACATCTGATTGATGCGGCATCGACGACGACACGCAGCCGTGATCGTCCCCCGCCACCACCAGAACGCCACCCTTGGGCGCCGAGCCATAGGCATTGCCATGCTTCAGGGCATCGCCCGAGCGATCCACCCCCGGCCCCTTGCCATACCACATCGAAAACACGCCCTCGACCTCGCAGGCCGGATCGAGCGTGGCCTGCTGCGCGCCGAGGACCGCGGTGGCGCCGAGATCCTCGTTGACCGCCGGAAGGAATTCGATCCGGTTGTCTTCGAGCAGCTTCTTGCTGCGCCACAGCTCGAGATCGACCCCGCCCAATGGCGAGCCGCGATAGCCCGAGACGAACCCGGCGGTGTTGAGTCCCGCCGCCCGGTCGCGCCGCGCCTGATCGAAGAGGATACGCACCAGCGCCTGGGTTCCGGTCAGAAACACCCGGCCTTCCTGCCGGGTGTAGCGGTCGCTCAGCTGGTAGGTTTCAATCGCGGGTTTGGGGGCGGACATCGCGAACTCCTCTGTTTCGTTGCTCAGTATAGATCAGCTGGAGTGAAAATTCCGGTCAGATTATGGTGAATTGCCTCGATCTTTGGCAGACTGTTTCAAATCGTTTCAGAAATCGGGAAAACCTTTCATGTCTGAGCTGGATTCCATCGACACCCAGCTGATCGCCCTCCTCAAGGAAGACAGCCGCCTCTCCGTCGCGGTTCTGGCCGAGAAGGTCGGGCTTTCGGCCTCGACCTGCTGGCGCCGGATCAGCGCGCTGGAAAAGCGCGGGGTGATCCGCAAATTCACCATCCTCACCGATGAACTGGCGATGGGGCTGTCGTTCAAGGCGATCGTGCATGTGCAGCTGACCCGCCACAACCGCGCCGAGATCGACGCCTTCTACAAGGCGGTGCGCACCAAGCCGGAAGTGCGCGAATGCTATGCCACCACCGGGCAATCGGATTGCCACCTGTTCGTGCAATGCGCCGACCTGGCAGCCTACAACCGGTTTCTCGACGGCTTTCTCTACACCATGCCGGCGGTGGCCAGCGCCCAGACCAACATGGTGCTGCGCACGATCAAATCCGACGCCTGAACGCGGCGCGCGGCCTCAGATTTCGTAGGTCGGCAGCTGTTCCAGCGCGGTTTTCAACGCATCGCCCCAGCCCGAAGAAATCGAGTTGTAGACGGCATCGTCGTCCTCGATCCGCGCCACCCGGTTGGCGGTAAAACTGTCGCTCTCGTAAACATGAACGTCGAACGGCAAACCAACGGAAAGATTGGACTTTACCGTCGAATCAAATGACACCAGAAGCAGCCTGACGGCCTCGGGAAAGCTCAGATCGGGATCGTAGGCACGCACCAGGATCGGCTTGCCGTATTTCGCCTCGCCGATCTGGAAGAACGGCGTGTCTTCGGTGATCTCGATGAAATTGCCCTCCGGGTAGACCATGAAGATGGTCGAGCGCCCGCCCTTGATCTGGCCGCCGACAATCGCCGAGGCGCTGAACTGGTCGTCCGACGATTGCCCGGCCGGGCTGGAATAGGCGATGACCTCTTTCAGCGTCGCCCCGACCAGCCGCGCGACCTGGAACATCGACGGCTGGATCAGGATGCCGGGATCGCGATCCTCGACCGCGTTGGAGCGCTCCTGAAGCAGGCTGATCATTGCCTGGGTGGTGCCCAGATTGCCCGCCGTCATGATGGTGATGGCGCGTTCGCCCGGCACCGACCAGCTGAACATCTTGCGGCTGGTCGAGAAATTGTCGACGCCGGCATTGGTCCTGGTGTCCGACATGAACACGAGGCCCCTGTTCAGCCGCATTCCAATGCAATAGGTCATCCGAGTCGTCCCGGGGAGGTGTTCCCTGTCACGGCTTTACTGCTGCACCTGCAAAGATACAATCATCGACTCGACCGCCACGCCATGGCGCAGGCCGGAAATCGGCGCGGCGTCATGGGCATCGCGGCCGATGGCGATGCGCACGTAGCGTTCATCCGGCGCGACGCCGTTGGACACGTCGAACCCGACCCAGCCCAGACCCTCGACATGGACCTCGGCCCAGGCGTGGCTGGCATCCTGGTCGACCCGGTCGTTCATCATCAGATAGCCGCTGACATAGCGCGCCGGCAGCCCGGCCAGGCGCGCCGCGGAGATGAAGACATTGGCATGGTCCTGGCAGACCCCCTTGCCGATCTCCATCACCTCCTCTGCGGTGACGCTGGTATCGGTATGGCCGGTTTCATAGGGCACCGCCCTGATGATCGCCGCCGAAAGATCATGCAGCCCGGCCAGCACACTGTCGGCCACGGTCACGCTGCGGGCCAGCTTTTCGATGCGCTTGCCCGGTCGGGTCAGGGCGGTGGGCTGAACGAAATGCCACAGCGGAGCGCGGCCATAGACCATGCCCAGAACCCCCGCGGAATCGCTGGTGCGCACGCTGCCATGCGCCTTGATGATCAGCTTGCGGGTGCCGATATCGGCGCTGACCAGATCGACATGATTGCCGTAGTGATCGCGATAGCTGGTCTCGATCCTGCCGCCCTCGATCTCGATCTGCCAATCGTCGACCTGCTGCATTTCGCTGGGCAGCGGCCGCAGCCGCACCTTCTGCAAGGCGTAGTCGACCGGCATGTCGTAATCGTATTGGGTGATGTGTCTGATCGCGAGCTGCATCTACTTGTTGAACCTGTAATCCTGTTCGATCTGACGACCGAGGCTTGCGGTATCGTTGAGCACCGAGCCGAGAAACTCGTGCAGCCCTTCATCGAAGATCGAGTCGATGTCGCGATTCTGGAGCCGGGCATTGAGCGCCTCGGCCAGCGCCAGGCTGGGCCGCCTGTCGCCATATTCCTCGGCCAGATAGGCCAGGTTTTCGACCAGGCCCGCGGCGCAGAACGCCAGCGAGCGCGGCATCCGCCGGTCGAGGATCAGGAAGCTGGCGATCCCGGTCGGGGTATAGCCGCCATCGACCGCGCTGCGATACGAGCGGTAGGCCGAGACCGAACGCAGGATCGTCTCCCATTGCACATTGTCCATCCGGCTGCCGACGAACGAGGGCGACGGCAGCAGCGCGTAATATTTCACGTCGATGATCCGCGCCGTGCTGTCGGCGCGCTCGATATAGGTGCCGAGACGGCAGAAATCATAGGAATCGCGGCGCAGCGTCGTACCGTGCAGCGCTCCGCGCACCAGCGCCGATTGATGCCTGATGGTTGCCAGCACCTCGGGCAGATCGGTTTCGGGGATCGGCTGGCTCAGCTCTTGCTTGAGCAGCATCCAGGTTTCGTTGACCGCGGCCCAGACCTCGGAGGTGAGCGCCGTGCGCACCAGCCGGGCATTGTCGCGCGCCGATTTGATCACCGACAGAACCGAGCTCGGATTGTCGGGATCGCGCAACAGGAAATCCGTGACCTGGCTGCTGTCATAGCCCTGGTGCCTGGCCTCGTAGGCGCCCTGCGCCGCCGAGGTCACGATCACCGATTTCCATTCGCTTTCCGGATCGGTCGAGCGGGTCAGCGCGATGCGAAAGCCGGCCTCGATCAGGCGCGCGGTATTCTCCGCCCGCTCGAGAAAGCGAAACATCCAGTAAAGTCCACCTGCGGTTTTTCCCAGCATGTCAGCCTTTCAACACCCACGTGTCCTTGGTGCCGCCGCCCTGGCTCGAATTGACCACCAGGCTGCCTTCGGCCAGAGCCACGCGGGTCAGCCCGCCCGGGGTGATCTCGACACCGGCGGGCGAGACCAGCGCGAACGGGCGCAGATCGACATGGCGCGGCGCCAGGCCAGCCTCGGTGAAGATCGGCACGGTCGAGAGCGACAGCGTCGGCTGGGCGATGTAGTTGCCCGGCCGTGCCTTGAGCTTTTCGGCGAAGGCGGCGATCTCGGTCTTGCTCGCCGCCGGGCCCACCAGCATGCCATAGCCGCCCGAGCCATGCACCTCCTTGACCACCAGATCGGCGAGATTGTCGAGCACGTATTTCAGCGCCTCTGGCTCGGCGCAGCGATGGGTTTCAACGTTTTCCAGGAGCGCCTTCTCGCCGGTATAGAATTCGACGATCGCGGGCATGTAGCTGTAGACCGCCTTGTCATCGGAGACGCCGGTTCCCGGCGCGTTGGCGATGGTGATATGGCCGGCGCGGTAGATATCCATGATTCCCGGCACGCCGAGCATCGAGTCCGGATTGAAGGTCAGCGGATCGAGAAATTCATCGTCGACCCTGCGATAGATCACGTCGATCACCTTGTAACCGCGGGTGGTGCGCATGGCGATGCGGCCATCGACAACGCGCAGATCATGGCCCTCGACCAGCTCGACTCCCATCTGATCGGCCAGGAAGCTGTGTTCGTAATAGGCCGAATTGTGGATCCCCGGCGTCAGCACCACGACGCAAGGCCGGCCCTCGCAGCTCGACGGCGCCGAAGCCTCCAGCGAGGCGCGCAGGTTCTTGGGATAGTCGCTGACCTGCTGCACCTTGATCTTGCTGAACAGCTCGGGAAACATCTGCAGCATGGTCTCGCGGTTTTCCAGCATGTAGCTGACCCCGGAAGGCGTGCGGGCATTGTCTTCCAGCACATAGAAATCGTTTTCGCCGGTGCGCACGATGTCAGTGCCGACGATATGGGTATAGACATCGCCCGGCGGCGCGAAATCCATCATCTCGGGCAGGAACGCCGCGTTCTGCGCGACAAGCTCGATCGGGATGATGCCGGCACGCAGGATTTCCTGGCGGTTGTAGATGTCGTGCAGGAAGGCGTTGATCGCGCGCACCCGCTGCTCGATCCCCTTGGTCAGTTTCGACCATTCCTTTTCCGACAGGATGCGCGGCACCAGATCGAACGGGATCAGCCGCTCTTCGGCGTCGGCCTGACCATAGACATTGAAGGTGATCCCGGTGCGCCGGAAGAAGGCTTCGGCCTCCTGTGATTTCTTCGCCAGCCGCTCGGTGTTCTGGGTCGCGAACCAGGCGGCGTAATCCCTGTAAGGGCTGCGCACGCCGGTGCCGGATGTCATTTCGCTGAAATGGTTTTGCTCTGAGCTCATGGCGCAAGCCTAGAGTGCTGCACCGGCTTTGCAACCAGATTGCCGGTGCGGGCGCGCCCTATGCGCCTGTTTGGGAAGAATTCGCGCGCCCCGCGCGCTGCCCTGCCCCACTCCGCTTCGGAAGTGCTCAATAATCGCGCTCGAAGAAGATCCCGAGGCTGGTATTGCCATCCGAAGAGACGCTGCCACGCCCGGTCACCGATGGCGATATCTGGATGTTGAGATTGACCTCGCTTTCGCCATCGCTGCCGACGGTGAGATCGGTATAGATGTTGTCGGTGATGTATTTGCCGACCGTCGCCTCGGTCTGGCCATCTTCGCCGGTGCGGATGTCGAGATCGTCGAGCCCGAAATTCCGCCGCAGCTTGTCGAGCAGGCCGGTGCCGCCACCGGTCAGGGTCTGCACCGCGGCGGCCAGCTGCACCGCCTGCAACGGCGAGATCTCGGTCAGGTCGCGGCCAAACAGCAGCCGGGCCACGATCTCGTCTTCGGGCAGGCCGGGATTTGACTCGAAGGTGATCTCGGGCGCCGAGGCCAGCCCTTCGAGCACGATGCGGATCTCGACATCCGTCGTCCGGGCCGTCGCCACCAGGTAGAGATAAGGATCGAAGCCGCCTTGCAGCCGGGCATAGCCCTCGCTCAGGGTGAGCCGCTTGCCGAGGATTTCCAGCCGCCCCCGGATCAGGTCGAACTGGCCGCGCGGCACCACGTCGCGGGTGGTTCCCCCCAGCCGCAATTCGCCGCCCAGCTCGGCATCGAGCCCGCGCCCGCGCACGAAGATGCGCGATGGCGCGCGCACCAGGATATCGATCGGGTAGATCGAACGCCCGCCGCCGCCGCCCTCGCCGCCCTGCTCCAGCAGCCCGGCGCGGGCCCGGGTGCGGCGCACCGCAGCGGGCTCGTTGACATGCTTGAGATCGTCCAGCACTTCCGGAATCGCCGGCCCGGCTTCGGTGATGCGCAGCTCGGTCTGTCCCAGGGTCAGATCGGCGGCGATCTGGGCGCCCGAACGCAGCGGGCCGCGCATCGTGATCCGGCCGCTGACCGTGGTGTCATAGATCGCGCCATCGCTGAGCCCGACAGCGCCAAGCTCGACCCCGAGATCGGCGTTGAACGGCGCCGCCAGCAGCACCGAGCCATCGACACTGAGCTGGCCGCCGCTGGACACGGCACCGCGGGCCTCGACATTGGCACGCCCGCCCGCAAGGCTGATCGTGGCGGTGATCGGCGCGACCCGGATCTGCTGTTCCGGCACGATCAGGCGCCCGTCAACGGTACGGATCTGGCCCGAGAGCGACGCCAGCACAAGCGGGCCATCGAGCCTCAGATCGTAGGTCGCCTGCCCGGCCACCTGGTTGGGGCTGATATAGCTGTTGACCAATTCCAGCGGCGCGGTGCCGGTGAGCGCAAGGTCGGCGCGCCTGGCATCGCCCGCCACCTGCCCGGTCACCTGCGCCGTGGTGCCGCCCGGCCCGGTGCCGCGAAGATCGACCTGCCAGTTTTCACCAACCAGTACGGCGCTGCCTTCGGCGGTTGCCGGCCCGCTGACGCCCGGCGCGATCAGTCCGAGATCGCGCAAAGAGGCATCAAAGTCGAGCACGGTGCGGTCTTCGCTCACAGTGCCGGTGA
>CBDUGF010000077.1:0-17081 GCA_965366835.1 uncultured Rhodobacterales bacterium
CGGATCGCGCCCGATGGTGCCTGGCGCACCGATCTGCCGGATGTCGACACCGGCATCTATACCCTACGGGTCGATGAGATCGACGATGCCGGGCAAGTGACCAGCCGGGTCGAGACACCGTTCAAGCGTGAGGCGCAGGCGGTGGTGGCCGAGGCGGGCCAAGTGAGCGCCGTGACGGTTCAACCGGGCAACACGCTCTGGGCAATCGCGCGGGAAAACTATGGCCAGGGTATCCTCTACGTGCGGCTCTATGAGGCCAACAAGGACCGCATTCGCGACCCCGATCTGATCTACCCCGGCCAGGTTTTCGACATCCCGCACGAGTGATCGCAGCGGCGACGCGGCAAACGACGAAACGTCACGGATTTTGACCCTGCCCACCGGGCGGTGGCCTGGGCATACTGGGCCATTGCACGCAACGAAACGGGAGGCGGAAATGGCGCAGCGGATACTTGTAGATCAGACCGATATCACCAAGGCGGTTCTGGATGAGGCAGCATCGCCGGACCTGTCCGAGGGTGAGGTGCGTTTGAAGCTGGAGAGTTTCGCACTGACCGCCAACAACGTGACCTATGCCGCCGCCGGGTTCGTGATCGGCTATTGGCGGTTCTTCCCTTCGGGCAGGGAGGGTCAGGGGATCGTTCCGGTCTGGGGCATGGCGCGGGTGGTGGAGAGCCGCAACGAAGCGCTCGCCGAGGGCGCGCGGCTCTACGGGTTCTATCCGATGGGCGATGAGCTGGTGATCGCGCCAGAGGTATCGCCCGAGGGCAGCTTCGTGGACAAGAGCGCGCATCGAGCCGACTTGCCGCTGGTCTACAACACTTATGTTTCGATGCGCGAAGGCACCCCCGAGGACGACTATCTGCGGGCGTTGTTGCAGCCCTTGCTGGCGACTTCCTATCTGCTGTTCGACTGGCTGGCCGACAATGACTGGTTCGGCGCCGAGCAGATCGTGATCGGCAGCGCCTCGTCGAAAACCGGGCTGGGCCTGTGCAAGTTCCTCTCCGAGCCGGAAGAGCGGCCCTATCGGATTGTCGGGCTGACTTCGGAACGCAATCGCGGGTTTGTGCAAGCTCTGGGCGCCTGCGACGAGGTGTTGAGCTATAGCGAGATCGACAGGCTGGCACAGGTGCCGTCGGTCTATGTCGACATGGCGGGCAACGCCGATGTGAAGGCGCGGCTGCATCGCCACCTGGCGGATCATCTGAAGCATTCCGCCGCGGTGGGCACCAGCCATTGGGACAAGTTCGCGCCCCCGGCCGATCTGCCAGGGCCAAAGCCGCAGTTTTTCTTTGCGCCGTCGCAGGTGGCCAAACGGCGCGAGGAATGGGGGCCGGGGGTGATCGAGAAAGAGATCACCAGGGCTTGGAAGCGGATCGCGGCGGATGCTGAAAGCTGGCTCGATCTGCGCCTGCATGACGGGCTGGGCTCGGCCATTCCGGTTTACCGCGATCTCGCGCTGGGCCGGGCCGAGCCGCGCGACGGGCATGTCATACGGATTTGAGCGCGCGCACGGCTGGCATTCCCGGAGCAGGCAGCTTATCTACGAGGTCTTGAACAGGTAAAGGACCGAAACGCATGCGGCGTGCCAATCCGGAGATAGAGGACGAGGTGATCGAGGTGCGCCGTTCCGGCTGGCGCACGATCCGCCGCGTCGCGCCCTATCTCTGGCCGCGCGAGCAAGCTTGGGTCAAGCGGCGCGTTGTCTTTTCGATGGTGGCGCTGTTCCTGTCCAAGCTGATCGCGGTGGGCACGCCGATCCTCTACAAATGGGCGGTCGATACGCTGGGTGGCGTCGGGGTGAGCGAGCTGGCGCTGGGGGCGGTGGGGCTGACCGTTGCCTATGGCATGGCGCGGTTGATGACCAACGGGTTCCAGCAGCTGCGCGACGCGATCTTCGCCGCCGTGGGGCAGCGCGCGCTGCGCCAGCTTGCGCTGGAGACCTTCCGCCACATCCATGCGCTTTCGATGCGCTATCACATCACCCGCAAGACCGGCGGGTTGAGCCGGATCATCGAGCGCGGCGTGAAGGGCGTGGAATTCCTGCTGCGCTTCATGCTGTTCAGTGTCGGGCCGCTGATCCTCGAATTGGCGATGATCGCGGGCGTGCTCTTCTTCCTCTTCGACGTCTGGTATCTGGCGGTCGTTGCGGTGACCATCGCGTTTTATGTCTGGTTCACCTTCAAGGTCACCGAATGGCGCGTGAAGCTGCGCCGCGAGATGAACGATCAGGACACCGATGCCAACCAGAAGGCGATCGACAGCCTGCTCAATTTCGAAACCGTCAAGTATTTCGGCGCCGAGGAGCGCGAGGCAAGGCGCTATGACGGGGCCATGGCGCTTTATGCCCAGGCCGCGCTCAAGACCGCCTATTCGCTGGCTTTCCTGAACTTCGGCCAGGCCTTCCTGATCACCGGCGGCCTGGTGGTGGTGATGGTGATGGCCGCTATCGGGGTCGAGCGCGGCGCGCTGACGGTGGGCGATTTCGTGATGGTCAATGCCTACATGATCCAGATCACCATGCCGCTCAACTTCCTCGGCACGGTCTATCGAGAAATCCGCCAGTCGCTGGTCGACATGGGCGAAATGTTCAACCTGCTGGAGCAGCCCACGGAAGTGGCCGACAAGCCCGGCGCGCCGGCGCTGAAGGTGCAGGGCGGCACGGTGCGGCTCGAGGATGTGCGCTTTGGCTATGATGCCGCGCGCGGTATCCTGAAAGGCGTGTCGCTCGAGGTTCCGGCCGGGCAGACTGTGGCCATCGTTGGTTCGTCCGGCTCGGGGAAATCGACCATCGGGCGGCTGTTGTTCCGGTTTTACGATGTGCAGGGCGGCAAGCTCGAAATCGACGGCCAGGATGTGCGCGACGTGACCCAGGCCAGCCTGCATGACGCCATCGGCGTGGTGCCGCAGGACACGGTGCTGTTCAACGACACGATCCGCTACAACATCGCCTATGGCCGCGATGGCGCGACCGACGACGAGATCGTGGCGGCGGCGAAGGCGGCGCAGATTCACGAGTTCATCGAGGCGCTGCCGCAGGGCTATGACACGACGGTAGGCGAGCGCGGGCTGAAGCTTTCGGGCGGCGAGAAGCAGCGGGTGGGGATCGCCCGGACGCTGCTGAAGGATCCGCCGATCCTGCTGCTCGACGAGGCCACGAGCGCGCTTGATACAGAGACCGAACAGGAGATCCAGGGCGCGCTGGCCCGGGCCGGGCAGGGGCGCACCGTGATCACCATCGCGCACCGGCTCAGCACGATTGCCGATGCTGATCGGATCATCGTGCTGGAAGACGGCCAGATCGTCGAGGAAGGCACCCATAACGATCTGCTGACACGCTCGGGACGGTATGCCAATCTCTGGCAAAGACAAGCAAGCGAACGCGAGGAGGCGGCGTGAGATGACTGTGACGGTGCGACCGGTGACGCCGGATGACAAGGCGGAATGGAGCCGGATGTGGGAGCTCTATCTGGCATTCTATGAAACCAGCCGCCCGCCCGAGGTGTTCGAGCAGAGCTGGAGATGGATCTTGGAGGGCGCACATGACATGCATTCGGCGATTGCCGAGGCCGCAGACGGGCGCGCCATCGGGATCGTGAACTTCCTCTATCACCATTCGTTCTGGGCTGCCGAACCCAAGATCTATCTCAACGATCTCTATGTCGATCCCGATGCGCGAGGCACCGGGGCAGGGCGGGCGATGATCGAACATGTCGGGCGTCACGCCGCCAAGAACGGCGCGGCGTCGGTCTATTGGCTTACCGCAGAGGACAACGCCGAAGCGCGCCGGCTCTATGACCGGATCGCGCAGAAATCGGTTTTCGTGCATTACACGATGGTGCCGGACGGCTGAGCCCGGCACGATATCAGGCCGGGTCGAGCGCGCAGCCTTCGACGGTGACGCGGTGCATGTAGCGGCGATATCCGTGGTAGTCGTTGATCGCCTTGTGCCAGGTCGCGCGATTGTCCCACATGGTCACATCGCCGGGGTGCCAGCGCACCCGGGCCTGAAACTCGGGCTTCTGGCAATGCTCGTAGATCGCCCCGAGGATCGCGCGCGATTCAATGGCCGAGAGACCCTCGATGCGTGTGGTGAACTGCGGATTGACGAACAGCGATCTGCGCCCCGAAAGCGGATGGCGGATCACCACGGGATGCAGCACGTCCTGGGTCGCCGCGGCGGCATTTGCGATGCGGCCCGATTTGGCGCTGTCGCTATCGGCTGCATCGGCGCCGAACACATGGCGGGAGCTGTGCCAGGCCCGAAGCCCGGCCAGCATTTCGCGAAAGCGCGGCGAAAGCGCGTCGTAGGCGGCGCAGGTGGAGGCAAAGACCGTATCACCACCCTGTGGCGGAATGTCGATGCCATGCAGGATCGAGCCGAGAGCGGGTTCATCGTCATAGGCATGATCGGTATGCCATTCCTCGCCGATCGCCCCGGTCTGATCGGGTTCTTTCACCACAAGGGCGATCTCGGGATGGCTGCTCAGGGGCTTGAAAAACCGATTGACGTTGATGTCCCCGAATTTACGCGCAAAGGCGAGATGATCGTCCGGGGAAATCGACTGATCGCGCAGGACGATGACCGAATGGTCGATGAACGCCTGTTGGATAGCCGGAAATTGCGCCGGATCGCGCAGATCAGCGCCGCTGATCTCGGCGCCGAACAGGCCTGTGAGCCGCTGTATCTCCATTGTCGCCATCCTGGATTCTGAGTCGTGCATCAGCTTGCGGTAAGACGCGCCGGATGTGCAAGGATGACGTCACTCGGCGGCGCGCACCGTGTCGTCGCCTTCGTGTTTGGAGTCGCTGTCATCTTCGCCGCCACCGCCGGTGTCAGCCTCGTCGGGCAGTTGCGGGCCTGCCTCGGTCGGCGAGGATGCAGGATCTTCGGTCTCGCCCTGTGCCTCCGCGCCGGGCGCGGCTCCGAGCTTTCCGGCACGCGCCAGGATGCCCTTGAGATCGTCGATATCCGGGGCCTCGTCCTCATCCTCTTCCGGCTGGAAGGCGCGGGTATCGGCGTCCCAGTCCTCGGGCCCGAGCAGTTCGGGCGCGCGGATGCGGCGTGCCGCGCGGCGCAGCGCCCAATCCTGTGCCGCCTTGCTGGCGCGGCCCATCGAGAGCACCTTGAGCGCCCGGGCGAGCCAGCCGACATAGGTGGCGAACCAGACCCTGAGGGCCAGCATCGAGGGCGTAAAGACCAGCGTCAGCACCGTGGCGATGCCGAGCCCGAAGACCACCGCGGTGGCCAGTTGGTTCCACCACCGTGCGGTCGGGCTGTCGATCGAATAGCCGCCGCCGAAGAAATCGAGGCTGAGGCCGAACATCATCGGGGCGAGGCCCGCCATTGTGGTGATCGTGGTCAGTAGCACGGGGCGGATGCGGTCTTCGGCGGTGCGGATGATCGCCTCGATCCGCGGCATGTAGCCGGAATATTCCTGATAGGTGTCGATCAGGACAATGTTGTTGTTCACCACGATTCCCGCCAGCGCCACGATGCCGGTGCCGGTCATGATGATCGAGAAGGTCTGGTCCATCACCAGCATGCCGATCAGCACACCGGTGGTCGACAGCACCACTGCGAGCAGCACCAGAACCGAATTGTAGACGCTGTTGAACTGCGCCAGCAGGATGATGAACATCAGCCCCAGCGCGCCGGCGAAAGCCGATTGCAGGAACGCCTGGGATTCGGCCTGATCGTCCTGATCGCCGGTCCATTCCCATTCCACATCGCCTGGCAGGGGCGCGCCCTTCAGCCATTCGGTGAGCGTGGCGATGCGCTCATTGGCCGTCATCGGCGTGGTTGCGATCGAGGCGCCCGCATCGACCAGGGCTTGCAGATCCCCGGCGCGGGCCAGGTCGCGGTCGGACTGGAAATCGAAATAGCGGGTGGTCTCGGTGCCTTTGCCCATGCCGAAGAAACCTGGCGTAGAGAAATTCAGCGCGATGTCATACTTCGCCCCGACCGCGACCTCCTGCGGCGACAGCTCGGAGCCGAAGCCAAGCTTGATCGTGTAAGTCTCCGCCGGGTCTGTAGCCTCGCCCGATTGCGCAGCCGCGGCGTTCTGCTCGCGGATTTCCGCTGCGAAAGGCGTGTCTGCGGCCAGTTCGCTTGGCAGGGTGAGCTGGATGAAGCTGCGCCTGCCTTCGACCCCCGCCTTGACGTCGAAATACCGGGTCTGTTCGGTGCGGTTGATTTCGGCGAGGCCGCGCACCGGCTCGCGGGTGACGAAATTGCTGAGCGGCACCAGCCCTTCGGCGGTGCGCAGTTTCAGGCTGTCGAGGGTCGACAGAACCCGATCGGCTTCGGGCAGGCGGACGCGGATTTCGATTTCTTCATCCGAGCTGTCGACGCGCATGGTATCGAGCAGGATGCCGCGGGTGACGAGCTGCACCATGCCGCCCACCGTGGCGACATCGGCGCCATAGCGCCCGGCCTTTTCGACATCGACATTGATCTGCCAGTCGATCCGGGGCAGAGGCAGCGTATCCTCCACCAGGGTCAGGCCGGGCGTGGCATCGAATTTCTCGCGCACCGTGTCGACCGCGCCGGTGAGCGTCTCCCAGTTGTCGCCCTTGAGGCGCAGATGCACCGGCTTGGCCGAGGCCGGGCCGCGGGCCTGGGCCAGGATCTCGACCTTGATGCCGGGGATCTGTTCGAGCGCAGCCGTCAGTTCGGCGATGATCACGTCGCCGTCGAACTCGGCGGCCTTGATATCGCGCATCACCGTGTAGTTCAGAAGCGGGATGGTGAACCACGGCTCCTTGGCATCCGGGCGGTCCTTCCAGGCGATGGTTTCAAGCTGCACCTGGCCGATCGTGTCCTTCGGCGGCTGGGCGCCGCCGGTGTTGTTGTTGAGCCCGCTTTCGCCCGAGAAGGCAAAGGCGTTCTTGACCCCGGGATGCGCCAGCACGACCGCTTCCGCCGCGCCCACCAGCGCGTCTTTTTGCTCGATCGACAAGTTGCCGCGGGCGCGGACATAGACGATTGCCTGCTCGGGTTCGGAATCGACGAAGAACTCGGTGCCTCTGTTGTGTTCGCCGAAATAGGTGAAGACCTGCACCACCATCAGCACCACTGCCACCACGGTGACGATCGGCATGACCGGATTGCCGGTGATGAACTTGATCAGCATGCCGAAGGGCGTGCGCTTGCGCTTGTCCGATGGCGGCTTGCGGCGTTCGAACTTGGCCGCGCCGACAGTGATCGAGCTGAGCATCGAACCGACGAGGAAGATCACGATCCCGGGCAGGTAGGCCATGAAGCCGTCACCCGGCGGCGTGCCGTCGAACAGATGCCCGGGGCTGAGGGTCTGCCGCGCGCCGAGATAGACCAGGTAGAGCGAGGGCGGCACCAGGAGCAGGCGCACGGCCCAGTGCACATGGCCGCGCAGCCAGTTTGAGCCGTTGTTGAACTTGCGTGTCATCCGCCCCGAGACGCCGCCCATTACCGGCAGATAGATCAGCGCCACGATCAGAGAGGCCGACAGCACGAAGATCAGCGTGACCGGCAACATGCCCATGAACTGCCCCGGCACCCCGGGCCAGAACAGCATCGGCAGGAAGGCGCAAAGCGTGGTCGCCGTCGACGAGACCACCGGCCAGAACATGCGCTTGGCGGCTTCGACATAGGCGTGCATCGGGCCGACCCCGGCGGTGATCCGCTTGTCGGCATATTCGACCACCACGATGGCACCATCGACCAGCATGCCGACGGCCAGGATCAGGCCGAACATCACGATGTTGGACACGCTGATCCCCATCAGGGCCAGCAGCACGAAACACAACAGGAACGATGTCGGGATCGCGAAGCCGACCAGCAGGGCAGGGCGGATGCCAAGCGCACTGAGCACCACGATCATCACCAGCGCGATGGCGGTCAGCACCGAGCCCTCGAGCTGGTCGATCATCGAGCCCACCACGTTGGACTGATCGTTGGAGGTGCCGAGCTTGACCGCGGCGCGCAGTTCGTCGGGCCAGGCCTGGTTGGCCTTGGCCACCGTGTTGCGCACCTCTTCGGCCATGTCCAGAAGGTTGAAACCCTTGCGCTTGACCACTTGCAGCGCGACGGTGTTGGCGCCGTTGAATCGGGCGGTTGACTTGCGATCCTCGAAGGTGAGCCGGATATCCGCCAGATCGCCCAGGGTGACGACCCGGTCGCCATTGGTCTTGACCGGCAGGGAATAGACATCCTGGGGTTCGTCGAAGCTCGACGGAATCTTGACCGAGAACGAGCCGGTGGCGGTTTCGACCTCGCCGGCCGGGATCAGCTGGTTGTTGTTGCGCACCACGTTGATCAGCTCACCCGCAGTGACATTGTAGGACTCTAGCCGGAGCGGGTCGATCACCACCTCGAGCATCTCGTCGCGGTTGCCGACGATGCCGGCCTCGAGCACGGCATCGAGCGATTCCAGCTTGTCCTGCAAATCCTTGGCGATGCGGTTCATGGTGCGCTCGGGCACCGCGCCGGTCAGGTTGACGATCAGAACCGGGAATTCGGAGAAGTTGATCTCGTTGATCGAATATTTCTCGAACCCCGAGGGGAACTTGCCTTCGGCGGTGTTCATCGCCTCGCGCACATCGGCCATCGTGGCGGTCTTGTCCCAGCCGAACTCGAACTCGAGGAAGATCCCGGCGTAATTCTCTGCCGCCGTGGCCACCATCCGGTCGAGCCCGTCGAGATCGGCCAGCTCGGTTTCCATCACCTTGACCAGCAGCGTTTCGCTGTCGGCGGCGGAAATGCCGGGGAACGGAACCGAGATGAACAGCCCCGGTATCTGGATGTCAGGCTCGCCTTCCTTGGGCAGGGTCACGTAGGCAAATGCTCCCACCACCAGGGAGAGCACGATAAAGGCCATGACCATCCGCGCCCGGGCGGCGGCCCAATCGACCAGGCCCGTCATTCCGCCGGCTCCTGATAGGCGGCGCGCACCGGCACACCATCGACCACATATTCCTGACCGATCACGATGATATCCGCCTGATCCGGCAAGCCGGCGATCCAGACCCCCTCGGAGGTATCGCGCAGCAGCGTGATCGGCTGGAACAGCGCCTGGTTCTCGGGATCGACGACCCGAACCCCCAACACGCCATCATCGTTGAGGGTGAGCGAGGATTGCGGCACCAGATGCGCGTTGGCGCCTTCCGACGCGATGGCGATCTCCACGGTCTGGCCATCGCGTACCTCCAGCCCCGGGTTGGGCACCGAGATTTCAACCCGGAAAGTGCGGGTCAGCGGATCGGCCGAGCGCGACAGGAAGCTGACGCGGCCGCGCAATTCCTGCCCGCCGGTCAGTCGCGCACCGGCCAGAGAGCCCACCGAGACACGGTCGATCTCGATCTCGGGAACGAAGCCCACAAGCTTGATCGGGTCGAGCTGGATCACCGTGGCGCAGATCGCGCCGGGCTGCAAAAGCGCGCCCAATTCGGCCGTATCGGTTTCCAGCAGCCCTTCGAACGGGGCGACGATTTCAAGCCGCGAGATCTCGTTTTCGGCGGCGGCCACCGCGGCCTCGCTCGATTGGATCCCTGCCTTGACGCTGAGTACGCCCGATTGCGCGGTCTTGATCCCGGCCTCAGCCGATTTCACCCCGGCCTTGGCCGAGCTGACCCCGGCCTCGGCAGCGCGCATCGCGGCTTCGGCAGCGGCGACTCGAGTTTCAGAGGCGTAGCCGCCCTCGGAAAGCTTGAGCGCGGCGTTGAGATTGATCTCGGCCTCGGTGCGCTGAGCGTAGGCGGTTTCAAGTTGGGCCTTGGCGGTTTCAAGCTGTGCCTCGGCACGCGGCAATTGGGATTCGGCTTCCGGCACGCGGGCTTCGGCCTCGGCCAAAAGGGCGCGGGTTTCTGCAAAAGCGGACGCGCGCGTGCCCGGATCGAGACGGCAAAGAACCTGCCCCTGTTCAACAAAGGCGCCCTTGCGCAGTGGCTCGGAGATCACCAGGCCCGAGGTCTCTGCGCGCACGTCGACCTGACGTGCGGCCTCGGTCTGGCCGCGCAGGATGACGGCGCTTTCGATCACCGACGCGCGCGAATGAATGGCGACGACGCCGATCTCGACCGGCCCGGAAATGGCCTTGCCTGCGGCGACCCCGGTGGCAGAGTCGGCCACGGTTTCGGTCTCGGACCCGAGCGATGCGGGATCCTCTCCCCTGGCCAGCGCGAGCAATGTTTCCCGCTCGATGATGAGGAAGTAGAGAAACACGCTGACCAAAATGGCGGTGATAATCGGTAAAAGTCGCATCGAGCGTCCTTGATTGCGCCGGTCAGGCGCCGGTTTCGTGCCAATACGGCCTACCAAAGGAATTAAACCGCATTGCGCGACATGCAAGTCCCGATTGCCTGGGCCCGCCCTTCTTTGATTCAATTCATTTGGAGCGACCGGACCCCGGGAACCCCCGAGGTCAAGAGCCAATCTGCATTCAGCAGCGGATTTTAAGGAGCCGGGGCAGTTAGCGCAAGGCTGCTGCCCAGCTCCGGGGCAGGTGTGACCGCGCCGCTACAAACCGGCGGCACCTACAAGGAAAGCGGCGCGCGGCGGGCCTTGGCAGGGGGCGGGACACGCGTTAAGAGGGGGCAATTCCTTAGTGAAAGGCACCCCGGGTGAGCGATACCGACAGTTTCATCGAAGAAGTCACCGAAGAGGTGCGCCGCGACCGTCTCTATGCGCTGATGAAGCGCTATGGCTGGATTTTCGTCGTGGCGGTTCTGGTTCTGGTCGGCGGGGCGGCCTTCAACGAGTTTCGCAAGGCTCAGGCCCGCAATACCGCAGAGGCCACGGGCGACGCCATGATTGCCGCGCTGCGCCAGGACGATCCGCTGGACCGCGCCGCAGCCTTGTCGAAGCTGGAGCCTGAAAGCCCCGGCGCGCAGGCTGTCGCGGCGATGCTCGAGGCCAGCGAGCATGTGGCGTCCGGCGAGTTCGACGCCGCTATTGCCGAGCTCGAAAAAGTCGAGGCCAATGGGGAACTGCCGCTGATCTATCGGCAGGTGGCAGCGTTCAAACTGCTGGCGCTGAAAGGCGACAGCCTGCCGGCCGAGGACCGCAAGCGCGGCTATGAGGCGCTGATCGGGCCAGCATCGGCGATCCGGCTGCTGGCCGAGGAGCAACTGGCGCTCGTCGAAATCGAAACCGGCGACACCGAGGCCGCCGCGAAGCGTTTGCAGACCATTGCCGAAGATGCAGCGGCCACCGCAGGCTTGCGTCAGCGGGCGTCTCAGTTGATTGTGGCATTGGGTGTTGAGCCCGAAACGCCCGCAGAGGGCACGGAATAAAGCGTTTTGCATCCAGGCTGGGGAGCTGATTGAATGCAGGACGCCCGAGACATACGAGCGCTACACGCGCTTTGCCCTAATTCCTGACTCGGAATTGGGGCTCAACGTTTTAACGGCGGCAAACGCCGGGGAAAGACACCGGGGAAAGACAAGGGTGAGGCGATGACACGGGCAACGGATTTGAAGCGGAGCGGCTGGGCGATCGGGCTGGGGCTGATCACCTTTCTGGCGGCCTGCGGCGAGCGTGAGGTGATCCTGCCGGGTGAGCGCGAAGAGCTGCGCTCGATCTTGAGCGACGAGGAAGCAGCCGCGCCCGAAGTGATCCCTGAAAACCGCAGCTTGCCGGTCAGCCTGCCCAGGATGACCTCCAACGCGAATTGGACCCAGCGCCACGGCACGCCGCAGACGCGGGTGGATCATCCGGCCTATGGCGGCGCGCTGCAAATGCTCTGGAGCGCCAAGATCGGCGCCGGAGAGGGCCGCCTGCACCGGATCACGGCCGATCCCGTGGTCGCCAACGGCCGCATCTTCACGCTCGATTCCCAGGCACGCGTGAGCGCCACGGCGACGACCGGCGCTCCGGTCTGGAGCGTCGATTTGCTGCCCGAGCGGGACCGCGCCAAGGATGCGACCGGCGGCGGACTCGCCTACGGCGACGGCACCGTATTCGTGACTTCGAGCTTTGGCTTTCTGACCGCGCTCGATGCCGCGACCGGGGCGCAGAAATGGCAGCAGAAGCTCGGCGCCACCGCGTCGGGCGCGCCGACGGTGCGCAATGGTCTGGTGTTCCTGACGGCGGGCGACAACACCGCCTGGGCGGTCGATGCCGCAAACGGGCGTGTCCGCTGGCAGCTCGACGCCACCGCCAGCCGCAACAACATTCTGGGCGCGCCGGCGCCTGCTCTCAACGATCAGGTGGCGATCTTCGGCTTCGGTTCGGGCGAGGTGCAGGCCGCGTTCCGCAGTGGCGGATTGCAGGTCTGGGACGCGGTGATTTCGGGGCACCGCTTTGCCCTGGCGCGCACCCGGGTGTCGGACATCACCGGCGATCCGGTGATCGTCGGCCAGACGGTCTATGTCGGCAGCCATTCCGGCCGCCTGGTGGCGATGAAGGCCAGCACCGGCGAGAAGCTCTGGACCGCCAACGAGGGCGCGCTCAACCCGGTCTGGCCGGCTGGGGGATCGCTGTTCCTGGTCACCGACCGCAACGAGCTGGTGCGGCTCGACGCCGAGGATGGCAGCCGGATCTGGGGCACGAAACTGCCGTTTTTCCTCAAGGATCGGCCGCGGCGGCAGAAGGAAATCTTCGCCCATTACGGCCCGGTTCTGGCCGGGGGCAAGCTGATCGTGGCGTCCAATGACGGGCTGATCCGCAAGTTCGAGCCCAGTTCGGGTGCGCTGATCGGCACCGGCGAAATCCCCGGTGGTGCCACCACCAACCCGGTCTTCGCCGGCGGCGTCATGTATCTGGTCTCCACCCGGGGCGAGCTTTACGCTTTCCGTTGAACGGGGACTGGTGTATCGCGGCGTCTTGATTGCCGCGCTGGAGCACTGAAATGTCATTCACCCTCGCCATCGTGGGGCGCCCGAATGTGGGCAAGTCGACCTTGTTCAACCGTCTGGTTGGCAAGCGGCTGGCGCTTGTCGACGACACGCCGGGGGTGACGCGGGATCTGCGCGAGGGTGCGGCCAGGCTGGGCGACCTGCGTTTCACCGTGATCGACACCGCCGGGCTGGAAGAAGCCACCGACGACTCGCTCCAGGGCCGGATGCGGCGGCTGACCGAGCGGGCGGTGGACATGGCCGATATCTGCCTGTTCATGATCGACGCGCGCGCCGGGGTGACGCCGACCGACGAAGTCTTTGCCGATATCCTGCGCAAGCGCAGCGCGCATGTGATCCTGGCGGCGAACAAGGCCGAAGGGGCGGCGGCAGATGCCGGGCTCTACGAGGCCTATGGGCTTGGCCTGGGTGAACCGATTCGCCTGTCGGCGGAGCATGGCGAGGGGCTCAACGATCTCTATTCGGTGCTGATGCCGCTGGCCGATGGCTTTGCGGCGCGCGCCGCCGAGCAGAGCCCCGAAACGGAAGTGGATGTGTCGGACGACGAGGACGACGACGACGGCGTGCGCCACCCGACCAAGGCCAAGCCGATGCAGATCGCCGTGGTGGGGCGGCCCAACGCCGGAAAATCCACACTTATCAACCAGATACTGGGCGAAGATCGGCTGCTCACCGGGCCCGAGGCGGGGATCACCCGCGACGCCATTTCGCTGACGCTCGACTGGGGCGGGGTGCCGGTGCGGATTTTCGATACGGCGGGGATGCGCAAGAAGGCCAAGGTGCAGGAAAAGCTGGAAAAACTCAGCGTTTCCGATGGCTTGCGGGCGGTGAAATTCGCCGAGGTGGTGATTGTTCTGCTCGATGCCGCGATCCCGTTCGAACAGCAGGATCTGCGCATTGCCGATCTCGCCGAGCGCGAGGGCCGAGCGGTGGTGCTGGCTGTCAACAAATGGGACATCGAGGACGAAAAACAGCAGAAACTCAGGGACTTGAAAGAAGCTTTTGACCGGCTGCTGCCGCAGCTCCACGGCGCGCCGCTGGTCACCGTATCGGCCAAGACCGGGCGCGGCCTCGACCGGTTGCGTGACGCGGTGATGAGCGCCTACGAGGTGTGGAACCGGCGGATCCCGACGGCGCAGCTCAACCGCTGGCTCACCGGCATGCTCGAGGCGCATCCGCCGCCCGCACCGCAGGGCAAGCGGATCAAGCTGCGCTACATGACCCAGGTGAAGGCACGGCCACCCGGATTCGTGGTGATGTGTTCGCATCCCGAGAAGATGCCGGAAAGCTATACACGCTATCTTGTCAACGGGTTACGCGCCGACTTTGACATGCCGGGCACGCCGATCCGGCTGACCATGCGCTCGCAATCCGACAAGAACCCGTACAAGGGCAAGAAGAAGCCAGGGCCATCGAAACTGCGCAAGCATTTGCAGGGCAGGCGCGACTGACGGCGTTCAACAGAGCCGCGATGACCCCCCCGGAAGCTGCGGATATTCCTGCTTTTTTTTGATTCTGCTTCACGTTAACCTGTCGGTGCCGGTCGAAGGGGTGGCGCCTTGTGGATTTTCAAGGTGTCCGGCATGGAAATGGGACAGTTTGAAGTATGGACATAAGAAAGTTTACAAGAGGTTACACCGGCAAACGCGATGATCTGGCGTGGCGCGTTCTGAGCGTGACGCTGCTGGGATATGGCATCAGCCTGGGGCTGGCGATCTCGCAGGCCGAGCGGTGGTGGGCGGTGATCCCGCTGACGGTGCTGGCGGGGCTGTTCGGCATCCGGGTCTACATGATCCAGCATGATTGCATGCACCGGGCGTTTTTCGCCTCGCGCCGGGCCAACGATATCGCCGGGGAATTGCTCTCGCCGATCTCGCTGAGCCCCTATGTGGCGACGCGCTACAATCACAATCTGCACCATGCCCATGTCGGCGATCTGGATCATCGCGAAGCCTTCGAGATCGACATCATGACGGTGGAGGAATTCCGAACCGCATCGCTCGGGCGCAGGCTTTGGTATCGCTTCTATCGCAGTCCGCTCTGCCTCCTGGTCCTGGGCCCGTTCGTGCTCTATCTGGTCCTGCGGAGATTTCCGAGAAACGCAATGAAAACGGGCGTTTGGTGGGTGATCCTGCATGATGCCATGGTGCTGGGATACTTCGCGCTGCTCTATGCGATTGCCGGATGGGCGGGCGTTTTCGTGCTGCTCGGGTCGATCTATGTCGGGGCCACGTTCGGGGCGATCATTCCTTACGTGGTGCATAACTTCGAGCAGGTCTATTGGGGGCGCAAGCCGGATTACACCTATGAAAAAGGCGCGCTGGAGGGCACGTCGACGCTGCGCTTCGGGCGGCTTTTCGACTGGCTGACGCTGAACATCGCCTATCACGACCTGCATCACCTCAACGCCAATATTCCCTGTTATCACCTCAAACGTTGCTTTGAGGAGGCGGGCGATCTGCTGGCCAGCCGCGAGATCGGGTTTCGCGAGGCAATAAGCTGTTATGGCTGGAAACTTTACGACGAACAGGCGGGCCGGATGGTGAGCTTTGCGGCGGCGCGCAGGGGCGGGTCGGAGTTGCTGAACACACCTGCCGAATGAATTGGTTAACCTTAACGCGCGGTGGGTTTCGCGGCAAAATCGGGGGGTGACTCGCGGCTGACATCCGGCTGCCGCCCGGCTGCCGCCGAAAGATTAACCGCTGGGGCCGGGGTGTTGCGCGATCTGGTTAACGCTGCGCTTGCAGGGTTAACATGGCGAGAAGGACGACGCCGAGCCCGGCCAGCCCGAGCACCGGCCAATTGAGCGGCGCGAGGTTGGAGACGATCACGCCGGCCAATGCCCAGACCACACCCGCCGGATAGGCCGGGGTATCGGGGCGGAAGCGCAGCACGGTGACGGCGATGGCCAGCGCCAGGGCGAGGGCGATCAGGGCGGCGACGGTGGGACCGGCAAACCCGTAGCCGGCCAGCAGCAATCCGACCGAGACCGAGGACGCGGCGGTGAGCCAGCCGGCATAGAGCCCGATCGGTTCGCGCAGCCAGAGCCGATCCTCGCGGCCCGCCAGCAGCAGCGCCGCCAGCGCCGTGATCAGCATGAAGACAATCAGCGCCGTCGCCCAGAGCACCGAGACCTGCGCCAGCGGCAGCCAGAACGCGCCGGCGCCGAGGCTGAGGATCAGCGCCGGGCGCATCGCCTGCCATCCAGGCGCCTGGGCGTGGCGCAGAAAACCGATGGCGGCCCCGGCGATGAGCCAGAGATAGATCAGCCCCCAGATCGAAAACGCATAGCCGGCGGGCTGCACCGGTGGGTCGTCCTGGGGCACCGGGAACTGGCCCGGCTCGAAGCCGTTGAAGCCGGCGGAGAGCAGCGGCGAGACCGCGAAGGCGAGCGCGGCAAGCAGCGCCAGGGCAGGGGCGAGTTCCCGCATGTTCGACTGTCCTTTCCGGGCGCATCGGCATCGGCCAAATGGCGCCTATGGCTGGAGAAATCCGCTTGGCGGCCAATGCGAATCTATTGCGGTTTGCAGAAAGATCAACAATATCGCGCTAGAAGGCAATTTCGCCTTTTGGAGAGGCGGCGCCGAGCCGCCCTTGGAGTGTCCCGAAGATGAAGATCCGTGCTCTGTTGCTGGGCGCCGCTGCGTTGGTGGCATCTCAGGCCGTGGCTTCGACCGAGCTGGTCGATACCGATGGCAATGGCAGCTATTCGATGGAAGAAATGGCCGCGGCCTACCCCGGGCTGACCGAAGAACAGTTCCTCGAAATCGACACCGATGAAAACGGCGAAGTCGACGAAGTCGAGCTGGTTGAAGCGATCGAAGAAGGCTTGATCGACGGCTGATCCCTCGGCTTTCGATCAGTCCGGTCATGCAAGGCCCCCGGCGCGATCCGGGGGCCTTTTCCTGTCATGATCCGCCTGAACGCGCGGTTCAGACCAGCGCGCCCTTGGCCGAAAGCCGGGTCTTGCCGCGCAGATAGGGGTGCAGCGCCTCGGGCAGGTCGACCGAGCCATCCGCGGCCTGGCCATTCTCCAGCACCGCGATCAGGCAGCGCCCGACGGCGAGGCCGGACCCGTTGAGCGTGTGGACGAATTGCGGCTTGCCGCCATCAACGGGCTTGAAGCGGGCATTCATCCGGCGGGCCTGAAAATCGCCGCAGACCGAGACCGAGGATATTTCGCGATAGCTATTCTGGCCGGGCAGCCAGACCTCGATATCGTGGGTGCGGCGCGCGCCGAAGCCCAT
>CBDUGF010000078.1:0-16994 GCA_965366835.1 uncultured Rhodobacterales bacterium
TTCCTTTCCAAGCATTGTCCGCATCAAAGGGGAATAGGCGTGCGCCGACACTCTATCTTCCTTTTCTTCCAACAAGCCTGAAAACCCATAACCGGTGGGAACAAGATAAATCGCATTATTCTTGGTTTGGTCAAATGACGTACCGTTCTTGAAGCAAATTCTATCATCGGAAACAGATTTTATATCGCTCTGATCGCCCGGGGACGCTAAATTTTTTAAAATCCAATTACGTTTGAATTTCTTAACTTTCTGAAGTTCGTCTTGAAGTCCCATCATGTAAAACGAAATCAATTTCAAAACATTTGGCTTCTGAAGAAATTTCAAGCTTTGATAAATCGATATAAATGATAAAGCCTAATTGGTCTCTGGGCAAAAATTCATTTTTTTTCAATTTGCATCCTGATCGGTTTGTCATTGACTGAAACCGAAGGTAGTTGCTCGGCTGAGCCAAAGTATTTGAAATTAACAGGGTATTGGAGATAGCCACGGATTGAGGAGTAAATTGAGTGGATTTTCTGAATTTTTGGTTCGACTATTTGGACAGAAAAGTCTGTTTCACCCATTTCAGATGTCTCTTCAGTTGTTCTCATTTACAAACCAATACTCCTGTTCTTGGCACCATGCAACTTGAGCTATTCTGCGAAAATTGGACACTGACCCAGAAAGGTATTTGCAGCCTGCTCAGGTGCTGACATCAGACAACCAATCGGAGGCCCCGCGGTGAACCAATCTTACCCTGAGATAATTCCCCGCCCTTTGCGGTTATTTCACGGTAAGATAAGGGTAGTCGTAGAACTATCCGCCTGACGTCAGCGCCTAGTTCTTCAGTCCCGGCATTTGGTGGATCGGATCTAGGATGAATCGATCTGGCTCTGAAGTCCAGATCCTGCAAATGTATTCGTAGGGCGTGAGGCCGCTGAGTGTCTTCAAGCGGCGTGCGAAGTTGTAAGCCGCAATGAAGTCATCCTCGACAATTACTGCACGCACAAGCACTCCAAGGTGCGGGCCTGACTGGCGCGACACCCGCGCTGGACGTTCCACTTCATCCCGACATCGTCATCCTGGCTGAACGCGGTCGAGGATTTTTTTGCCAAACTGACGCGGTGCAGGCTCAAGTACGGCGTGTTCCATATGGTGGTCGACCTGCAGGCCGCAATCAACCGCTTTATCGCCTGGTCTGCCCCCATCGGGTGGTCCTGGTTAATTGTTAGTGCATTGTTGGGCTCTGGTCCAATGGTACGACGCTTTCGGGCGCCGGCGGTCGATATCCTAGGGAGCTGTGCGGCCTGACAGTGTTGTAGTGGATGCGCCATTACTCGATCAGGATTTGCGCCTCGCGCAGGCAGTAGAAGACCTCCCCGTTTAAGAGTTCATCCCGGAGCCTTGCATTGAAGCTTTCGCAGTAGTCATTCTCCCACGGTGATCCTTGTTCGATGTATGCTGTCTTGGCCCCGACGGCGGCAATCCAATCCCGCACCTTCTGAGCGATAAACTCCGGGCCATAGCACCTCGGGAGGACGTGCTACGACACCGAGTTCACCAGCCGGGCGATCCGTAAATGGGCTAACGACAACGGCGTTGACTGGCATTACATCGATCCCGGTAAGCCCCAGAAGAATGCCTTCATTGAGTCATTCAACGGCAGGTCAGAGCCCCTCCGCTCCTCTCTCACGAAATCAAACACATCACCAGAAAGGTTGCCCAAGCGAACATCGAGCCTAATAATCAGCAAGGCGCCGTGTGGGCTGCTGCGAATTCCTACCAGTTTGCAGAGGCGCGAGAGGCAGGCAAAGGCTCACTAGGCAACGCGCATCAAGGCGCGGGCTCTTCGTCGGACAGGAGAATTGCTGTACCAGATTGAAGCGGTAAAGAACCTTCACAATGCAAATGCTAAAGGACCGAAACAGGACCGCGCGAGATAGCAAAATTTACGTGAGGGCAGTTCGGAGAAGAAAGTTGGACGCGATTCTTCGCGCTTTTCAAGCATTTTTCTTATGTGGGGTTTTATGTGGGGTAGTCCACGCAAAGCGCTATTTTATCCAATAAATACAATGAATAGTGGCGGAGAGACAGGGATTCGAACCCTGGGACCCATTGCAGGGTCAACGGTTTTCGAGACCGCCCCGTTCGACCACTCCGGCACCTCTCCGCGGGGGTCTGGCCATGAGCGTTTAATCGCCTTCGCGGGCCCATGCAAGGCCCGTTTTGCATTGTTTCGGCGCGGAATTTCACTAGATTCGAAGCACAGGCACACGCAAGGCGAAGGAGACCGGATTGGCACAGGCATATCGCGCAAAGGGCTGGCTCTGGCTGCTGGCATTGCTGTTCATCAGCCTGACGGCGCAGGCCGGGCAGGCGGCGGACCGCGACCGGCTGACGGCGTTCCTCGGCATCACCGGCTTTGACGTGGCGCTCGATTCGATTGCGCTCTCGGCGGAGAACGCGCCCTTGATGCTGGGCATGGAGGCTGATGATTTCGGCTATCAGTGGACCCGCACCACCAAGCAGGTGTTCGACAGCGCCCGGATGCGCGCGATGGCGCTGGACCTACTGGAAAAGACCCTGTCGGACGAATTGCTGACCCACGCCGCGGCGTTTTATGCCACGCCGCTGGGGCTGCGGCTGGTCGAGGTGGAAAACGCCAGCCACATGATGGAGGACGACGCGGCCAAGAAGGCGCAGGGCGAGGCGCTGATTGCCGCGATGAAGCGCGACGACCCGGCGCGGCTGGGCCTGATCGGGCGGATGAACGATGCGATCGACAGTTCCGGTCACGGGGTGCGCGCGGTGCAGGAGATCCAGCTGCGCTTCATCCTGACGGCGGATGCGGCCGGGGTGTTGCGGCTGAGGATCGACGAGGCCGACCTGCGCGCCCGGATGCGCGAGAGCGAGGACGAGCTGCGCGCCAACCTCAAGGTTTCGGCGCTGACCAATGCGGCCTATACCTATCGCGATTTTTCCAATGCCGAAATACTGGCCTATGCCGAAGCGCTGGAGGATCCGCGCATGGCCAAGGTCTATGACCTGATGAATGCGATCCAGTGGGAGATCATGGCCGACCGGTTCGAGGCGCTGGCGGTGAAGATGGCCGGGATGAATCCGGGAGAGGAGCTGTGATGAGTGCGGTGCGGATGATGCGCCCGGCTGCGGCGGCTCTGTTGTGGCTGGTGATGGCGGCGGCGGCGCTGGCCCAAGTCCAGGCACCGGCGACGGGGCAGCGGGCGGCGCTGATCGATGCGCTCGGGATCCCGGAGCTGCTCGAGGTGATGCGCAGCGAGGGCCAGAGCTATGGCAGCGAGATCGGCGCCGATTTCCTGCCCGACGGCGGCGGCGCCAACTGGAATGCGGTGGTGGCGCGGCTTTACGACCCGGCGAAGATGCGGATGTCGGTGACGCAGGCGCTCGACAGCGAGATCGCGGCCGAGCATCTCGAGGAACTGCTGGCGTTCTTCACCTCGCCCACCGGCAAGCGGATCGTCGACCAGGAGATCCTGGCCCGGGAGGCATTTCTCGATGAGGCCGCCGAGGAGGCGGCGCGCCAGGCTTACCGCGAGGCCGACGATGCGCTGGCCGGGCGGATCGCGCTTCTGGAGCAATATGTCGCCATCAACGACCTGGTGGAATTCAACGTCGCCGGCGGGCTGACGGCGAACCTGCGCTTCTATCGCGGGCTGGCCGAAGGCGGGGCGATCGAGATGAGCGAGGCGGAGATGCTGAGCGAGGTCTGGAGCCAGGAGGCCGAGGTCCGGGCCGATACCGAGGAATGGCTGATGGCCTACCTGCTGATGGCCTATGCACCGCTGTCCGATGCCGAGATCGCCGAATATGTGGCGCTGTCGGGCACCGCGGCGGGCCAGGAGCTGAACCGGGCGCTGTTTGCCGGGTTTGACGGGATGTATGCCGATCTGAGCTATGCGCTCGGGCTGGCTGTGGCGCTGCAGATGAAGGGCGAGGATTTGTGAGTCTTGCCGCTCTGGGGGGCCAGCCCCCCGGACCCCCCGGGATATTTCCGGCAAGATGAAGCGGCCGGCGAAAAGTTGGGATCGCCCACTTGACTTGCGGCGTTGATTTGCAGATAAGCGCGCGACCGGCCATGCAGCGATGCGCGTGGCCTGTTCTGGTTTTGAAATGACGCCTTCACGGGCGCGCTGTTCGAGGCGGGGGATGCCCCCGAAAACACCGCGATGCGGGGCCACAGGACGCGAAAGCAAAAGGAAGACGCGATGTTCGCGGTTATGAAAACCGGCGGCAAACAGTACAAGGTTCAATCGGGCGACATGCTCAAGGTTGAAAAGCTGGCTGCCGACGCGGGTGAGAAAATCCAATTCAACGAAGTGCTGATGCTGGGCGGTGACAAGGTCGTCGTCGGGGCGCCGCTGGTTGCCGGAGCGGCCGTGCAGGCCGAGGTTGTCGATCAGATCAAGGGTGACAAGGTCATCCACTTCGTCAAGCGCCGCCGCAAGCACGGCTCCAAGCGCACCAAGGGCCATCGCCAGCAGCTGACCATGCTCAAGATCACCGAGATCCTGGCATCGGGCGGCGACAAGTCGGGTGTGAAGGCGGCCGTGGGCGCAGGCTCGGTCGCGGCTGTTGCCGTGGCGGCGACAGAGGCGAAGAAACCGGCCAAGAAGGCCGAGAAGAAAGCCGAACCCAAGGCCGAGAAGAAGGCCGCGCCCAAGGTTGAGAAGAAAGCCGAAGCCAAGAAGGCCGCACCGAAAAAGGCCGCCAAGGCCGAGGCGGGCGCCGACGATCTGACCCAGATCAGCGGTGTTGGCCCGGTGATCGTGAAGAAGCTGAACGCGCTCGGGGTGACGACATTCGCCCAGATCGCGGCATGGACGCCCGAAGATGTGGCTGATATGGATGAGAAACTTTCGTTCAAGGGCCGCATCGATCGTGACGGCTGGCTTGAACAGGCCAAGAAGCTGGCCAAGTAAGACGGTAAAGGAGAGATCACATGGCACATAAGAAAGCAGGCGGTTCATCGCGCAACGGCCGCGACTCTGCCGGCCGCCGTCTCGGCGTCAAGAAATACGGTGGCGAAGTTGTCATCCCCGGCAACATCATCATGCGCCAGCGCGGCACCAAGTGCTGGCCGGGCGAGGGCGTGGGCATGGGCCGGGATCACACGATCTTTGCCACGGTTGACGGCAGCGTGAAGTTCCACAAGGGCCTCAAGGGCCGCACCTTCATTTCGGTCCTCCCGGTGGCGGAGGCCGCAGAGTAAGCCGACCTTAAGGTTTCAAGCATAAAGGGGGATCGGCGCGAACCGCCGGTCCCCTTTCTCGTTACGGGAAGAATGGCCAAGACATGCCTGTCGCCACCTACAGTTTCCTGGTCTTCGGGGCCAGCCAGGTCGGCACGCCCGGCCCGGCCAACATGGCGCTGATGGCGACCGGGGCGCGCTTTGGCTTTCGCGCGGCATTGCCGTTCGTGGCCGGGGTGGCGCTGGGCAAGCAGCTGATCATCTGGCCGATCGGGTTTGGCCTGATGGGGCTGGCCGAGACCGTGCCGGGGCTTTTTGGC
This sequence comes from uncultured Rhodobacterales bacterium, assembly GCA_965366835.1. GTDB lineage: Bacteria > Pseudomonadota > Alphaproteobacteria > Rhodobacterales > Rhodobacteraceae > JAKGBX01. Next base: position 5,527 of record CBDUGF010000078.1, read on the forward strand.
GCGTTGAAATGGGCCAGCGTGGCCTATATCACCTGGCTGGCGTGGAAGGTGGCCAATCTGCGGCTCGCGCCCGGCGGGGCGGCGGCCGAGGCGCCGGGGTTCTGGGCCGGTCTGGCGGTACATCCGCTCAACCCGAAGGCCTGGGCGATGATCGTCACGGGATTTACCAGTTTCGTGAGCCCGGACACGCCGACATTGCAGGCGACGGCGACCATAGCCATCTGTCTGTTGGGGCTGCAGGCGGTGCTGCACCCGATCTGGACCTTTGGAGGCGACCGGATCGCCCATCTTGTCGCCGGAACCGTGGCCGAGAGATATCTGATGTGGGGGCTGGCGGCACTGACCGTGGCCTCGGTGGTGTTCGTGCTTTTCGGAGGAGAGAAAGCGCATGATGTTTGAGAAAGTGATCAACCAACCCGTGATCGAAACCGAGCGGTTCGATCTGCGCCCGCTGCGGCTGTCGGATTCCGCGCTGATCGGGCTTTATGCCGGCGATGCGCGGGTGGCGACTTACACCACCTCGATCCCGCATCCGCTGCCGCCGGGCATGACCGAGGATTTCGTGCGTCGGGCGCAATCGGACGAGCGCATCGAGGATGTCTGGGCGATGGACGGCGCCAAGGCCGGGGGGCCCGAACTGATGGGGCTGATCGGGCTGACGCGACTCGACCGCAACCAGTCCGAGATCGGGTATTGGGTGGCGCCGGCGTTCTGGAACAGCGGCATCGCGCAGGAGGCTGTGGCGGCGATCCTGAAGGCCAATCCGCTGGCCAGCGAAACGATTTTCGCCAGCGTGTTTCAGGACAATCCGGCCTCGGCGCGGGTGCTGACCAATCAGGGCTTCGAATATCTCGGCGATGCGGAAACCTATTGCGTGGCGCGGGCGGCGACGGTGCCGACCTGGACCTATTCATTGAAATGCTGACGTCGGCGGTGGGGTGAAACCCCACCCTACGCTTGCGGCGGGGCCTGAGCGGGCTTAAAGCGTTTTGCATTCGATCTGACCGACAGATTGGACGCAAGGCGCGCGAAACATCGAGAGGGCATGGGCCTTTTTCACATTTTCTGATTCAGAAACCATGTAAAAGGCCTTAAGAGGGCATCCATGAAATTTCTCGATCTCGCCAAGGTTCACATTCGCTCGGGCGCGGGCGGCAACGGCTGCATCAGCTTCCGGCGCGAAAAATACATTGAATTCGGCGGGCCGGATGGCGGCGATGGCGGGCGCGGCGGCGATGTCTGGGCCGAAGCGGTCGACGGGCTGAACACGCTCATTGATTTCCGCTATCAGCAGCATTTCTTTGCCCAGAACGGCCAGGGCGGCATGGGCCGCCAGCGCACCGGCAAGGACGGGACCGATATCGTGCTCAGGGTGCCGGTGGGCACCGAGATCCTCGACGAGGATCAGGAAACGGTAATCGCTGACATCACCGAGCTGGGCCAGCGGGTCTTGCTGGCCAAAGGCGGCAATGGCGGCTTTGGCAACCTGCATTTCAAATCCGCGACCAACCAGGCGCCGCGCCGGGCCAATCCCGGGCAGGACGGCGTCGAGCGCACCATCTGGCTCAGGCTGAAGCTGATCGCCGATGCCGGGCTGCTGGGCCTGCCCAATGCCGGCAAGTCGACCTTTCTGGCCGCCACGTCCAACGCCCAGCCCAAGATCGCCGAATATCCCTTTACCACGCTGCACCCCAATCTCGGGGTCGTGGGGGTGGACGGCGCCGAGTTCGTGATGGCCGACATTCCCGGCCTGATCGCCGGCGCGCATGAAGGCAAGGGCATCGGCGACCGCTTCCTCGGCCATGTCGAACGCTGTTCGGTGCTGCTGCATCTGGTCGATGGCACGTCCGAGACGATTGCCGAGGATTACCGCACCATCATCGCCGAGCTTGAAGCCTATGGCGGGCATCTGGCCGACAAGCCGCGGGTGACGGCCTTGAACAAGATCGACGCTTTGGATGAGGATGCCCGTGCCGAGGCCAGGGCCGAGCTGGAGGCCGAGGTTGGCCGGTCGGTGCTGATGATGTCGGGGGTGTCCGGCGAGGGGATGACCGAGGTTTTGCGCGCGGTGCGGGCCGAGATCCAGGAGGACAAGCTGCGCTTCAAGGCGGCGGGCGCGGAGGCCGAACCGTGGCGTCCCTGAGCGCCGCCCGGCGGCTGGTCGTCAAGATCGGCTCGGCCTTGCTGGTGGATCGCGCCAGCGGCGGGCTGCGCTCGGATTGGCTGCATGCGCTGGCCGAGGACGTGGTCTGGCTCAAGGGGCTGGGTCTCGATGTGGTGCTGGTCTCGTCGGGCTCGATCGCCCTGGGGCGGGGCGTGTTGCGCCTGCCGGCGCGCGATCTGGCGCTGGAGCAGGCCCAGGCGGCGGCGGCAGTGGGCCAGATCCGGCTGGCGCGCGCCTATGAGGAGGCGCTGGCGCCGCATGGCATCACCACGGCGCAGATCCTGGTGACGCTGGAGGATTCCGCCGACCGGCGGCGCTATCTCAATTCGCGCGCCACGATGGAGCAGCTGCTCGGCCTCGGCGTGGTGCCGATCGTCAACGAGAACGACACCGTGGCGACCGACGAGATCCGCTATGGCGACAATGACCGGCTGGCGGCGCAGGTGGCGGTGACGGTGGGGGCCGACATGCTGGTGCTGTTGTCGGATATCGACGGCTTTTATTCCGCCAATCCGTCGCAGGATGCGGGCGCGCGGCGGTTCGATGTGATAACCGAGATCACGCCCGAGATCGAGGCGATGGCCGGCGATGCCGGCTCGGGCCTGTCGAAAGGCGGCATGATCACCAAGCTGATGGCGGCCAAGACCGCGACCTCGGCAGGCTGCGCCATGGCGATCACCGAAGGCGCGCGGCTGCGCCCCCTGAAGGCGCTGGAAGAGGGCGCCAACGCCACCTGGTTCACCGCCAAGCTCGATCCGCACACCGCGCGCAAACGCTGGATCGCGGCGATGAAGCCCAAGGGCGCGATTGCCGTGGATGGCGGCGCGGCGGCGGCGCTGCTGCGCGGCAATTCGCTGCTGCCCGCCGGGGTCGGATCGGTGACCGGGACGTTCGAGCGCGGCGCGCCGGTGGCCATACTCAATGCCGAGGGCCACAAGATCGGGCAGGGGCTTTGCAGCTACAGCTCTGTCGAGGCCAGCGCGATCAAGGGCAAGAAATCCGACCGGATCGAGGCGATCCTTGGCTATCGCGGCCGCGCCGCGCTGATTCACCGCGACGATATGGCGCTTTGAGCTTCATCTTGCTAAAAGTATCCCCGCCGGAGGCATCCGCGCTCACCCCCCGAACCGAAGGGTCGAACAGATGAAAGACAGTGCCGATATTCCCGCATTGATGGCCGATCTCGGCGCCCGCGCCAAGGCGGCGGCGGCCGAGCTTGCCATCGCCGGCGCCGAGCGCAAGCATGCCGCGCTGATCGGTGCCGCCGAGGCGGTCTGGGCACGGCGCGACGAGATCATCGCGGCCAACCTCAAGGATCTCGATTATGCTCGCGACAAGGGGCTGTCCGAGGCGATGATGGATCGGCTGATGTTGGACGAGGCCCGGATCGGCGCCATGGTCGACGGGTTGCGCGCGGTGGCCGAACAGCCCGATCCGGTGGGCGAGGTTCTGGCCGAGTGGGACCAGCCGAGCGGGCTGCATATCCGCCGGGTGCGCACACCGCTGGGGGTGATCGGGGTGATCTATGAGAGCCGCCCCAACGTAACGGCGGATGCCGGTGCGCTCTGCCTCAAGGCGGGTAACGCGGTGATCCTGCGCGGCGGCTCGGAGAGCTTTCATTCCTCCGGCGCGATCCATGCCTGCCTGCAACAGGGCCTGCGCGGTGCCGGCCTGCCGGAAGACGCGATCCAGCTTGTTCCGACGCGCGAGCGCGCGGCGGTGAGCGAAATGCTGACCATGACCGATACCATCGACGTGATCGTGCCGCGCGGCGGCAAGGGGCTGGTCGGGCTGGTGCAGCGCGAGGCGCGGGTGCCGGTCTTTGCCCATCTCGAGGGCATCGTGCACATCTATCTCGACAAGGCGGCCGATCCGGTGAAAGCGCTCAACGTGGTGATCAACGCCAAGACGCGGCGCACCGGAATCTGCGGCGCGGCGGAATGCCTGCTGATCCATCAGGACGTGCTCGACACCATCGGCCAGGGGGTGATCCGCGCGCTGATCGACGCGGGCGTGCGGGTGCACGCCGACGAGACGTTGCAGGCCATCGAAAGCACCATCGCGGCGACCGAGGCGGACTGGGGCCGCGAATATCTCGACATGGACATCGCCGCCAGGGTGGTGCCCGATATCGACGCCGCGATTGCCCATATCCGCGAATATGGCTCGAACCATACCGATTGCATCCTCACCGAGGATGACACCGCCGCGGCGCGGTTCTTCGAGCGGCTCGATTCGGCGATCCTGATGCGCAACGCCTCGACCCAGTTCGCCGATGGCGGCGAATTCGGCATGGGCGCCGAGATCGGCATTGCCACCGGCAAGCTGCATGCCCGCGGACCAGTGGGCGCGGCGCAGCTGACCAGCTTCAAATACCTGGTCGAGGGCGACGGCGCCGTGCGCGACTGAACCCGGCAGGGTGCGGTGTCAGAACGTGAGGCTGATCGCATCGTTGCCGGCGGCGACGGCGGCACGGCGCCCCAATGCTTGCAGCGCCAGCGGCAGCAGGGCGAATTGCACCTGATCGGGGCGCAGATCAGCGGGCCCGTTGGTGTTTCCGCCGAGCCCGTCCCACAGCACCGCGTCCTGCGCGACGCGTTCGCCCGAGCCCGACACGCAGAGCTTGTCGCCGCTATTGGCGATGCGGATCATGCCGCCGCGCGGCAGGGCGGATTCGATGCACAGCAATGCGAGGAACGCGGCCTGAACCTCGGCCCGGCTGACATTGCCCTCGGTGAGCCATTCGGCCCGGTGGCGGCCTTCGCCATAGGCGTCGGCCACGATCGGGATCACTGTCGATGCGCCGAGGGTCTGTTCCGGCGAGGCGACACCGAAGGCGATGCGAAAGAACTTGATACGCGCCGAGGCATTCGACACGCTGTCGGAGATCAGCGAGAGCTCGGGCGTGTTGATCGGGCCGCCCATCGCGATGAGCTCGATGCCGTTGTTGATCGCCCCCACCGGGCTGATCAGATCGTGACAGATGCGCGACCCGACCAGAGTGGCAAGCGAAAGTGAGGTTAGGGACATGAGGCGCTCCGAAGTGAGGACAGAATGAACGATTTGAATGCGATACTGGCACCGGGCATGCGCGTGCGCCACCCTGGCCAGCCTGATTGGGGGCTGGGGCAGGTGCAATCGAATATCGGCGGCAAGATCACGGTCAATTTCCCCGAAGCCGGCAAGGTGGTGATTGATGGCGCGCGCATCGCGCTCGAGCCGGTCTTTGATGACGGGTGAAGGTTATCAAAAGGTTAACGCGCATTAACCCTTGCTTGCGCGGAGGCGGCCAGCCGCCTAGAACCGCGCCAGTTCAGGCAGGACCGGAGCATATGGCCGAGCCGCAATTCGAGGTGAAACTGGCGCAGGGCGAGGCTGAGCTCCTGGCGGCGCAGCGGCTGCGCTACCATGTCTTTGTCGAGGAACTGGGCGGCGGCGGTGCGCTGGTCGATCATGCCGGGCGGTTCGAGCGCGACCGGTTCGACCCTTATTTCGATCATCTGATCCTGATCGACCACAGCCGCGACGCGGCGGGGCTGGAGCATGTGGTGGGGGTTTATCGGCTGATGCGGGGAGAGCAGGCGGCCGGGGCGGGGCAGTTCTATTCCGAAGAGGAATACGATCTTGCGCCCTTGCGGGCCAGCGGGCGCAGGCTGCTGGAGCTCGGACGCTCCTGCCTGCTGCCGGAATATCGCGGCGGCATTGCCATGTATCACCTCTGGACCGGGCTGGCGGGCTATGTCGAGACCCACGGTATCGACATCCTGTTCGGTGTGGCCAGCTTTCACGGCACCGATGTGGCGGCGCTGGCCCAGCCCCTGTCGCTCTTGCATCATCGCCACCTGGCGCCGGAGGAGCTGCGGGTGCGGGCGCGCGCCTATCAGCCCATGGATCTGATGCCGCCCGACGCCATCGACCGGCGCGCGGCGATGGTGCAGGTGCCGGCGCTGATCAAGGCCTATCTCCGGCTTGGCGGCGTGGTCGGCGACGGCGCCTATATCGACCATGCCTTCAACACCACCGATATCTGCATGATCATGGACACCGCGCGGATGAACGCCAAGCGGCGCCGCATCTACGCCAGCGAGCCGCGCGCATGAGCAGCTGGGATCCGGATGTTGCGCCGCCGGAGGTCAGAATCGGCGTGCCGGGCGGATTGCGCGCGCTGGCGCGCGGGCTGGTGCTGGGCGCAATCGTCTTCGGCGGGCTGGTGATATTGCTGTTTTTGCGCCTGATCGAGCGGCCGTTTCACGGGCTGCACCGGCCGTGGACGCCGTGGATCGTGCAGGCGGTGTGCAAGGCGGCCTTTCTGGTTCTGGGGATGCGCCACAGGGTCGAAGGGGAGCGCATGAGCGAGCGTGGCGCGGTGGTCTCCAACCATGCCTCCTGGCTCGATATCTTTGCGCTCAACGCCTGCAAGCGGGTCTATTTCGTGTCGAAATCGGAAGTCGCCGGGTGGCCCGGAATCGGCTGGCTGGCGCGTTCGACCGGCACGGTGTTCATCGACCGCGACCCGCGCGCGGCCCGCACCCAGCAGGAAATCTTCGAGGCGCGGCTGCTGGCGGGGCACAAGCTGTTGTTCTTTCCGGAAGGCACTTCGACCGATGGGTTGCGGGTTTTGCCTTTCAAAACAACGTTGTTTCAGGCGTTCTTCACGCCGAAATTGCGCCATGAACTCTATATCCAGCCGGTCAGCCTGGTCTATCGCGCGCCCGAGGGCGCCGACCCGCGATTCTATGGCTGGTGGGGCGAGATGGAGTTTGGCCCGCATCTGGTGCAGGTGTTGGCGGCGGCGCGGCAAGGCGCGGTGCGCGTGGTCTGGCATCCGCCGCTGAAGGTGGATGATTTTGCTGACCGCAAGGCGCTGGCAGCGGCGTGTGAGGACGCGGTGCGCAGCGGGATGGCAGATAGGGGCGCGTGAGATCACGCTCCCTACGGGCCACCGCGCCACCCATGCGCGGCGGGAATGGTTAACGCCGCTTCCGGCCAGCGAATCGGGGGGGTGATCTGCGCGCACCGGCCGGCCACAACCCGTGCACCCCCCGACGCCGGAAACGCCGGAACGGGGCCGGTTAACCGAGCGCGCGTTGCGGAAGCGGCGCGGCGGTGCACAGCGAGTTGGCGCAGGGTACGGCGAAGCGAGGACGGAAGGTGCGTTGAAAACGCACCCTACGCAAACGCCGACGTCAGCGACCTGAGCGCGGCGACGGGATCGTCGGCGAGCCAGATCTCGTCGCCGATGCCGAAGAAATCGGTGAGCTGGGCGAGATCGGCGACAAGGCCCGCATCGAGCGCGCCTTCGGCCACCACGGGCACCTCGATCATCTCGCTCCACCATTCGAAAAGATCGTGTTCGGCGACCGAACCGTCGCCCAGCGGCGTGTCGCCGACCGGGCCGAAGCTGACATAATCGGCGCCGGCTTCGGCGGCATTGATGCCGTCATGGAACGAGGCGCCGCAGAACGCCCCGACGATTGCATCCTTGCCCAGTTCCTTGCGCACCTTTCGCACCAGCCGGGCGCCATCGGTAAGATGCACGCCATCGAGGCCGAGCCGCTCGACCAGCAGGATATGGCGCTCGATCACCAGCGCCACGTCGCGCGCGATGGTGACTTCGCGGATCGAATCGGCGGCGCGGCAGAGCGTGTCTTCGTCATGGCTCGAAAGCGCCAGCCGGACGCAGGCGACGGCCCGAGCGTCGAGCACGCGGGCGAGCTGATCGGGAAACCGGCTGAGCTCGATCTCGGATGGGGTGATCAGGTAGATCTGGGGTTGCTCGGGCGCGTCCATTGTCTTGTCCTCGAACCGGGGGCGTCGCGCTGCTATAGCGCGGGAAATCGCGGCGGGGCAAGCATTTGCATCATTTGGCGGGCAGGCTGGCGTTGAACCCGAGCGCCAGGCGCAGCAGAGCGGCGCGGGTGCTGTCATCTTCGAGCGCTTGCGGAGCGGCATCGACGAAAGCGCCCATGCGCCGGCCGGTCATCTCCATGTGACCGACGCCGGGCAGGGCGAGGGCCGCCTCCATGTTGGGCTTGCCGACGCGAAACAGCGCGCCGTTCTTGTGGGTGCCGCAGAGCATGTTACCGCGCAGCATGAAGCAGAGCCCGCCGAACATGGGTTTTTCCTCGGTCTCGTGATCGGCCAGATCGTCGCGCAGCAATGCGGCGTGAGATTCGTCATATGCCATTGTGATGCCTTTCCGCTCTTTCCTGCGAGCCTAGCGCATCTGGCGGGTGCGGGATCGAGTATTTTTGGAAAGATGAAACGGCAAGGGGGGTTTTCTTGGCGCGCGCCGTGGCGTATCCGCGCGGAAGAGGTGAGGAGGAGAGCGATGCCGAGCGAGACCCCGCAGCCCGTCTTCGTGCTGGTGCGCCCGCAGATGGGCGAGAATATCGGCGCCGCGGCGCGCGCGATGTGGAATTTCGGGCTTGACCGGATGCGCGTGGTGGCGCCGCGCGACGGCTGGCCCAGCGAGAGGGCGGTGGCGATGGCGAGCGGCGCCGGGCGGCTTCTGGACGAGGCCGGGCTTTTCGATGATCTGTCGGGTGCTGTCGGCGATTGCACCTATGTCTATGCCACCACGGCGCGGCCGCGCGAGCTGACCAAGCCGGTGTTGAGCCCGGAGCGGGCGATGGCGGAGGCGGCGGTGCGGACCCGGGCGGGCGAAAAGGTGGCGGTGCTGTTCGGGCCGGAGCGGGCCGGGCTGGAAAACGAGGATATCGCGCGCGCCAATGCGATCATCTCGGTGCCGGTGAATCCGGCGTTTGCCTCGCTCAACCTCGGGCAATGTGTGCTGCTGAGCGGCTATGAGTGGATGCGCGCGGCCGGCGATGTCAGCCATGAGCGCGATGTTCCGAGCAAGGGCGACTGGGCCACCGGGATGGATATCGAGAAGCTGGCCGAGCATTACGAGGCCCGGCTCGACGCCGCCGGGTTCTTCTTTCCGCCCGAGAAGGCCGAGGGCATGAAGATCAACCTGCGCAATCTGTGGAGCCGGATGCGGCTTTCGCGGACGGATGTGCAGATGCTGCACGGTGTGCTGCGACAGTTGGCGCGCCGCAACAGCCGTTGAAGCGGCGGCGCAAGCGGCATAGGCTGGCGCCAAAGAAGGAGGCCGCGCATGGCAGAGAAACGTTCCATTTTCGAGGATGTCGGCGACGGCGCGGGCAAACCGGCGCGCGCTGCGGGCGGGATGATCGACCGCGGGCGCAGGGGCGCGCGCGGCGCGATCCGCGGCTGGCTCTATCTGCTGTTCGCGCTGGTGGTGATCATGATCGCTGTCGGCGGGCTGACCCGGCTGACCGATAGCGGGCTGAGCATCACCGAATGGCGCCCGCTGACCGGGGCGCTGCCGCCGATGAACGAGGCCGACTGGCAGGCGGAATTCGCCAAATACCAGGCGATCCCGGAATTCCAGATTGAAAACAAGTGGATGCAGCTTGAGGATTTCAAGGTGATCTACTGGTGGGAATGGGGGCATCGCCAGCTGGGCCGGGTGATCGGGCTGGTCTGGGCCGCAGGCTTCCTGTTTTTCTGGCTCAGCAAGCGGATCCCGCCGGGCTGGACCGGGCGGCTGGTTCTGGTTGGCGCGCTGGGCGGGGCGCAGGGCGCTGTCGGCTGGTGGATGGTGGCCAGCGGGCTCACCGGTTCGATGACCGATGTGGCGAGTTACCGGCTGGCGATCCATCTCGGGCTGGCCTTCGTGATCCTCGGGTTCATCGCCTGGTATGCGATGATGCTGGGGCGCGAGGAGCGCGACCTGATGCAGGCGCGGCGGGGGCGCGAGGCGCGGCTGTTTTCGCTCGCTACCAGATGGATGCATTTCGCCTTCCTGCAGATCCTGCTGGGCGCGCTGGTGGCCGGGATCGATGCCGGGCGGTCCTATACCGATTGGCCGTTGATGGGCGGGCAGGTGATCCCGCCGGGGGCGATGATGATGGAGCCGGCCTGGCGCAATTTCTTCGAAAACCCCGGAACGGTGCAGTTCATTCACCGGATCGTGGGCTATCTACTGGCCGGGTTCACCATCATGGTGTGGCTGCGCGGGCGCCGCAGCGCCAACCGCCGCACCCAGGCCGCGTTCAACATCGCGGCGCTGGCGCTGGCGCTTCAGGTGGCTCTGGGGATTTACACGGTGATCACGGCGGCGCCCTGGCCGGTGGCGATCGCGCACCAGCTCGGCGCGGTGGCGGTATGGGTGCTGATCATCCGGGCGCGATTTGGCGCGCAATATCCGGTTGCGACGTCGATCAGGGGATAAGCGATGACGGCATATGACGATCTGATGGCGCATGAGCGCCTGACCGGTGCGCTCGGCCAGGTGGCGGGGCGGCTGGGCTGGGACCAGGAAACCGTGATGCCGCGGGGTGCCGCCGAGCAGCGCGCCGAGGAAAGCGCGGCGATGCAGGCGGTGCTGCATGCGCGGCGCGGCGATCCGCGGATCGGGGACTGGCTGGAGGCGATCGACGCGGCCACGCTCGACGATGTCGGGCGGGCCAGCCTGCGCCATATCCGGCGCTCGTACGACCGCACGACAAAGGTGCCCGAGGCGCTGGCCACGGCGCTGGCGCGGCTGACCAGCCGGGCGCAGGGCCAATGGGCGAAGGCCCGCGCCGATGAGGATGTGGCCGGGTTCGTGCCGGTCTTGCAGGAGATCGTGCAGCTCAAGCGCGAGGAGGCGGCGGCGCTGGCCGGGGACGGCGATCTTTACGATGCGCTGCTCGACGATTACGAGCCCGAAGCCAGGGCCAGCGAACTGGCGGATATGTTCGGCGCGCTCAGGCCGCGGCTGGTGGCGCTGCGCGAGGCGGCGCTGGCGGCAGAGGCGCCGGCCCCGCTGCAAGGCGAATTCGACGAACAGGCGCAGATGAAGCTGGCGCGCAAGCTGGCCAGGGCATTCGGCTATGACATGAGCCGCGGGCGGCTCGACAAGGCGGTGCATCCGTTCTCATCCGGCTCGCATAACGACGTGCGCATCACCACGCGCACGGTGCCGCGCGATCCGTTCAACTGCCTCTATTCCACCATCCACGAAACCGGCCATGCCTGCTATGAGCAGAATATCGCGCAGGAATACGGCTTCGGCCCGCTGGGGCAGGGCGTGTCGATGGGGGTGCATGAGAGCCAGAGCCGGATTTACGAGAACCAGCTGGGGCGCAGCCGGGCCTTTACCGGCTGGCTTTTCGGCGAGATGAAGGATGCGTTCGGCGATTTCGGCGTGGCCGACGAGGATGCGTTTTACGGCGCGGTGAACCGGCTGCACAATGGCTATATCCGCACCGAAGCCGACGAGGTGCAATACAAC
>CBDUGF010000079.1:0-16946 GCA_965366835.1 uncultured Rhodobacterales bacterium
TTCATGAAGTCCTTGGCGATGCGATAGCCGCGTTCGCCCTCGACCAGAACCTCGTCGATCTCGCGGCTGTAAAGGTCGCGGATCGAGCGTTTGATCAGATCGCCCTCTTCATAGATTTTCGCCGGCGCGATGGATTTCAGCGTCAGTTCGCGGATCTGTTCCCAGAGCCGTTGCAGGTATTCGTAATCGCGCTTGATCTCGGTCTTGGTTCGCTTGGCGCCAGCGGTGCGCACGATCAGGCCCGCGCCCTGCGGCACATCGATCTCGTTGGCGATTTCCTTGAGCTTCTTGCGGTCGATTGCATTGGTGATCTTGCGCGAAATGCCGCCGCCGCGCGCGGTGTTGGGCATCAGCACGCAATAGCGCCCGGCCAGGCTCAGATAGGTGGTCAGCGCCGCGCCCTTGTTGCCGCGTTCTTCCTTGACCACCTGCACCAGCAGGATCTGGCGCACCTTGATCACTTCCTGGATCTTGTAGCGCCGCGGGCGCGGTTTGCGCGGCGGGCGGATATCCTCGACCGCATCGTCATCGGCCACGGATTCGATATTCTCATCTTTCGAAGCGGCATCGGGAGCGTCGTCATCCTCATCGCGCTCGTCGTCCACGGCGCCGGCAGCAGCCGCACTCGCCTCGTCGGGCTCCTCGACCGGGGTCTCGCCCACCAGGTCCATCGGCGAATGGCCTTCGAGCGTATCGGTGCCCTCGCCATTCTCATCGTCCAGGTCGATGGTTTCCATCCCGTCGATGTCGCTCAGCTCGCGGCTTTCCACGGCATCGTCCGATTTGGCATCGGCTGCCTTGGTGCGGCCGCGGCGCCGCCGCGTGCGGGCCGGCTTGGTCTCGTCCTCATCCTCGCGGGCGCGCTGCGCATCGGCATAGGCGCGCTCTTCGGCCATCAATGCCTCGCGGTCAGCGACCGGGATTTGATAATAGTCCGGGTGAATTTCCGAAAAGGCGAGGAAACCATGCCGGTTTCCGCCGTAATCCACAAAAGCCGCCTGGAGCGAAGGCTCGACGCGGGTAACTTTAGCTAGATAGATGTTGCCAGCGAGCTGGCGTTTGTTTTCAGACTCAAAGTCGAATTCCTCAACCTTGTTTCCGTCGACCACCACAACGCGGGTCTCTTCCGCGTGGGTGGCATCGATAAGCATTTTCTTGGCCATGTTGTCCATTCGCACGTCAAACGGCCCGCGCGCCCGGGTGGGGCAGCGGTGCGTTCAAGGTGACTATTTCGGGCAATCAAAGACGCGCTGCACGGCCAGACAAATCCTGCCCTCGCTCGTGCTCTCAATCTTGTCGCGCGCTTCATCGCGGTTCTTCTCCGGCACCGCAGAAGGATCCTGTCGGCGCCCGTTCATCAGTCCGGAGCACCCGTTTGGGGTGGCGGACGTTCTTGCGGTCCTGTCACCAGGGCCCAATCGGTCTGTCCGGTATCGGGCCGACGTTTTTCGTAACCCAATGTCCTGACAGCGAAACTCAAGCGGCAGGCACATATGTGTGCCAAAACCGTTCCAACTACATAAGGTGAGTGACACCCCAATGACAATGGGCAAATCGCTTTTGCCAAGATTTCCTCGGTGCCCGCGCCCGCCATCCAGCCCGGAATACCCGACTTGTCGTAGCGTGCCGATCTGGCAAGGTTGCGTCAGCTGAAACAGACCGGTTCGGAGCGAAAATGACCCCTGATCCCTCGCAAATCCCCGCCGCGCGCCATCGCAAAGCCGCTGCTCCGTCGTTGCGCGACCGGTTGCGTGGCGGCTTCGGCCTCCCGGTGCGGGGTCTCGCCTCGCTTCTGCGCATCAGCGCCCTCGCCGCGCTGTTCGCCATGCCCGCGGCGGGGCAAGCCGAGTCTCCCTTCCTGGCGCAGGTCGAGGCATTGGCAAGCTCACCGCGCGGTCTGATCGCCGGCATCAAGGTTGTGCACGAAGCCGGCGGTCGTGTCGCATGGTCGAAAGACGGCAAATGGATCGCGATGGACCGCAAACATGCCGATGGCTACTACGATGTCTCGATCCTGCGTCCCGATGGCTCGAACGAGCGCTGCATCACCTGCGATGCCAATGCCGTTCTGGGCCGCGGCCATCATGGTCAGCCGGCCTGGCACCCGACGGGGCGCTACATCGTGTTCCAGTCGCAGAAAGCCGAAGACGCCGGGCATATCGGGCGCGATATCGCCGCCCTGCCCGGCGCCGGGCACCACTCCGATCTCTGGCTTGCCGATCTCGAGACCGGCGAATTCCACCGCCTGACGCAAACCGCGCCGGGCGGCGCTTCGGGCGTGCTGCACCCGCATTTTTCGCGCGATGGGCGACGGCTCAGCTGGACCGACGGACTCACCGCCGCCTCGCTCTCCGACCGGCGCCAGTTCGCCGGCTTCTGGCAGCTCAAGCTGGCCGATTTCCACATCACCAATAAGGGCCCCGAGCTGCACAACGTCACGACCCTGAAACCCGGCGGCGACGCCTTCTACGAAAATCACGGCTTCACCAAAGATGGCGGCAAGCTGATCTTTACCTCGAGCTTCGAAATGGGAAAGCGCGACCACTTTCTCAACTCGACCAGGATCTACGAGGTCGATCTGACTACCAACAAGGTCACGCGCCTTGCCGCCGAAGGCTACAACGAAACCGCGCATGTCACGCCCGACGGTGAGCACATCGTGTGGATGACCAGCCGCGGCAATGCCAATCGCGGCACGGATTACTGGGTGATGAAGCTCGACGGCTCAGGCAAGCGCCGGATCACCGATTTCAACAATCCCCGCCTGCCGGGTTTTCGCCGCCGCGCCATCACAGCCGCCGATCACAGCTTTGCTCCCGATGGCAAACGCTTAGTCGCCTACCTGCAATCCAACCTGCTCACCCAGGATGGCATGACGGTGATCCTCTCGCTCGATACCGCGCGCACCGCACCGTTCTGATCGAGGCGCGTGTTCCCTGCCTACCCCGGGCTCCCGGCGGCAAGAACCATGACGGAACATCGCATCACCGCCGCTGACCGGCGGTCCTGCGCCGCCTTCGCCCGGAAACCGGATGGGAAAACAGCATGCCGGAACGCGCCGCGCGATGACCTGCACCCGACCAGCGCGCTTTGACTCGCCAGCGCCCGAGCGAATTTACGTCACAGGTAATCCGAGCGTTGCAGGCCATACTTGGCCATCTTCTCGTTGAGCGTCCGGCGTGGCAGGCACAGCTCGTCCATCACATTGGCGATGCTGCCCTTGTGGCGCCGCATGGTGTTGTCGATCAGCATCCGCTCGAACGCTTCGACATACTCCTTCAGCGGCTTGCCCTCGGTGGTCATCACCGGCTGCATTTCCTCGTGATCGTTCATCAGCAGCGAGGTGATCGAGCCGGTGCCGCGCCGCGATTGCAGCACCGCGCGCTCGGCCACGTTGATCAGCTGGCGCACATTGCCGGGCCAGGGCGCCTGCAACAGCTGCGCCGCCTCCTGCGCCGAGACCTTGGGCGCGTCGCAGCCGTATTCGTCCGCGAACTGATCGGCCAGCCGGGTGAACAGCGTCAGGATATCCTCGCCGCGCTGGCGCAGCGGCGGCACCGTGATCCTGAGCGCCGCCAGCCGGTAGAACAGATCCGAACGCAGCGCATTCTCGCAGGTCTTGCCCTGCTCCTGAAGGTTGGAAATGGCGATGATCCGGGTCTCGGGCGGGCTGCCCTCCTCGTTGATGAAGCTCAGCAGCCTGGCCTGCACCGCATCGGGCAGTTTTTCCACGTCTTCCAGCACCAGCGTGCCGCCGCGCGCCTCTTCCACCGCCGGCAGCCGGGTGTCCTCGGGCTGCATCGGGCCGAACAGCCGCTTCATCAAGGCGTCTTCCTCCAGCGCCGAACAGCTCAGCAGCACGAATTTCTTGCCGCCACGCGCGCCCACCGCGTGCAGCGCATGCGCCACAAGGGTCTTGCCGGTGCCGGTCTCGCCGTCGATCAGCACATGGCCGTCGGCCTGGCCGAGATCGAGGATATCCTCCTTCAGCCGCGCCATCACCGGGCTCTGCCCGATCAGCTTCTTCATCAACTGGCCGCCGTCGCTCAGCTCGCGGCGCAGCGCCCGGTTGTCGAGCGTCAGGCGGCGCAAGTTGGTCGCCTTCTTGGCCAGCTCTGTCATCCGGTCGGGGTTGAACGGCTTTTCGAGGAAATCGAACGCGCCTACCCGCATCGCCTCGACCGCCATCGGCACATCGCCATGGCCGGTGATCATGATCACCGGCAGCGCGCTGTCGCTGCCCATCAGTTTCTTGAGGAACTGCATCCCGTCCATCCCCGGCATCTTGATGTCGGAGATCACGATACCGGGATATTCCGGCCCCAGTGCCTTCAGCGCATCCTCGGCGCTGGGATAGGTTTCGGTGTCATAGCCGCTGAGCGCCAGCCACTGGCTGATCGACTGGCGCATGTCCTGTTCGTCATCGACGATTGCGATTTTCATTGCCTTGGCCATCGCGTCTCATTCCTCTGTTGCAGTCGTGCCGTCGCGCGTCATCCGCTCATTCGGCTGCCTGCGTTTCCTTGTCTTCCAAGATAGGCAGCTGCATCTCGAAAACAGCCCCCCCCGCGGCAGCATTGCGCGCGGTCAGTCTCCCGCCAAGGTCGTTCACGATCCCCGAGGAAATCGCAAGCCCCAGCCCGACCCCCTCGCCCGGCTGCTTGGTGGTGTAGAACGGCTCGAAGAGGGTATCGAGATCCTCGATCCCGTGGCCATTGTCGCGCACGCTCAAGGTCGCGGTTTCACCTTCCACCAGCAGGATATCGATATGCGGCTCGGGCACCCCCTGAGTGGCATCCAGCGCATTGCGCAACAGGTTGATCATCACCTGTTCGATGCGCATCCGATCGCCCATCACCATGACCGGCGTGTCGGGCATGGTGCGGGTGATCTCGACCTTGCGGCTCTTGAGTTGCGGCTCCATCATGCTCAATGCTGAGACCAGCGCATCGCCCATGTTTACAGGGGCCAGAGCCTCGCCGCCCTTGCGGGCATAGCTCTTGAGCTGGCGCGTGATCGCGCCCATCCGCTCGATCAGATCGTCGATCCGCGCAAAGCTCGACAGCGCCTCTTCCGGGCGCGAGCGCCGCATCAGCAGCCGCGCCCCGGCGAGATAGGTCTTCATCGCCGCCAGCGGCTGGTTGAGCTCGTGGCTCACCGCCGCCGACATCTCGCCCAGCACGGCCAGCTTCGAGCTCTGCGCCAGGGTCTGTTCGGCCACCACAAGCTGATCCTGCATCTTCTTGCGCTCGGCGATTTCCCGCTGGAGCCGGGCGTTGAGTGCGCGAAGTTCTGCCGATTCGCGCTGGAAGAAAATCATGCGCGACGCATTCTTGCGGCTGAGGAAATAGAACGCCAGCGCCAGCAGGATGGCGAACCCCATGATCTCCAGCGCCAGAAAGCCGTTTACCTTTTCGCGCACCCCGGCATAGGGCGTGTAGCTGGCGATGTGCCAGCCGCGAAACGCCACCCGCCCCTGCATCCGCATCACCGCCTCGCCCTTCACATAGGCGTCGGCAGGCAGCGCGGTCCAGTTGGCGGTGGTACGGATGGCGCGCTCGATCGCGCTTTCCACCGGCTCGCGCTGCAACGCTTCCGCTTCGGTCAGCCCGCGCCAGCGCGGCTCGGTCGCCAGGATGATGGTGCCGGTGCTGTCTGCGACCATCACCGCGTCGGAAATTCCCGCCCAGGCGCGCTCGAATTTCTGCAGGTTGACCTCGACAACGATCACCCCCAGCGTCTCGGCCTGCCAATCGACCCTGCGGGTATAGGTAAAGACATAGCCGCCCGCCTCGCGCGGCGTGACGGTGAAGATGGTGTTGTTGGAGCGCAGCGCGTCGAGAAAATAGGCGCCCGAGCGGTGATTCTCGCCCAGCCGGGCGCGGTCGGTCGCGGCCACGGTGCGCCCGTCCCGGTCGAGCAGCATCAGCGACGCCGCGCCGATCTCTTCGACAAAGGACAGCAGCCGCTGGGTCGACTGGCTGTAATCGGCCGAGTTGAGCGCCCCGATCAGCGCCGGATCTCGTGCCAGCAGCTGCGGCACGATGGAATTGCGCCTGAGCTCGCTCAACAGGTTGCCGGAATAAAGCGCCAGGCGCAGCTCGGCCCGGTTGCGGGTGGTCTCGGTAAAGCGATCGGTGAGAAGCCGGTTGGTCGTCAGGATCGTGGCGACCGCGATCACCAGCAGGATGATCAGCGCCACACGGATGCGCCAGCCCGTGGCGCGGGTGCGTGTCGTCGTCACGACCTGGGAAGTGGGTTTGCGGGCCATGACGCCAATCTACGCCGCCCCGCGCCCCCGCTCAAGCCGCACCGCACGAGGCCGCTCGGCGCTACTCTGTTTTTCGCCGGTAGCGCTTATCCCTGCGCCATTCTCCGCCGAGCCGCGGCGCTTGCTTCCGGGCGACCTCCCGGCGCGCAGCCCCCTCACCCGGCGAATCGCGCCCGTGTGCGGTTGGCGAAGGTCACCAGCGTCAGCATCACCGGCACTTCCACCAGCACGCCGACAACCGTGGCCAGCGCCGCGCCGGAATTGAGGCCAAAAAGGCTGATCGCCACAGCCACAGCCAGTTCGAAGAAGTTCGAGGTGCCGATCAGCGCGCAGGGCGCCGCGATCCGGTGCGGCACCTTCAGCGCAAAAGCCGCCGCATAGGCCAGCGCGAAGATGCCATAGCTCTGCAGGATGATCGGCACCGCGATCAGCACGATCACGAACGGTCTGGAGACGATCACCTGGCCCTGAAGCCCGAACAGGATCACCACCGTGGCGATCAGCCCGATCATCGAATAGGGCTTTACCCGCGCCTGGAACGCCTCGATCGCGCGGGCCTCGCCGAGCCGCCTGCGCGTCAGCATCCCCGCCGCCAGCGGCAGCGCGATGAACAGCAGCACCGACAGCACCAGCGTCTCCCACGGCACCGCGATATCGGTGACACCGAGCAGGAACGCCACGATCGGCGCAAACGCCACCACCATGATCAGATCGTTCACCGAGACCTGCAACAGCGTGTAGGTCTCGTCGCCGCGCGTCAGCTGCGACCAGACAAACACCATCGCGGTGCAGGGCGCGGCGCCGAGCAGGATCAAGCCCGCGATGTATTGCGATGCGTCCTCGGGCTCGATCCACGGCGCAAACACATACTCAAAGAACAGCACCGCCAGCGCCGCCATGGTGAACGGCTTGATCAGCCAGTTGACCACCAGCGTGATCAGCAGGCCCCGCGGCTGACGTGCGACATCACGCAGCGATCCCGGATCGACCCCGACCATCATCGGATAGACCATCGCCCAGATCAGAACGGCGACCACCAGATTGACGCTGGCGAATTCCGCCGCCGCAATCGCTCCGATCAGGCCAGGCGCGACATTGCCAAGCACGATTCCGGCGACCATCGCCAGCGCGATCCAGACCGACAGGTATCTTTCGAAAACGCTCATGCGATCATGCCTTCCCTACGTCGTGTGACAGCTTCATTGTGGCCCCGTAACAACTCCGAAACGCCCAGGGCCCGCCAGCCGCCCCGTCAGGAGAGCCGGCCATCGTCCAAAATTGGCTCAAACCAGCGCCATTTCCCGCATCAGCCCGGTGAACATCGCCGCGCCATCGGTGCCGCCATGCGCGGCTTCGGCCATCCGCTCGGGATGCGGCATCATCCCCAGTACCCGCCGGTTGCGGCTCACCACCCCGGCGATATCGGCCACCGAACCGTTGGGATTGTCGACATAGGTAAAGGCGATGCGCCCCTCGTCCCTGAGCTGGCGCAGCTTCTCGTCATCGACATAGTAATTGCCGTCATGATGCGCGATCGCCACGGTGATCTGCTGCCCGGCCTCATAGCCCTTGAGATAAACCGTGTCGCAATCTTCGACCCGCAAAACCACCGGCTTGCAGATGTATTTCAGATTGGCATTGCGCCTCAGCGCCCCCGGCAGCAGGCCGGTCTCGGTCAACACCTGGAAACCGTTGCAGATCCCGAGCGCATAACCGCCCTTCTCGACATGCCCCACCACCGAACGGCAGATCGGCGAATTGGCGGCAATCGCTCCGCAGCGCAGGTAGTCGCCAAACGAGAACCCGCCCGGTATGCCGACGATATCGACCCCCTCGGGCAGCGCCGTGTCCTTGTGCCAGACCATGCTTACCCTGGCGCCCGCATTCTCGAAGGCGACGGCCAGATCGCGGTCACAGTTCGATCCGGGAAAGACGATAACGGCAGCATGCATGGGCGTGGTTCCTTGTCCTGCGCCAGGCAGAGCATCCAAACCCGCCTGTCACGCGCTTGATAGGCCCCCCGTCAAACCCTTTCAACCCTTCACGGCCCGACCGGTGTCACCGCAACCCTGCGCTGGCGCCGCAACACCGCCGCACCTGCCCGAGGACCGGTTTGCACCCAAGGTGCAGGCCGCGTCCGGCATGTCGATTTGTCGCTGTCGGATTTGGCCGCCAGAGGGCGGGCCTCGCTACCGGGCCAGGCCGCTCTGGCCTCAAAAGCTAAGATCGCTCACCTTGCCGCATCCGCCTTCGATGGCAGGTTGCACGGTTCCCTGCACCGGCCTGCGGCTGCGTTCGGCCAATATCTGGTCCCAGGGCAGTATCGGATCGGGCCAGTCCGGCACGCATTCGTGATAGGCCGCCCGGCACAGCCGGTCGAACGCGTCGTAACCGGATGAGAAATAGCCGTGCACCAGGCTGGCCAAAGACGCCTCCTCGACCCTGCCGATCGCATAGGACTCGTCCAGATTGGTCGCCTCGGGCAAAACCACCCCGGTTTCGCGCACCACGATCTTCTTGATTTCCTTCGACACGCCGCGATGGCACCCGCCGCCGTTGCATACATAAGCCGCGCAGGGATGCGCCAGGAAGAAGCGTTTGCTGCCCCCGATCACGCTTGCCTTGATCGGCCGGCCATCGCGATTGGCCAGGTCGGACACGCTCATGATGAGCTGGAGCAATTGAGGCGAACTCAGCGTGTGATCGCCGATGTCCTGGCCCCGTCCGAGCCGCAACAGCGGCTGCACCAGCAGCCGTTCGGCGCCCGCCGCGACCGCCCAGCCGGCGATGTGATCGAAATCCTCGAGATTATCGCGCGAAATCGTCGTCACGATGGTAATCGGCACACCGGCGCGCCGCAATTCTTCCAGCCCGGCCTCGGTCTTAGCAAACGCGCCGGATTCGCCGCGGAACGCGTCGTGGAAATCGGGCCGGCCGTCGATGCTGACATGCACCCGCACCCCGGCGGCGGCCAGGGCCCCGGCAAAATGTGCATTGACCAGGGTCGCATTGGTCGAGAGCGTGACGTCAAGGCCCTCGGTCGCCCCGGCAACCTCTAGCACCTCGACCAGATGCGGATACATCATCGGCTCGCCGCCGGTCAGGAACAACGCGCCGATCCCCAATCCGGGAGCGGTTCGGATCGCATCCAGCACCCAGTCAATGGGCAGCCGCTCCCGGCGCCAGGGGCCGCCATCCATATAGCAATGGCGGCATTCCAGATTGCAACGACCGGTCAGGTGCAACATCAGGCTTGCCGAAGTTGCCATTGTCTTTTCCCGTTTCTTTGGCGTCAGCCGCGTCTGGCCGAAATTTCCGCGATATCAACAATATGCGAAAGCGCGCCGCCAAAGGAGCCATTGAATTTCGGCCGTGGGCCTTTCGGACCGATCGGAACAGTTCCGAAATCTCCACCTTCGAAGACGTTGACGGACCCGACGCTCACGCCGCCGACCGCCTTGCCGGCAACCGCCGCACGCGCCACCTGGTCCACGATCTGTGCATGGATTTCCGCCGCCGCACTCGCCGCGACCGTGTTTGCGAATTCAAGCAGCCGCCCGCTTTCGACGATCTTCTGCAGACCCTCTTTGGACACTTCGTAGGACAATTTCCCGAGTTCGTCACTTTTCATGACAATCCCCTCCAAAAGTTAAACAAATAATGCTTTACCCTACGTCAAATTGCCCCAAAAAACAACACCGGTGATTGTATCCCCGCGCGCACGAATCGCCTCTACAGCGATTTTTCGCTCACCGATTTCTGACGCCAGTCACGGCGGTCCTTTGCGCCGGAAAGGGTGTGCGATCCGCGCCGCCACTGACGCGGAGTCGACAAACGTCGTGCCGTCGGGCAAACTGGCGACCTTTTTGGCACAAGGAATGGAACTGAAATGATTGATCCTGAAGATGTCGCCGCCATGGCCGCCAGCTATACCACCGCCTGGAACTCGAAATCGCCCGAGGCCGTCGCAAGCTTCTACGCACCCGACGGCGAGATCATCATAAACCGCGGCGATCCCTGGACCGGGCGCGCCCGGGTCCGCGACATGGCGGCGGGGTTCTATGCCGACGTCCCCGACCTGACGCTGCGCTGCGACGATATCCGCTGCTCGGGCAACCACGCGATCTATGTCTGGACCTTCACCGGCCACGACGCATCCACCGGCAACCCCCTGAACATCCGCGGCTGGGAGGAATGGGAGATCGGCGACGATCTCAAGGTCATCGCCTCGCGCGGCTGGTTTGACGCCGAAGACTACGCCCGCCAGGCCGCCGGCTGAAGGCGCGCAGCGCGCGCCCACAGGACGATCGCCGCGCCGCGCGCCGGCCCGCCCGTTCGCCCGTCAGTCACCCCGAAAAATCGGTGATCACCGCCACACCAGGCGGTGCGGGCGCGTCAAACGCCGCCAGTTCCGCACTCGCCTCCGACAGCCGGATATGCCGGGTGACCAGCGGTGACAGGTCCACCTGCCCGGCTTCGATCAGGTTCAGAAGGCTGGGATAGCGCCACGCCGGCATGCCACGCGTGCCGTAAAACGCCAGTTGCCCGGAATAAACCACATCCATCGGCAAGCTCATGTTCACATGCTCGCCCGCGGGCATCCCCACCATCACCATCCGCCCCAACTTGCGTAGCGAGCGAATGGCGCCCACCACCGTGGCCTCTATTCCCAATGCTTCGAGCGCCAGATCGGCGCCGCCGCCGGTGATCTCGCGCACCGCCTCCGCGGCGTCCCCCTTTGCGGCATTCACCACAGCATCGGCGCCCAAGCCCTTGGCATAGGTCAGTTTTTCCTCAACCACATCCACAACCACCACGCGCGCGCCCAATGCCCGGCCCAACAAAAGCGCCGCCGTGCCCACGCCACCACCGCCAAACACCGCCAGCCATTCGCCCGGGCGCAACGCCGCGCGACCGGTCAGCGCGTGCCAGGCGGTGGTCACCCGGCAGCCCAGCCCCGCCGCCAGCGCCGGGGCAATGCTTTCGGGCAAGGCGGTCAGGTTGTGATCGGCAAACGGCACCGCGATCATTTCGGCAAAGGCGCCGGGAATGGTGAAGCCCGGCACTTGCTGAGTGGCACAGATCGTCTGGTTGCCCGCCGCGCAATCCGGGCAGGCGCCACAGGCCAGGATGAACGGCGCGATCACCCGGTCGCCCACCCGCCAGCGCGCCACCCCCTGGCCCACGCCCACAACCTCGCCGCAAAACTCGTGCCCCGGCACATGCGGCAGATGCACATCCGGATCGGCCCCGACCCAGGCATGCCAGTCCGAGCGGCATACGCCGCAGGCCAGCACCTTGAGAACCACGCCCCCCGGCCCTGCCACGGGCGCGGCCAGATCGACGATCTCCAGCGGTTCACGCCAGCCTGTCAATTGTGCCGCCTTCATCGCCTCACCTCTCCGCCCACGTAGGGTGGGTTTTCAACCCGCCTTTGCTCCGCCCCGCTGCCATCTGCGCGCCCGCCGATGCGCCCAAAGCGCAGGCAGCGCGCTCACCAGCGCGATCAGCCCGATCATCCGTGCCACCGCCCAGTTATGCGGCCCCGGCAAACTGATATCGGTTTTGTAAGCGGGATCGAACAGGATCGCCCGCTCTGCCCCGATCTCGAAATTCCAGTCGGGATGCGACATGCCGGTGCTGGCCTCGGTGATCTCGCCAAGCGCAAACTCATACCTCAAAACCGGGCTGTAATTCACCACGCCCCGATCAAACACCGTCTCGCCCTCCCAGGCATAGACCCGCACCACCTCGCCGGTTCCCGGCACCATGCGCTCCAATTTCCAGAAGGTCTCCCCCGCCAGCAGGACCGTGGCGGCGCCGAACAGCCCCGGCACCAGCCAGATCAGCAGCCAAACCCGCCACGACACGATGCGCGCGCCGCCTTCCGTTTCTGCAAACAGAAAAGGCCGGCTGAACAGGAACATAGATCAGATCTCGATCCGGTAGCTCTCGATCACCGTATTGGCGAGCAGCTTCTCGCACATCGCCTTCACGGTCTCTTCCGTGGTACCCGCAGCCAGATCGAGCTCGATCACCTTGCCCTGCCGCACACCCTCGACGCCGTCGAACCCAAGCGCCCCGAGCGCGTGTTTCACAGCCGCGCCCTGCGGGTCCAGCACGCCATCCTTCAACATCACGTAAACCTTGGCTTTCATCGCCCGTCCCCCGATTGTCAGCGCAGAGCCGTCCCCTGCTTCATCTTGCCTCAAATATCCAAATCCGACACCGCCCCTGGCGTCACGCCGCAATCAGGGCGCGCGCTCCGTCCCGCACCCTCAGTTGATCAGCGTCGGCTTCATCGGCACCGCGCCCTTGGGCATCACCCCCAGCCGCTTGGCGACTTCGCTATAGGCATCCGTGAGCGAGCCGAGATCGCGCCGGAACACATCCTTGTCGAGCTTGCGGCCGGTCTCGACATCCCACAGCCGGCAGCTGTCGGGCGAAATCTCGTCGGCCACGATCAGGCGCTGGAAATCGCCCTCATAGACCCGGCCGACCTCGATCTTGAAATCGATCAGCTTGATGCCGACGGCATACATCACGCCGCTCAGGAAATCATTCACCCTGAGCGCCAGGCTGACGATATCGTCCATGTCCTGCTGGCTGGCCCAGCCAAAGGCGGCGATATATTCCTCCGAGACCAGCGGATCGCCCAGTTCGTCATTCTTGTAAGAATATTCGATGATCGGGCGCGGCAGCGGCGTGCCCTCCTCGATCCCCAGCCGCTTGCTCAGGGAGCCTGCGGCGAAGTTGCGCACGATCACCTCCAGCGGCACGATCTCGACCGCGCGCACCAGTTGCTCGCGCATGTTCAGACGGCGGATGAAGTGATTGGGCACGCCGATATTGGTCAGCCCCTTCATGAAGAACTCGCTCAGCATGTTGTTGAGCACGCCCTTGCCCTCGATCACATCGCGCTTCTCGGCGTTGAAGGCGGTGGCGTCATCCTTGAAATACTGCACGATGGTGCCGGGTTCCGGCCCTTCGAACAGGGTTTTGGCCTTGCCTTCGTAGATCTTCTTGCGCCGTGCCATGGGGGCTCCTCGCTTTTCGGCAGGGTCCACCGGACAATCACCTGACCATCCATGAGTCCCGACCATGGCGCGTCTCATATTGCATGGGGTGGTTTTTGCAAAGGGTGCTTTGTGCCAAAGCCGCGAACGGGACTTGCGCGCGCGGGCCTCTATGGGCATATCAGAGGGAACGGATTTGACCCTGCGGAGAGCCCCATGACCACATTCGACGACCGCGAACACGCATTCGAGAACAAATACGCCCATGACGAGGAGATGAAATTCCGCGCCACCAACCGTGCCAACAAGCTGCTCGGCCTCTGGGCCGCCGAACTTCTGGGCAAGACCGGCGATGAGGCCAGTGCCTATGCCATCGAGGTGGTGAAGGCCGATTTCGAGGAAGCCGGGCACGAAGACGTGGTGCGCAAGGTTGCCGGCGATCTGGGCGATATCGCCGATGCCGATACGATCCGTGCCAAGCTGGCCGAGCTGACGCCGCTGGCCAAGCATCAGGTGATGAACGAGGTCGACTGACCTTTTTTTGACGAATCCTGCCCCGGCCCCGCGCCAACCTGAAAGACACGTTTCATGCCGGGCCCGCGCGGCGGCGGATCATGCCTGATTCCGGGGTTCGCGCCTGCCCCTCATGAACGTCCTGAACAATTCGAGATTGCGCCACTGCCGCAAGTATGACACCTCGGGCGCGCATCCCTGGCCCTGGACACCAAGACATGACAGACACGTTCGCCCGCCTCCTCGCCTCCCGTGATTGGCTGATGGCCGATGGCGCCACCGGCACCAACCTGTTCAACATGGGGCTGGAAGCCGGCGAGCCGCCCGAGATGTGGAATACCGATCATCCCGACCGGATCGCGGCGCTCTACAAGGGCGCGGTCGATGCCGGTTCCGACATCTTCCTGACCAATTCCTTCGGCGGCAATGCCGCCCGGCTGAAGCTGCACGGCGCCGAGAAACGCGCCGCCGAACTCAGCCGCATCTCCGCCGAGATCGGCCGCGAGGTCGCCGACGCCGCCGGGCGCACTGTGATCGTCGCCGGCTCGGTCGGCCCCACCGGCGAAATCATGGCGCCGATGGGCGCGCTTACCCATGAGCTGGCGGTCGAGATCTTCCATGAACAGGCCGAGGGCCTCAAGGCGGGCGGCGCCGATGTGCTCTGGCTCGAGACCATCTCGGCCCCCGAGGAATACAAGGCCGCCGCCGAAGCCTTCCTGTTGGCCGACATGCCCTGGTGCGGCACCATGAGCTTCGACACCGCCGGGCGCACGATGATGGGCCTCACCTCGGCCGACATGGCCGCGATGGTCGAGAAACTGCCCAATCCGCCGATCGCCTATGGCGCCAATTGCGGCACCGGCGCCTCCGATCTGCTGCGCACCGTGCTCGGCTTCGTGGCCCAGGGTTCCGAGCGCCCGATCATCGCCAAGGGCAATGCCGGGATCCCGAAATACCATGACGGTCATATCCACTATGACGGCACGCCGGACCTGATGGCCGATTACGCCGTGCTGGCGCGCGATTGCGGCGCCAGGATCATCGGCGGTTGCTGCGGCACCATGCCGGAGCACCTGAGGAAAATGCGCGAAGCCCTTGAAAATACTCCGAAAGGCCCGCGCCCCACGCTTGATCTGATCACCGGGCGGCTCGGTGCGTTCTCCTCCGCCGCCGATGGCACCGGCGACGATGCCAACGCCCCCAAACGGCGCCCGCGCCGGCGTCGCGGATGACGCCATGACCCCCTTCGCGATGCGTTTCACGTTCCTGACGGCGGCACTGGGTGTCGCCGCGGCATCCACCGCCTTCATCTTCTATTTCAATTCGATGCGCTGTGCGTCCGCCGCCGCCTCGACCGATTGCAGCGCATTGACCTTCGCCTCGATGACGAATGGCGAGAAATACCTGCTGGTCGGCTTGCCGCTGACGATCATCGTCCCGTTGCTGGCGCTGGCCTGGCTGATGGGGCGCACGCCGCCGCAGCGCCCGCACCCTCAAAACAGCGAGAGCTGATCGCCCGCCCCGGGCGGCACCCGGAACAGATCGCAGCGCAGCGCCGGTTGCGCCGCGTCCAGCCCCAGCCGCCGCGCCGCCGCCCTGAAGCGCTGTGCGATCATCTCGGCATATCTGCCCTCGCCGCGCATCCGGTGGCCCCACCTCGCATCATAATCCTTGCCGCCATGCATCTCGCGCAGCCGCGCCATCACCCGCGCTGCCCGGCCCGGATAATGCTCGGCCAGCCATTCCTGCCACAGAGGCGAAACCTCTCTTGGCAGGCGCAGCATGATCCAGCTGGCCGAACTCGCCCCGGCCGCCT
Source organism: uncultured Rhodobacterales bacterium (assembly GCA_965366835.1). Taxonomy (GTDB): domain Bacteria; phylum Pseudomonadota; class Alphaproteobacteria; order Rhodobacterales; family Rhodobacteraceae; genus JAKGBX01. The sequence continues at coordinate 15,617 of CBDUGF010000079.1, forward strand.
TGCCGGCCGCCAAAATCGCCTCGATCTCATGATCGCTCAGCCCCGGCACCACCGGCGAAGTCATCATCCGCACCGGCACCCCCGCCGCGCTCAGCGCCCGGATCACCGCCAGCCGCCGCTTCGGGCCCGGCACCCGCGGCTCCATCCGCCGGGACAGGCCCGCATCCAGCGTGGTGACCGAAATGCCGACCCGGACCAGCCCGTCGCGCGCCATAGGTGCCAGAATGTCGAGATCGCGCTCGATCAGCGTGCCCTTGGTGACAATCGCCACCGGATGGCGAAAATCGCGCAACACTTCCAGGCAGGCGCGCATGATCCCGCGATCGCGCTCCACCGGCTGATAGGGATCGGTATTGGTGCCGATGGCGATCGGTGCCACGCGATAGCGCCTGGCCCGCAACTCGCGCGCCAGAACCTCCGCCGCATTCACCTTGGCCACCAGCCGGGTCTCGAAATCCAGCCCCGGCGACAGCCCGAGAAAGGCGTGGCTGGGCCGCGCGAAGCAATAGATGCAGCCATGTTCGCAGCCGCGATAGGGGTTGATCGAGCGATCGAACGGCAGGTCTGGCGAGCGGTTCCAGGAGATCAGGCTGCGCGCCCGCTCCTCGCTCACCTGGGTGGCAAATCCCTTGCGCGGCTCCGGAATATCCCAGCCATCCCAGACCTCACTGCGCGCCTCGCGCTCGAATCGCCCGCTGGCGTTGCTCACCGCGCCGCGCCCCTTGCGGCGGGCCGGTTCGACGATATGAAAGGGTTCCCGGTCCATTGCTTCTATTTAGAACATTCAGCGAACATTCTCAACGCCCCGCATGTTTGCCCTGAGAAATTTACACTCTCCCGAAACCGGAATTGCGTCTATAAGTCGGCAAACGCGTTGCCGATGTCGCAATTCGGCCAAGCGCCGCCGCAACATTCTGGCATTCGTGGATCCAGCAACCGACCACGCTGGGGCGCAGCTGCGCCCTGCCAAGACGAAGGATTCAGCCATGTCCGAGCAAGACGACGAAATCATCCTGAGCGAGCTCGACGACGAAGAGCTTGTCCAACAGATGTTCGACGACCTCTATGATGGGCTCAAGGAAGAGATCGAGGAAGGCGTCAACATCCTGCTCGAACGCAAATGGACGCCCTATGACGTGCTCACCAAGGCACTGGTCGGCGGCATGAAGATCGTCGGCGACGATTTCCGCGATGGCATCCTCTTCGTCCCCGAAGTGCTGCTGGCGGCCAACGCGATGAAGGGCGGCATGGCCATTCTCAAGCCGCTCCTGGTCGAAACCGGCGCGCCGCGCGTCGGCAAGATGGTGATCGGCACGGTCAAGGGCGACAT
>CBDUGF010000080.1:0-16891 GCA_965366835.1 uncultured Rhodobacterales bacterium
GGGTCGAAATCCCGAGCCCGATCAGCGTGCGGATCATGTAGTCGAGATGGCCATGCTCGCCGATGTCGAGCGGATTGCGATCATCGGTGCAAAAACAACAATACGCTGCCGTATAGTCATCGAGGATCGGCGCCAGTGCGTGCAGATCCTTGGAAACCGAACCTTCGCGGATCAGCACCCGCATGCCGCGCTGCAGCTTCTCGCGCGCTTCTTCGGCGCTGGTGGCTTCGTGTTCCGTTCTGATCCCTGCTGCCACGTAAGCGTTCAGATCCTTCCCCGAGAGCATTGGTGCATGGCCGTCGATATGGCGCCCCTCAAAGGCAGCGATCTTGGCCATCGCCTCCGGATCGCGATGGATCACACCGGGATAGTTCATGAATTCGGCCAGCCCGATCACCCTGGGATGATGCTTCAGCGCCGCAAGCGCCTCGGCCCCGATCCGCGCGCCCGAAGTCTCCATCTCGGTTGACGGAACACAGCTCGACAGCTGCACCCGGATATCCATCAATGTGCGCGCCGACGCTTCCAGGAAATACTCGATTCCCTTCATTCCCACGACATTGGCGATTTCATGCGGATCACAGATCGCCGTAGTCACTCCGAGCGGGCCGACACAGCGGTCGAATTCATAGGGCGTTACCAGCGAACTTTCGATGTGCAGATGCGTGTCGATGAAACCGGGAACTAGGATTTGGCCCGATACATCAATCACTTCTCTCCCATCATAGGCCGCGCCCATACCCGCGATCATACCGTCGCAAACGGCCACATCCCCAGCGATCATCTCGCCCGTCACCACACAGAACACCTGCCCGCCGCGCAAAACGATATCGGCGGGTTCCTCTCCCCGCGCCACCGCTATCCGACGTTCCAGCGCATTCATTTCATCGTTTCCCCCGCAACATAGGTCTGCGCGACCGCCCGGTCATCGCCCAGGATCATCAGCAGGAACAGCTCTTCCGCCAGGCTCTCGACCGTCTCGGCGCGCAGCCTCATCTCCGCCGTCGCTCGCGCGTCCAGTACCACGATATCGGCATCCGAGCCCTCGTCCAGCGTTCCGATCCGTTGTTCCAGTCCCAGCGCCACGGCATTGCCGCGCGTGATCCAGTGAAACGCTTCAAAGGGATGCTTCTGCTGGCGCTGCAGCTGCAACACCTTGTAGCCCTCGTTCATCGTCTGCAACATCGAATAGCTTGTGCCGCCTCCGACATCGGTGGCAATCGCCCCCTTGATGCCGCGGCGCCGCAGATCGCCATCGTTGTAAAGACCGCTGCCCAGGAACAGGTTCGACGTCGGGCAGAAGACAGGCTTCGAACCGGTCTCTGCAATCACCCCTATTTCCCGGTCGGTCATGTGAATGCAATGGCCCAGCAGTGTTTTCGCCCCCAACAGACCATGCGCCTCATACACCCCCATGTAATCCTTCGCCTCCGGGTAAAGCTCGGCCACAAGGCTGATTTCATTCGGGTTTTCATCGACATGGGTCTGCACGAAGCACTCTGGATGTTCACCCGCCAGCGCCCCGGCAGCGGCCAGTTGTTCCGGCGTCGAGGTGATCGCGAAGCGCGGCGTGATCGCGTAATGCGCGCGCCCGCGCCCGTGCCATTTCTCGATCAGCGCCTTGCTGTCGTCATAGCCCGTCTGAGCCGTATCGAGCAGCCCCTCCGGCGCCCCGCGATCCATCATCACCTTGCCGCCGATCATGCACATGCTGCGCCGCCGTGCTTCGGCGAAGTAGGCATCGACCGAGGCGGCATGCACCGAGCAATAGGAGGCCGCCGTCGTCGTGCCATGCGCGGTGAGCAGATCGAAATAGGCGCCCGCCATGCGCGCCGCATGGGCCGGGTCTGCATAGCGCGTTTCCGCCGGGAAGGTATAATTCTCAAGCCAGTCCAGCAGTTGCGCCCCCCAGGATGCAATCACCTGCACCTGCGGGAAATGGATATGCGCGTCGATGAACCCGGCCATCAGAAGATGTGGCCGGTGGTCGATTTCGGGCGCCTGGCCTTTCAGGGCGGTGTATTCACCCCGCTTTTCGATCAAACCATCGCGGATCAGCAGCGCGCCATCCTCGATGTAGGTAAAGGCCGATGTATCGCCGCCCTGCGGCTCGGCGTGAAAGCTCAAGACCCGCCCGCGCAGAAGCTTCGCGCTCATGCATCGGCCTCCATACCTTTACGTATGGTTTTGTGAGCCGCGATGGCCGTCATAAGCTCCGCCGCTACATGTGCCGCGATCACCTCGGGCCGCTTGTCGCCCAGCCCCGCCGCCCCCATCGGACAGATCATCCGCCCGGGATCAGCCCCGGCCGCATGCGTTCGCGCCCAGGACGCAAAGCGTGCGCGCTTGGTTGCCGAGCCAATCATCCCGACATAGACGGCATCGTTCCGGCTCAACGCCTCCGCCGCCAGCAGGAAATCGAGCGCGTGGTCATGCGTTGCGATCACATAGGCCGCGCCGGGTCCGGCCTTGCGAACCTCGCTTTCCGGCAACGGTGTCAACCGCCTGTCCTCACAACTCGCCAATGCAAGCTCGGCCTTGCGGCTGTCGATCAGCCCTGCCCGCACCGGCAACAGCGCGAGCGCATCGGCCAGCGCACGGCCGACATGCCCTGCTCCGAAAATCAGAACCTCGGGCCGCGCCGCCTGCAACGCCGCCTCAGCGTCCAAAGCGCGCGCCCGCGCCCCGGCATCCATTCGCTCCAGAACCAGTTCGACGCGCCCGCCGCAGCATTGCCCGATCTCGGGTCCAAGTGGAACATTCATCACCGTATGGTCTTGCCCCGCCGCCAGCATCTGCCGGGCGCGATCCAGCGCCATGTATTCCAGCTGCCCGCCGCCAATCGTGCCATACATGCCGCCCGCCGACACGAACATATCAGCCCCCGCCTCACGAGGAGAAGAACCCTGCACATGCGCAATCTGCACCCTTACAACCTCTTCAAAACGCTCAAAAAACCGCTCCAGCGTCATGCCACCCCCCGCATCCGCTGCACCGCCATCAGCACCCGCTCGGGCGTCGCCGGCGTATCGAGCCGCGGGCATTCCCGATAATCCGCCACACTCGCCACCGCCATCGACAGCGCCTCCAGCACCGACACCGCCAGCATCAAGGGCGGCTCGCCCACCGCCTTGGATCGCTTGATCGTGCGCTCGGGGTTGACCGACCATTCCGCCAGCCGCGTGTTGAATTCGCGTGGCCGGTCCGAGGCCAGCGGGATCTTGTAGGTCGAGGGCGCATGGCTGCGCAGCCGCCCCTCGCCATCCCACCATAATTCCTCGGTGGTCAGCCAGCCCATGCCCTGCACGAATCCGCCCTCCACCTGCCCCTTGTCGATCGCCGGGTTCAGCGACCGGCCCACGTCATGCAGGATATCCACCCGCTCGACCTGGTATTCCCCGGTCAGCGTATCGACCGACACTTCCGAAACCGATGCGCCATAGGCGAAATAGTAAAACGGGCGGCCCTGCCCGGTGTCGCGGTTCCAATGGATTTTCGGCGTCTTGTAGAAGCCCGCAGCCGACAGCTGCACCCGCGCCATATAGGCCGATTTGATGAACGTCGCCCAGTCGATTTCCTCGCGGCCCAGCCGCACCCGCCCGGGCAGGAATTCCACGTCCTCAGCCGCAACGCCGGTGCTCTCGACGGCAAACACCACCAGCCGCGCCTTGATCTGCTCGCAGGCATCCAGCGCCGCCATCGCATTCAGATCCGAGCCCGACGAAGCCGCCGTCGCCGACGTGTTGGGCACCTTCTCGGTGGTGGTTCGGGTGATCTTGACCAGATCAAGATCCACCTGCAAGGCCTCCGCGACCACCTGCGCCACCTTCACGTTCAGCCCCTGGCCCATCTCGGTGCCGCCGTGGTTCAGCATCACCGAGCCGTCATTATAGACATGCACCAGCGCACCGGCCTGATTGTACCAGGTCGCGGTAAACGATATCCCGAATTTCACCGGCGTCAGAGAGATCCCCTTGCGGATGATCCCGCCCTTGGCATTGTGCTCCAGAACCGCGCGGCGCCGCGCCTGATAATCGCTGTCAGCCTCCAGCTCGGAAACCATACGCTCCAGTATGTTATCCTCGACCACCTGGTGATAGGGCGTCACATCGCGCCCCGGCCCATAGAAATTCGCCCGCCGGATCTCCAGCGGATCGCGGCCCAGCGCATAGGCGATTTCCTCGATGATCCGCTCGCCCATCACCACACCCTGCGGCCCGCCAAAGCCGCGAAACGCGGTGTTGGAGACCGTATGGGTCTTCATCGGGCGCGATGTCAGCCGCACATGCGGATAGAAATAGGCGTTGTCGGCATGAAACAGCGCCCGGTCGGTCACCGGCCCCGAGAGATCGGCGGAAAACCCGCAGCGCGCCGCCAGTTCGGCCTCCACCGCCTCGATCCGGCCATTGTCGTCATAGCCGACCTCGTATCGGCACAGGAAATCATGCCGCTTGCCGGTGGCGCTCATGTCCTGATCGCGGTCGGGGCGGATCTTCACCGGCCGGTCATAGCGTTTCGCCGCAATCGCCGCGACACAGGCAAACAGGTTCATCTGGCTTTCCTTGCCGCCAAACCCGCCACCCATCCGCCGAACGTTCACCACCACGCTATGCGACGGCACCCCCAGCACATGCGCCACCATATGTTGCGCCTCGCTCGGGTGCTGGGTCGAACAATGCACCACAACGTCGTCATCCTCGCCCGGCAGGGCAAAGGCGATGTGGCCTTCGAGGTAGAGATGCTCCTGCCCGCCGATCTCGATTCGGCCCTTCAAGCGGTGCGGCGCGCGCTTCATCCCTGCGCCGACATCGCCGCGCTGCAACACCAGCGGCGCGGTCACGTGGGGCATGTCGCGCAGCATCGCATCGCCTACCGACACAACCGGCGCCTCGGCTTCGATCTCGACTTTCGCCAAAGCCGCCGCCCGCCGCGCCGCATCCCGGCTTGTCGCCACCACGGCAAACAGCGGCTGGCCGTGAAACTGCACCCATTCCTCGGGAAACAGCGGCTCGTCGCCCGCGCCCACCGGGCTGATCTGGTTCTCGCCCGGAATGTCCCTCGCCGTCAGAACGCCATGCACCCCCGGCGCCGCCTCCACCGCGCTCAGATCCATCGACAGGATCCGCCCATGGGCCACGTCAGAAACCCCGAGATAGGCGTGCAGCGTGCCTTCCGGCTCGGGAATATCGTCGCAATATTCGGCCCGCCCCGTGACATGCTTGATCGCGCTGTCATGGATCGTCGAGGTTGTGGCCCCGCCCTCGATGCTTTCCCGCCCGGTGGCCTTTTGCGATGCGTCCTTCATGCCCCGATCCTCTGCAACTGTGCCACTTCTCCGGCGCCGGTCTCGGCCCAGAATCGGCGTATCAGGTTCTGCGCCGCCAGCATGCGATAGTCGGCCGAGGCGCGCCAATCGCTCAACGGCTCGAAATCATCCGCCAGCGCCTTTGCCGCCGCCTCGAAATTCGCCGCTTCAAAACGCGCCCCGACCAGCGCCGCCTCCGCCCTTTCGGCCCGCTTCGGCACCCCCGCCATGCCGCCAAAGGCCAGCCGCGCCGCGCTGATTGCCCCGTTCTCGACCGTCACGGCAAACCCTGCCGCGACCGAAGAAATATCCTCGTCGCGCCGCTTGGAAATCTTGTAGGCCGCCAGATGCTGCCCCGGCGCCGCCCGCGGCACGATCACGGCCTCGACCATTTCCCCCTTGGCCCGGTCCTGCTTGCCATACTCGAGGAAAAACGCCTCCAGCGGCAGTTCGCGCCGTGCCGCGCCCCGCCGCAGCACCAGCTGCGCCCCCAACGCGATCAGCACCGGCGGCGTGTCGCCAATCGGCGAGCCATTGGCGATGTTGCCGCCGATGGTCCCGGCATTGCGCACCTGCCATCCGGCGATCCGGCTCCAATACGCCGCCAGATGCGGAAACGCCTCCAGCAGCTCCGGCGCCGCATCGGAATAGCTCGCCCCCGCGCCGATCCTGATCTCGTCCTTACCGGCCTCGATCCGGCGCAGATCCTCGAGATGCCCGATGAAGATCGCCGGAGAAATTTCGCGCAGAAATTTCGTGACCCACAAGCCGACATCCGTCGCCCCGGCCACAATGGTCGCCTCCGGATGCTCTTCGTAAAGCGCCGCGAAATCATCCACATCCGCCGGCAGATACCCATCCTCAAGCACCACCCGCGCGCCATCGCGCAAGCCCTCCAGCCGTGCAGTTACATCTGCGCGTTCCGCCACCAGCGCATCGCCCGAAGGCACGCCATGTTCGCCCGCGCGCACCGCAGCCCGCACAATCGGCTCATATCCGGTACAGCGGCAGAGATTGCCCTGCAGCGCCTCTTCGACCTCGGCCTCGTTCGGCGCCGGTTTCGCCATCCACAGCGCATAGAGCGCCATCACGATACCGGGGGTACAGAACCCGCATTGGCTGCCATGGTGCTCCACCATCGCCTGTTGCACCGGGTGCAGCCCGCCATCCGCGCCGCGCATGTGTTCGATGGTCACGACATGACAGCCATCCACCGTCGCCAGGAAGCGGATGCAGGCGTTCACCGGCTCATAGCGCAACGTGCCGCCATCGAGCCGCCCCACCAAAACGGTGCAGGCGCCGCAATCGCCCTCGGCGCAGCCTTCCTTGGTCCCGGTCAGCCGCTGGTTCAGCCGCAGGAAATCCAGCAAGGTCTCGTGTGCCTTCACACGCTCCAGACGCATCTCGGCGCCGTTCAGCAGAAACCGGATGTCAGATCGTGTTTTCATGTTTCAGTTCCTCGTTGCCATCCCGGTTGCCACAGGGCGCTTCTGGCGCATCCGCTGCCCGATACCTCCCGACAGGCCCTGCACGAGGCTAAGGATCGGTGCTCTTCCCCTGAACCAGTTAAAAATCATCAGCACCTTCAGGAAAATCTTGAAAGTCGCCTGCCCGGGCCACTGACCATTGCGAAAGAATACCAGAACCGGCCCGCGTGTCCACGCATCCGCCGCACCTGCCATTCCCGTCTTGTGGCTTTGATCAAGTGGTCATATCATCTGACCAATTCAATCAAAGGCCCCGGAATGCCCTTCCAACCGATCCACCCCGAGAAACTCTCCTCCGCCGTGGTGCGCCAGATCGAGCTGTTGATCCTGCGCGGCATCCTGCGCGCCGGCGAGCGGCTGCCGTCCGAGCGTGAGTTGAGCGACAAGCTCGGCGTGTCGCGCCCGTCGCTGCGCGAAGCCATCGCCGAATTGCAGCAGCGCGGCCTGCTCAGCTCGCGCGCCGGGTCGGGCATCTATGTCGCCGATGTGCTCGGCTCGGCCTTTTCGCCGGCGCTGGTCCGGCTCTTTGCCGCCCATGACGAGGCGGTGACCGATTACATCGCCTTTCGCCGCGACATGGAAGGGCTGGCGGCGGAACGCGCCGCGCGCTGCGGCTCCGATCTCGACCTCAAGGTGATCGACGATGCCATGAAGCGGATGGAAGCCGCCCATGCCGGCCGCAATCCCGAACAGGAGGCCGAACTCGATACCGCCTTTCACATGGCCATCATCGACGCCTCGCACAACGTGGTCATGCTGCACATGATGCGCTCGATGTATGACCTGCTGCGTAGCGGCGTGTTCTACAACCGCGCCCAGATGTTTCAGCAGCCCAGCGGGCGCGAGGATCTGCTGGCCCAGCACAGGGCGATCAACGACGCGGTGCAGCGGCGTGACGACATCGGCGCGCGTGCCGCGATCGAGCGCCACATGAATTATGTCGAAGCCGCGCTGCTCGCCCAGCGCCGCGCCGAACACAATGACACCATCGCCCGCCAGCGCATCGAACACGAAAACGCGCGCTGAAAAGCCGGATACGGCCCGCCGCCCTGCCAGGCGAATTAGCTCTCATTCTGGGTTTAAGGACTTCTTCACGAATGTGCTGGAAAATCGCCGTGCAATTTTGCGTTTCCTGACCGAAAGTATCCCGATGGCCAATGACCAATCGCCCCTATCGAAGCCCGCGTTGATGACAGACAAAAAACTGATCGGCCTGTCCGATCTCGGCATCGTCGATGCCCCTGCAAGCGAAGCCTATGACAAGTTCACGCGACTCATCACCTCGGTGATCAACGTGCCTGTCGCCCTTGTCTCGATCGTTCAGGAAGAGCTTGATCGCCAATTCTTCACCAGCCATATCGGCCTCGAGCCGGAATGGGCCGCGATGCGGCAAACTCCGCTCAGCCATTCCTTCTGTCAGCTCGTCAAACGCGACAATCGCCCGCTGATCGTCGAGGACGCGCCGGAAGACACGCGGGTTTGCGACAACCTGGCGATCCCCGACCTTGGCGTGCGCGCCTATCTCGGCGTGCCGATCAACGATCCGAACGGCAAACCGATGGGCGCGCTTTGCGCCATCGATGGTGAGCCGCGGCGATGGAGCGAGCAGGATCTGGCGATCATGACCGACCTTGCCCATTGCGTCGACGACCAGACCAGGCTGCGCTCGGCATTGCTGTTGCACACGCTCACCTTCTGATCGCCCTTCATCCCCTTGCAACAAATGAAAACCCCGGGTCATGACAACCCGGGGTTTTCCGATAGCGTTCGGGCGGTGCCCGGTCATCGCGGTTCAGTGCAGCTTGGCCTGAACCTCGGAAATCGCATCCTCGATCAGCTTGTTGCCGTCGGCCGCGGTCATCTGCTTGGCGATCACGTCCTTGGCAGCCGCAACGGCGATGGCGATCGCCTGATCGCGCACTTCCTTGACAGCCGAGGATTCGGCCGAGGCGATCTGGTCCTGGGCCGCGGCCAGCCGGCGCGCGATCGATACTTTCAGATCTTCCTTGGCCTGCTCGGCCGCCAGCCGCGCCTCTTCCTTGGCGTGCTCGACGATCCGCTTGGCCTGTCCCGCCACTTCCTTCTGCTTGCGTTCATAGGAAGCCAGCACGCTTTGCGCCTCTTCGCGCAGCTTGCGGGCCTCGTTGAGCTCGCCGCGGATGGCTTCGGCGCGCTTGTCCAGCATGCCGCCCAGAAGGCCCGGCACCTTGAGATAGACCAGCACACCGATGAACAGCAGGAACGCGATCAGCACCACGAAGTTGGTGTTGCCAAGCGAAACGAACGCCCCGGACGCGGCCAGCGCCGGGCTGGCGGCGAACAGGGCAATGATTGTTGCTATGCTGCGCATGGTGCTCACCCTTTCATCCGTGCGTTGATCGCCGCGGTGACGGTCCGGGCATCGGCCTTGCCGCCCATCGCCGCCACGATCTCCTTGGCGGTGTCCTTGGCGACTTCCTTGACAGCCTCCAGCGCACCGGCGCGGATCTCTTCGATCACCTTGGCACCTTCGGCCGCCTTCACCGCGATCGCGGCATCTGCCTTGGCGATTTCGGTATCCAGCCCGGCCTGCATTTCCGCCTTGGCCTCGCCGACGATCCGGTTGGCCTCGGCGCGGGCATCGGCCAGCGCCTTGTTATAGGCTTCCTCGGCCTCGATGGCTTTCTGTTTCAGCTCTTCGGCGGCCGCGATGTCATTGGTGATCGTGCCCTGACGCTCGGCCAGCACCGACGCGATCCGCGGCAGCGCGACGCGCGACAGGATGAAGAAGATCACCACCAGCGTGACGACCAGCCAGAAGATCTGGTTGCCCATCCACTCGCCGCAAAGCTGCGGCATGCCGATGGCGCCGCCATGGCTGTCTAGGCATTTGCCCGCCTCTTCCAGAGCAAGCGGGCTGGCGTGGTCGGCTGTTGCGGTTTCGGTTGCCATGTCGACGTCCTCCTCGAACCGGGATTACAACGGGTGGAGCGCGCTATGGCGACCCACCCGAGCGTAAGGATGGTCCTCGGTGGATCAGACGGCGAACATCAGCAGAAGTGCCACGAGGAACGAGAAGATCCCCAGCGCTTCCGAGAACGCGATCCCGATGAACATGGTGGCTGTCTGGCCGCCGGCCGCCGACGGGTTGCGCAGCGCGCCGCTGAGGAAGTTGCCCACAACATGGCCCACACCAACTGCCGCGCCGCCCATGCCAGTGCATGCCAGACCCGCGCCGATGTATGCGCCCATTTGTACGATATCGCCTTCCATGAGTATTCTCCTTACGTTGGAATTAGCTAGATGAGGTAGGGTGCGTGATTTCACGCACCGTCGTTTCGGGATGACCCTTAGTGATGCGGATGCAGCGCGTCCTTCAGATACACACAGGTCAGGATTGCAAAGACATAGGCCTGGATGAAGGCCACCAGCACTTCGAGCGCGTAGATCGCCGAGATCGCCAGAATGGCAAAGGGCGAGATCGCCAGCAGCGCGGCAAAGGCGGCGAACACCTTGATCACCGCGTGACCGGCCATCATGTTGCCGGCAAGCCGGATCGAATGGCTCACCGGGCGCACGAAATACGAGATCACCTCGATCAGCGCCAGCACCGGGCGCAGCACCAGCGGCGCGCTCGAGATCCAGAACACGCTGAGAAAGCCGAAGCCGTGCTTCCAGAAACCGATGATCGTGACCGACAGGAACACCGCCATCGCCATCACGGCGGTGACCGCGATGTGGCTCGTGGTGGTGAAGGCGCCCGGCAGGAGGCCGAGGAAGTTGGCGAAGACGATGAACAGGAACAGCGTCATGACATAGGGGAAATAGCGCAGCCCGTCCTTGCCGGCGACATCCTCGACCATCTTGTAGATGAAGCCATAGGCCAGCTCGGCGATGGATTGCGTCCGGTTCGGCACCACCGCGCGGCGGCGCGTTCCCACGACCAGCAACAGCACGATCGCCACAACCGTCAGCGCCATCCACAGCGTCACATTGGTGACGGTGAAAATGCCCACCGGCCCGTCGCCGAACAGCGGCTTGACGATGAACTGATCCATCGGGTGGAAAACCAGGCTCGAGCCTTCGGCGGCGTCGGTGGATTGGGTCTCGGTGGCCACGTCCTCAAGTCCTCTCGTTGTCATCCGGGCCTGCGCCCGTATCCTCGGGGCTTGCGCCCGTGTTCTGCGCCTGGAACTCCTGCGCCGTGCGCATCATCACCCGCACACCGGCCACGAAGCCCAGCAATGTGAACAGCACCAGGAAGATCGGGATCGTCCCGAACAGGCTGTCCAGCCCATATCCGATGCCAAAGCCGATCAACACACCGGCCACCATCTCGATCACCATTCGCCAGCCCTGCTGGGCCTGGGAATAGTGCTCGTCCTGGTGGCGGGCCACATCTTCGGCCTGTTTGGCCGCCGCGATCCGCGCTTCGAGCTGTTTCATGCGCTCTTCGGGATCGGGTTCGGACACGGGAAATCCCCCACCTGACGATTGCGCCTTTGCTATGGTGCCGGCGGCGCAGAGTCAAGCGCGCCGATCAGGCCGCAGAAAGTGCATCAAGCCATTGTTTTATTGAGTATTTTTGCCAAGAAAAAGGGGCGGTGCCATTCTGCCGCAAGGGCCCGTTGGTGGGCCAGGTGGGGGCCGGGTATATTCAACCAGATGGTTGACGATTTCCCCCGGTCCTAGCAAATGGGCGCATGAGTGACGCGCTTGATTCCAGTTTTGCCGCCCTGGCCGACCCGACCCGCCGGGCGATCCTGACCATGCTTCTGGAGGATGACATGGCGGTCACCGATGTGGCCGAGCCATTCTCGATCAGCCTCGCGGCGATCTCCAAGCATCTCGGCATTCTCAGCCGCGCCGGGCTGATCAGCCAGGAGCGGCGCGGCCGGGTGAAGTGGTGCAAGCTGGAACCGGATGCGCTGCGCGCCGCATCGGTCTGGATGCAGAGCTTCGGACAATTCGAGCCGGTCAATCTCGACGCGTTCGAGCGCTTCCTCGCCGCCGAACTCACCGCGCCAGACGAACAGGATGACAATGCCGAACCCGCGTAGCATCGCCGAATTCTCCCAGGTTCCGGCGCCCAGCATCGACACCGTCCAGAACGCCACAATCGTGCCGGTGCGCGACGAGAAGAACCTGCCCTGCGGCGTGCTGCGTTCCGATGGCACGGTCTGCGCCAATTCGCGCACCATGCTGATCCGCCCGCGGCTCACCGCGCCGCCCGCCCCGCCCGATCCGTCCGAAATCTCCGATCTGGCGGGCCGCCATCTCTATGGCGGCGTGGCGCGGGTGCATTTCGGCCATTTCCTGACCGAGACGATCTCGCGGCTCTGGGCGCTCGATCATCTGGGCAAACCGGTCGACAGCATCATCTTCCAGCCGATCTATCACCGCACCGCGAAAACCATCCTCAGCACCCCGCTGCGCCAGATCGTCGAGGTTCTGAGCGATGGCCTGCCGGTCCAGGCTTTCGACACCCCGGTGCGCGCCGAAGAGCTGGTAGTGCCGAGCCAGGGCGTCGGCCATTTCGGCTGGAGCACCGGCACGCCCGAGTTCCGCCGCTTCGTGCGCAGCCGGTTCGAGGCTGCTTTCGCCGCCAACGGCCCGGACAAGCTCTATATCTCGCGCGCCCGCCTGGCAAACGGCGATCGCCACCTCGACCAGGAAGAGCAGATCGAAGCGATGATGATCGCTGCCGGCTACACCATCTTTCATCCCGAGCGCTACTCGATCCGCGAACAGGCCGAGCATTATCTCGCCGCGCGCCGGGTTGTCGGTGGCGATGGCTCGGCGTTTCATTTCGCCGCCCATCTGTTTCAGCCCGGCACCCGCGTCGGCCTGATCAAACGGCGCCATTACACCGAAGTTTTCGCCGCCATCGCCGAACAGATCAAGGCCTTCGGCGAGGTTGAACTGAGCACCCTGCACCCGCTGCTGCCCGCCGCCGAAGACGTGGAGAAACCGCCGATCAACATGCACCGGCTGGAGCGCGCCCTGCGCTCCAAAGGCTTCCTCTGATCCGGCGCAGGCGCCTCAGTGGCCCTCGTCCTTGAGCAGGATCAGCAGCGCCACCACCGTGATCATTACCCCGCCCAGCACCAACAGCGGCGGCACGTCATGGCCCAGCGCGATTTCCCACACGATCACCCAGGACGGCGTCAGATAGGTATAGGCCATCACCTTGGCCGAGGGCAGGCGCAGCGTGGCGAATTGCAGGAGCACGAAGGTGACGGCACTGGCTAAGACCGAGACATAGACCAGCGTGATCCAGACGATGCCGGGCAGCGCGGCCCAATCGGTGGCCCATATATCGCGCCAGCCATAGGCGGTGACCACGATACAGCCCGCCACCAGCATGCCGAAGGTGAACACCACCGGCGGCTCACCGCGATTGAGCAGCCGCACCATCGGCGTATAGGCGGCATGGCAGACGCAGCCCCAGAAATAGATCATCTCGCCCCGGCCCACCTCGAACGCCGTCAGCGCCGCCCAATCGGCGCGGAAGATCACCCAGAGCGCGCCCGCCGCCCCCAGGCTCAGCGCCAGCGCCATGCGCGGCGTGGTGATCTGGCGCAGCATCAGATAGCCGATCAGCGCCGACATCAGCGGTGTCAGCGTGAACACCGCCGCCGCCGAAACCGGGGCCGCGGTTTTCAGCCCCTCGAACATCAGCACGAAATAGGCCGCAAAGGTGCCGCCCAGCAGGAAATAGCGCCACGGCGCGCGCCATGAGCGGCGCGGCAGCCCGGTGGTGGCCAGCGCCGCCGCCCCCACCAGCATCGCCGCCAGCAGGAAGCGCGGCGCGTTGAGCGCAGCGGGCGCGATATGCGGCGCCGCCATCACCCCGAGCGAGAACGACCCCGCCACCAGCGCCGAGAACGCCAGCATCGCCAGATGCCCGGCCAGATGCCCGCCCGCAGCCCCGCTGTGGCGCATCCGCGCCGCCCGGTTCATCCCTGGTCCCTGCGCTTCAACCGCGCCTTCAGGAACCCGACCAGCGCCTGCACCTTGGCGCTGCGGTGCAAATCCATATGGGTGACCAGCCACAGCGGCACTTCCCACTCGGCCAATGGCGGCATCAGCTCGCGCAAATCATCGTGCATAGCCGCCTCTTCGCGCACCAGAAATCCGATCCCGGCCCCGGCCCGCACCGCCTGCTCCTGGGCGCGCACATCCTCGGCGCGAAAACTCACCTGCGCATCGGGCAGCACCCGGCGCAGCCAGAGATTATGCGGCGCGCGGGTCTCGAGATTGTCAAAGCCGACAAACAGATGCCCGGCCAGATCCTCCGGCGCGCGCGGCGTTCCATGTCGCTCAAGGTATTCGCGGCTGGCATAGATCCCCATCTCCATCCGCATCAGCGCCTGCACCACGTTGTCGGGCTCCTCCGGTGCCTTTGCGCTGGCCCGGATCGCCACATGCGCCTCGCCATATTCCAGCCGGAATAGCCGGTCGCTGGCCAGAAGCCGCACCACCAGCCCGGGATGCGCGTCCTGAAACTCGGCCAGAAGCGGCACCAGAAGCGCGCTCGCCTCGGCCAGCGCCGTCACCACCAGCTCGCCCGAGACCGCCTCGCCCCGCCCCCTGAGCCGCCCGGCCAACTGGGCAAACTGATCGTCGGTCGCGCGCGCCACCCGCATCAGATCTTCGCCCGCCTCGGTGGCGGTATAGCCGCGCGCGTGGCGTTGAAACAGCTTCACCCCGAGCCGCGCCTCGAGCGCGTCGATATGGCGGATTACCGTGGCATGATGCACCCCAAGCACCGCCGCAGCACCGCTCACCGTACCGGCCCGCGCCACCTGAAAGGCGGTTCTGATCTCATCCCAATTGTCCAAGGTTTCGCGCGCCCTCTCACAGAATCGCCTCATCCTTGGCGATCGGTGGAAAAATGCAAAGCTGAAATCCGCACTGCGCCGGTTTTCGCCCATCCTGAAGCGATTTGCCTTTGATCCGAGGCGCTGATCAGATGCAAAACCCCCACAGCACGGAAGGGCCGCAAGCATTTTTTCGGATTCGCTGATTCAGCAACACTGCAAAAGGCTTTAGACTGGCGCCATGAAGATCCGCCGCAACACTCCCGATCTGCTGATCGTCGAAGACACACCCTGGCTGTTCGGCCTGATGATTACCGGCTTCATCCTGGTGTTCTGCGGCGTCGGCCTCAGCCTGGTCTTGTCGGGCGAGTGGCTGGGGCTCATGTTCTTCTTTCTCGGCGGCGGGCTCGGCCTGGCCGCCTTCTGGGCCTTCGTGCGCCGCGTGCAGGTGGTGTTTCACCGGCCCGGCGCCTGGGTCGAGATCCGCCGCGCCAACGTGTTTCGCAAGATGGCCACGCGCTACGATCTCGCCGGCGTGCACCGCGCCCTGGTCGAAACCACCCACAGCGATGGCAGCACGCTGCACCGCATCGCGCTCGAGGTCGAAAAAGGCGGCGTTTCGGGGCGCAAGCCGCTGACCCTGGCCTACAGCAATATCGGCGATCCGCATGGCGTGGCCAAGACGATCAATTCCTGGCTCGACCGGCCCGAACCCGGCTGAGTGCCCGCCACAAGCCCGCCGTCCGCCCGTCGTCGCCCCCAAGGCTTGACTCTGCGCCCGCCCCGGCCTAAATCCTCCCGGCATTCCGGAGGTTTTTCAGGCTTCCGGTCCCATGGGCCTCGTCCCGGGATCGCCCCTCGTCAGCGCGTCGCGCCCACGGGGGCAATTCACGTTTGGGAGTTTGCGAAATCGCCGCCCCGCCGCCATATCGGCAGGGCAAATGGAAACCGGGTCGAAGGAGACCGCGATGTTTGAAAACCTGTCAGAGCGCCTCTCCGGCGTCTTCGACCGCCTGACCAAACAGGGCGCGCTCTCCGAAGACGATGTGAAGACCGCCCTGCGCGAGGTCCGCGTCGCCCTGCTCGAGGCCGATGTCTCGCTCCCCGTCGCCCGCGACTTCGTCAAGAAAGTTCAGGACAAGGCCACCGGCCAGTCGGTCACCAAATCGGTCACCCCGGGCCAGCAGGTCGTCAAGATCGTGCATGATGCGCTGGTCGATGTGCTCACCGGCGAGGCAGACCCCGGCAGCCTCAAGATCGACAATCCGCCCGCCCCGATCCTGATGGTCGGCCTGCAGGGCGGCGGCAAGACCACGACCACAGGCAAGCTCGCCAAGCGCCTCAAGGAGCGCGACGGCAAGAAGGTGCTGATGGCCTCGCTCGATATCTATCGCCCCGCCGCGATGGAGCAACTCGCCATTCTCGGCAAACAGATCGGCGTCGACACCCTGCCGATCGTCGCGGGCCAGAAACCCGTCGACATCGCCAAGCGCGCCAAGCAACAGGCGGCGATGGGCGGTTATGACGTCTACATGCTCGACACCGCCGGGCGGCTGCATATCGACCAGACATTGATGGACGAGGTCGAACAAGTCTCGGCGGCGGTCAACCCGCGCGAAACCCTTCTGGTGGTCGATGGCCTCACCGGCCAGGTCGCCGTCGAGGTGGCCGAGGAATTCGACGCCAAGATCGGCATCACCGGCGTGGTGCTCACCCGGATGGACGGCGACGGCCGCGGCGGCGCCGCCCTGTCGATGCGCGCAGTGACGGGCAAGCCGATCCGCTTCGTCGGCGTCGGTGAAAAGATGGACGCGCTCGAGACCTTCGAACCCGAGCGCATCGCCGGCCGTATCCTCGGCATGGGCGATATCGTAAGCCTCGTCGAAAAGGCGCAACAGACCATCGAGGCCGAACAGGCCGAGAAAATGATGAGGCGGTTCCAGAAGGGCCGCTTCAACATGAACGATCTCAAGATGCAGCTCGAACAGATGCTCAAGATGGGCGGCATGGAAGGCATCATGGGAATGATGCCCGGCATGGGCAAGATGGCCAAACAGGTCGAAGAGGCCGGTTTCGACGACAAGATCCTGAAACAGCAGATCGCCCTGATCCAGTCGATGACCAAGCTCGAGCGCGCCAACCCCCAGATCCTCCAGGCCAGCCGCAAGAAGCGCATCGCCAAGGGCGCCGGGCTCGATGTCTCCGATCTCAACAAGCTCCTCAAGATGCAGCGCCAGATGGGCGACATGATGAAGAAGATGGGCAAGATGGGCAAAGGCGGCATGCTGAAACAGGCC
>CBDUGF010000081.1:0-16621 GCA_965366835.1 uncultured Rhodobacterales bacterium
GGCGATCTCTGACAAGCGCAGCTAACGCCAGATCGGGGCAAAGCTCGACAACAGCCCCTGAATCTTCGATACCGCGCGGTTGAGCGCGCCGGGATGCGGGATTTCGCCCCTGGCCAGCCGCTCGACGGCCACTTCTACGGGGCAGGGCAGGCCGCTCACCGGGTCGAGATAGCGCGGATAATCGATCAGCGCGGCATGCACCAGGCCTTCCAGGCTCACCTGCGCCTTGCGCCGCCCCGGGACCGCGCCGAGATCGCGGGTCAGCCCCCATCCGGCATAGAAAGGCGCGCCGGTGCAGGTCACTTTCACGCCGCGCAGCAATGCCTCGAAGCCGAGCAGCGAGGTCATGGTCCAGACCTCGTCGACCTGATCGAGAAGCGCCACCGGGTCGGTCTTCTCAAGCACCAGATCGGCCAGATCGCCGGCCTCGATGGCGCCCTCGCGCAGCCCGCTTTCGACGTCCGGATGCGGCTTGTAGAGGATCACGGCATCGGGATTGGCCGCGCGGGCGGCCTCGAGCAGCGCGCGGTTATCGGCGATCTCACCAGCGCCGCGCAGGATCGAGGCATCGTCCTCGACCTGTCCGGGCACCAGGATGCGGCGCCCGTCGGGCAGACCGTCCAGGGCGGGCGCGGCGCCGCCGAGATTGTATTTGGTCACGCCGAGATCGCGCAGGCTGCGGATCAGCTCCTCGGCCCTCAGCGCCTGATCGGGGCGCAATTCCGCCCGCCCGGCGATCAACCGCTCCAGCCGGCTCTCCCGGCTCGGATCGTAGTAGATCCCGAGATCGTCGCAGACCAGCGACAGCGGCGGCACCAGTTCGGCGCCCAGGCCGCGCGAGCGCAGAAAACCGTCCTCGACGCGGATGACATCGCGCTCGGGCGTGGCCTTGCCGGCCCAGACCATGCGCCGCCGCCCTTTTGCATCGCGGCTTTGCGCGCCGAAGACCATCCGCTTGTGGCGCCCGAAAAACCGCTGCAAGGGGCGCCGCTTCCAGAGCCGTATTTCTTCCCCGATCCAGCCATGCCGGTCTTCGCGCCAGGCTCGCGCCATCGCTTCTGCGGCTGCTATCGCCTGTTCCAGCGTCGCCAGCCGGTCGCGATAGGGGTCATACCATGTCGGGTGCAGGATCATCGCCGCCGCAAACAGCTGCGCCCGGGTCAGATTGCGCCCGCGCCGGGGCAGGGCGTGCGGATTGCGATCGTCGCTCAGCCCCCATCCGGCATAGAACGGCTGGCCGAAGACCACCGGCCTGTGCCCCGCCAGAATGGCCTCGAAGCCGAGCTGCGACGACACGGTATAGACCCCGACCGCGCCCTCCAGCAGCGCCCAGGGCGAGACCGGCGCATCATAGAGCTCGATCCGCCCCTTGGCCTCATCGGCGCTGAAATACCCCGCCCGAAAGCCCTGCGCCGTCTCCGGATGGGTCTTGATCAGGATGCGCGCGCCGGGGTTGTCCTCCTGCGCCCAATAGAGCGCTTCGAGAAAGGAATTCCTGTCGGCGCGGCCATGTTTCACGCTGGCATCGCCCATCGTCTGGTCGATCACCAGGACATAGCCCGGATCGGGCGGCGGCAACTCGGGATCGAAGCCGAAATACTTGCTCAGATGCGCCTCTTTCAACCGTTCGATGCCGCCGCGCGCCCGGTTCAGAAGCGCGGTATCGTCGAGCGGATGGGTGGCCAGCAGGGTTTCCAGATCCGAGCGTTCTGTGGCATCGAAATGCACCCCCTGGTGGTCGATCTGCAGGCCCAGCGGCGGCTCGCCCGCGCGCCCGGGAAGAAGCGAGCGCAGGAATGCATCCTCGATCCGCACGATTGCCGCGCCCGTCGCCCCGGCCATCGCCTCGCCCCGCGCGGCATAGGGCGAATGGCCCCAGACCGCGATCAGATCTTCGGCCTCCGGCTTGCCGAGACGCAGATCGTAGCCCGCCAGCGTCAGAATGCGGCGCACCTGTTTCTGGCGCAGAAAACCGGCGTTGAAATAGAAAAGCCGCCGGAGAGCATTCTGTCCGGCGGCTTCAGATTTGTCCTGCTGCGTCACGCGCCTGCCTTAGCCCCCCGTGAGGGCTGTCGCGCCGGAACTGACCGAACCAACCGCGCCCAGCGTGCCGGTCACGGCGGAAATCGTCTTGTTCCATTGGGTAAACGGCGCTTCGGTCACGTAGAGCGTGTCATCGTCGCGGATCGAGAAATCGCGCGCCAGGAACATGCCGTTGGGCTGTGTCAGATCGAGCACATAGACCATTCGCTGCGCGCCTTGCAGGTCGTCGCGGGCGAGCACGTGATTGGCGATCTCGGCCGGTTCATTGCGAAACACGAACACGCCGGTCGGATCGGCGGCCGACGACATCAGCCCGCCGACCTGTGCCAGGGCTTCGACCGCACTCAGCGTCTGGCTTTCGAACTGGACCCGCGATTGCGAACCGGTGGCGCCCAGCGCGGTAAAGGTGCGGGTATCCTGTTCGACCAGGATCTTGTCGCCGCCGCGCAGCGCGATATCCAGCCTGGGGTTGTCATAGAGGTCCTGAAGCCAGACTTTCGAGCGTTTGTCGCCGCGGATCACGGTGACCTGGGTGATTTCAGGCTCGATCGAAAGCCCGCCGGCGCGCGCCAGCATCGTGGTCAGGGTGCGGGTCGGACGCTCGATGGCATAGACGCCCTGGCCGCCGACCGAACCGATGATGCTGACCGTGGCGCCATCGCCCGCCATGCGGCGCACTTCGACCTGCGGATCCGGGGTCTGGTCTTCGAGCTTGCGGGTGATAACGCCGCGAATCGCCTCGGGGGTGTTGCCGGCGGCGCGGATGCGCCCGGCATAGGGAATGAAGATGAAGCCCGCGCCATCGACCTGGATTTCTTCCAGCGTCGCGGCGGATGAGCCTGTCGGCCCCGATGAGCCGAGCAGCGGATCATCGACGTTTTCCCAGACCGTGATGCCCAAGGTATCGCCCGGGCGGATCGTGTCCGAGCCCAGAACGCCGGCGTTCTTGAAATCGTCGCTGAAGCCCAGCGCCGGAACCACCGCGGTGGCGCGCGTCACCCGATCATTGACCGCGACGACAAAGGCATCGCCCTTGCGCTGCACCGAGCCTTCGAAAATTTCCTTCTTGGTGGGTCCGACCCGCGGCAGGCCACAGGACGAAACGACCGCCAAAGCGGCAACGAGCGCGACGGTACGCGCCCAACGGGAGTTTACGGGTTTCACTGCTCGGTCTCCTCGACCTGTTCTTATTCTGCCTCAAACTCAACGCTTTGCGCGCCTTCTTTGATGCGAAGCTAACCGATATGGTTTGTGAAATCCAGCATTAGGGTGTCTTAGGCTCAGTTCACCAGCCGCAACTGTTGCCTCGGAGCCGCGGTTCCATGCGCCAGCGCATCATAGGGATCTTCGGCGCTGAGCATCATGTCGACGATCATGCGCATCAGCTGGCGCCGCCCGCGCGCTGAGTAGAATCCGCCCGCCACCTGGCTGGTTTCCAGCAGATATCGGCGATAATCCTGATAGGCGCGGCGATCCGGCCGGTTGGCGCCGGCAAAGAATTCCGGCAACGATTGGGTCGAAACGAACTCGGGCTTGTCATAGACCGCGTCGCCGAACACCTTGAGCGGAATTCCGCGCCACAGCACCTGCTGCGCGGCGGTGGAATTGACCGTGACGGCAGAGCGCGCATCGTTCAAAAGCTGCGCCAGCTTGCCGCCGCGCACGTAATGCACCCGCGCCGCGACCCCATGTTCCTGCGCCAGTGCCCGGATCACCCGGCGCTGCGGCACACGCCCGTCTTCCAGCGGATGCGCCTTGAACACCAGGTGATGATGGCCCGGCGCGCCCTCGGCAAAACCGCGGATCACGACGCTGAGGAAATCAGGCATGGTTGAAAACGGCGAATGCTGCTGAAAGCTCGAGTCATGCTCGAGCTGCAACAGCGCCAGGTGATAGGGAAAACCGCCCCAACGGATCCGCAATGTCGCCAGCCGCCGTTCCACCGCCTGCACCGGCATCAGCAGCAAGCGCTTGAGATAGAGCTGAAATTCCTGCGTGACGGGCAGATCGCGATGGGGGCGGAAATTGCGATAGTCGCGGTTCCGGAACATCACGAAGAAATGGTAGAGCGCGCCGTAAAAGACATGGTGGCGCATGTCGCCCCAGCGCGCCGGCGGCAGCGGCGCATCCATGTCCGACTGGGCCAGAACCGCGCGCATGTCTTCCACGCTCATCTGCATCAGCTTCGAGTGGCCATTGGCGCCGCCGCGCTCATAGGTCACCCAGTAGGGCCGCATGTAGCCTTCCTCGAAGACATGGATTTGCAACCCCAGCGCGCGGGCCCGCTGCACCGCGTCGGCATGGATGCCGCGGGTGTCGCCGTAGAGCACGATATCGGTGATGCCCTTCTCCGCCACCAGGGTTTCGAAATGATCGGGCCAATCCTCCTGGGCGCCGCGATAGGGAATGTAGGAGGCGGGATGGAACCAGAACGCCCGGTCACCGGCATTGAACCCCACGCGCCAGACATCGGCCCCGGCCAGGCGCAGCATCTTGCCGAGTCGGTTGAAGAACGGCCCATGTGGCCCCTGAAGAAACAGAAACGCCCGGTCTTTGCCCGTGATCGCGGCCATGGTTCTCACATACGCAGGAATGGTTGCGATCCTTCTTACCGGGGGGGGCCGGCGAAAATATGACCCCATTGCGGCGTGAAGAACAGCGGATTCTTGCGCCTGCGCGCCCACCGCGCTAGGGGTTTGTCGACCAGGAGGGGCGCAAATGTTCACAGGCATCATCACCGATATCGGCACCGTGAAGACGCTGGACCAGCGCGGCGATCTGCGCGCCCGGATCGCCACCGGCTATGACGTCTCGGGCATCGACATCGGCGCCTCGATCGCCTGCGATGGCGTCTGCCTCACCGTGATCGCGCTGGGAAGCGATTGCTTCGATGTCCAGATCAGCGCCGAGACGGTGTCGAAAACCAACCTCGGCGGCTGGGCCGAGGGGCATCGGATCAATCTCGAACGCGCCCTCAAGGTGGGTGACGAGCTCGGTGGGCATATCGTGTCGGGCCATGTCGATGGCGTGGCCGAGATCGTCGCGATGCAGGATGAGGGCGACAGCACGCGGCTGACCCTGCGCGCGCCCGTGGCGCTGGCCCGCTTCATCGCGCCCAAGGGCTCTGTCGCGCTGAACGGCACCTCGCTGACTGTGAACGAGGTGTCGGGCTGCGATTTCGGCATCAACCTGATCCCCCATACCCAGGAGGTGACGACCTGGGGCGCGGCGCAGGTCGGCGACCGCGTGAACCTCGAGATCGACACCCTGGCGCGCTATGTCGCCCGGCTGCGCGAATTCGACTGAACGCCTGCAATCCGGTTGAGCGCGCGGCGCGCGCACAGGTCCAGTTGGATTGGGGGCCAGCCCCCAAACCCCCGGAGTATTTAGGGAAAGATGAAGGGTGAGAGGGCAGGGTCTTCCTCTGACCGAAAATATCCCCGCCGGAGGCATTGAATCTCTTTTCACGCGCTTCGCGGCAGGCGCATCGTCGACACATTCAAGAAACGTATTGCGACTTGGCGCCAAGGCTTCATAATCGCCCCGAACAGGGAGCCCCGCCATGACACTGATCCGACCCACCCGCCGCGATATCCTGAAACTGGCCGCCGTTGCGCCGGGCTTTGCCCTTCCCGCCATGGCCCGCGCCGAGCTGGGCGCGCCGGCTGGCGACAATCCCGGCCATTTCCGCTTTTCGCTGGGCGAGGCGCGGATGACGGTGATCTCGGACGGCTATTTCACCCAGCCGGTCAGCGCGCTTGGTGTCAACGCCGATCGCGCCGAGGTCGAAGCCGCGCTGACCCGTCATTTTCTCTCGAAAGAGGCCAATTACGCCCATACCAACCACCTGCTGGTCGAACTGGGCGCGGCGAAAGTGCTGGTCGATGTCGGTTCGGGATCGCGGTTTTTCGACACCACCGGGCGGCTGCTGGCGAACATGGACGCCGCCGGGATCGACCCCGGCTCGATCACCCATGTCTTCATCACCCACGCCCATCCCGATCATATCTGGGGCATCCGCGACGATTTCGACGAGCCGATCTTTCCCGATGCCGAATACATCATCGGCGAGGTCGAACACGGCTATTGGATGCAGGACGGTCTGGCCAATGCCGTGGCGCCCGAGGATCAGCAATTCGTGGTCGGCGCGGTCAACTCGATCAGTGTCGAGGGCGTCGACTGGACTCTGGTGCAGGGCGGCGCCGAAATCGCGCCGGGCATTTCGGTGATGGACAGCTTCGGCCATACCGCCGGGCATATGAGCCTGCGCATCGAGTCGGGCGGCAAGCAGCTCCTCGCCATCGGCGATGCCTTCGCCCAGACCTGGATGAATTTCGCCCATCCCGACTGGTACAACGATATCGACGCCGATCCGGTACAGACCGTTGCGAGCCGCTTGCGCGTCCTCGATATGGCCGCCGCCGACGGCATCGCCTTGCTGGGGTATCATTTTCCCTTCCCCGGCGTCGGCCATGTGTTGCGCGAAGCTGCGGGTTTCCGCTATGTTCCCGCGCTCTGGCAATTCGGCGGCTGAGCGCCCGGCGTGACGCCGCGAAGCTCTGGCCTTCGCGCCCGCCCTGCGCTATTGGGCGCGCACGACAAGGGGAACATGATGTCCACAGCCTATGACACGCCCGGCGAGATCGAAGCATCGCTGAAAGACGCGATCACGCCGATCGAGGAGATCATCGCCGACGCGGCGCGCGGCCGGATGTATATTCTCGTCGATCATGAAGATCGCGAGAACGAAGGCGATCTGATCATCCCCGGCGAATTCGCCGATGCCGACGCGGTCAACTTCATGGCCACCCATGGCCGTGGGCTGATCTGCCTGCCGATGACGTCCGAGCGGATCGACCGGCTCGGCCTGCCGATGATGGCGGTGAACAATTCCAGCCGGATGGAGACCCCCTTTACCGTTTCGATCGAGGCGCGCGAAGGCGTGACCACCGGCATTTCCGCCGCCGACCGCGCCCTCACCATCGCCACCGCGATCAACGAACAGAATACCATGGCGCAGCTTGCCACCCCGGGCCATGTCTTCCCGTTGCGCGCCCGCGCCGGCGGTGTGCTGGTGCGTGCCGGCCATACCGAGGCCTCGGTCGATATCTCGCGCCTGGCCGGGCTCAACCCCTCGGCGGTGATCTGCGAGATCATGAAGCAGGACGGCGAAATGGCCCGGCTGCCTGATCTGGTGGAATTCGCCAAGACCCACAACCTCAAGATCGGCACCATTTCCGATCTGATCGCCTATCGTCATAAACACGACAACCTCGTGACCGAAACCCGTTCCAGAACCGTACAGTCGGAGCATGGCGGCGAATGGCTGATGCGGGTCTTCGCCGATCAGATCACCGGCACCGAGCATATCGCGCTGATCAAGGGCGACATTTCCGGCCCCGCGCCGCTGCTGGTGCGCGCCCATGCGCTCAACGAGTTGGAAGACGTGCTCGGCCTCGGCGCCGAGCCGGCGCATACCTTGCCGCTGGCGATGAAGATCATCGCCGAGGAAGGCCGCGGCGCCGTGCTGCTGTTTCGCGAGCCACACCCGCGGCTCGATTTCGGCGAGGAGGATGACGGCCCCAAGATCGTCAAACGCACCGGCCTCGGCTCGCAGATCATGGTCACCCTGGGCATTTCGAAAATGATCCTTTTGACCGACTCGCCCCGCACCCGCTATCTCGGGATCGACGCCTACGGGCTTTCCATCGTCGGCACCCGCCCGATTCATCAGAAAGGCTGATCCATGGCCGAGTCACATTACACCCTGCCCAGAGCGAAACTCGCCAAACCGGCGAAACTGCTGATCGTAGCCGCGCCATTCTATCGCGACATCGCCGACAACCTGATCAAGGGCGCGGCGGCTGAAATCGAAGCCGCAGGGGCGACTTTCGAGACCATCGAAGTGCCCGGTGCGCTGGAAATTCCCACCGCCATCGGCATCGCCGAGCGGATGTCGAATTTCGACGGCTACGTGGCGCTGGGCTGTGTCATCCGGGGCGAAACCACGCATTACGAGACGGTCTGCAACGACAGTTCCCGCGCGCTCTCCATGCTGGGGCTTCAGGGGCTCTGCATCGGCAATGGCATCCTCACGGTCGAAAACACCGAACAGGCCGAGGTGCGGGCCGATCCGGCCAGGATGAACAAGGGCGGGGGCGCCGCCGCCGCCGCCTTGCATCTCATCGCGCTTGCCCGCAAATGGGGCGGTGCGCGCAAGGGGGTAGGGTTCCTGCCCGACAGCGAGGACTACCAGATCGCCGGCGAGTTGAAGGACAACCCCACCGCATGACCCTCTCGGGCAATCAGAAACGCAAGATGAAATCCGCCGCCCGGCTCTATGCCGTGCAGGCGCTGTTTCAGATGGAGCATTCCGGCCAGACTGTCGAGGCGGTAACGGCCGAGTTCGAGGATTACCGGTTTGGTGCCACCTATGACGGCGACGAGATGGCCGAGGGCGATCACGCGCATTTTCGCCGGGTTATGGAGGATGCGGTCAGCTATCAGGCCCGGATCGACCAGATGACCGACCGCGCGCTGGTGGCGAAATGGCCGATCGCCCGGATCGACCCGACGCTGCGCGCGCTGTTCCGCGCCGCCGGGGCCGAGCTGACGCGCTCCGACACGCCGCCCAAGGTGGTGATCACCGAATATGTCGATGTCGCCCGCGCCTTCTTTCCCGATGGCAAGGAGCCGCAATTCGTAAACGCCGTGCTCGATCACATGGCCCGTGAGGCCAGGCCCGAAGCGTTCTAGCGGCGCGCAGCCTGCTGGGCCGTCACGCTGAAAACATTGCGTTTTCCGAGTTGTGGCTGCAATTCCCCTGTTGCCGCTTGCACGCCAGCAAGGCGACCGGCGCGGGCTCCGCTGCCGCCGAAAAGCAGTGAGCATGTTGTTGTTTTCGGGGCTGAAGCGGCTGTCGTTGATTGCCTTGTTCCTGACAACATTATCATCGGCGAACGCCGCAGCCTTGGTGATCGCCGGCTGGCCCATCGCTACAGCGCGCGGAATCCGGGTGCAGGCGCGGCTAGACGGCGCGAAGGGACCGGTAACAATATGAAAAAAAAGGATTGTTGGAGTGCCGTGAATTGGCTGCCGTTGCCAGGAACGAAACACTATGTTTCTGGCAAAACTGTGAAAAACGTGGCGAAATCAGGGCAGATGGACTAAGTTGGCTAGGATCGAAACCTGGGGCGACAGGGTTGTCCGGCTGTTGGGAGAGGCTCCCAAGCACTGGTTGCGACACAGACAAGCCTAATTCCTGCGGGGGCAGGGAATTTCGCATCAGATACGGGGTTTTGGCTATGGGCCAGATTCAATCGGTTGGGGATTTCCTGAGCATGATGCGGCGACGCGTCCTGCTGATCCTCGCCGTGGTAATTGCCGGAACCGCATTCTCGATCTGGTGGACGCTGGGGCAGCCGCGGGTTTACGAAGCGGTTGCGGTGGCCCAGATCGAAAGCCCAACGGTTGCGGATTCCGGCCCGGCGGGAGCGATGAGCGCCAACCCGGCGGATCACCGGCTGCGCATTCTCGAACAAAAGCTGATGGCGCGCGACAATCTGACGGCGATGGTTGAACGCTATGGGCTGTTTGGCGACACCGACCTGTCGCTCGGTCTGAAGGTCGCGATGCTGCGCGAGGCGGTACGGATAACCCAGATCACGGACCCGAATACCGGCTGGGGCGCGCAGCGTGTGCCGACGGGCATGGTGATAACGGTCAATCACAGCTCGGCGGAAACCGCAGCGGCGATGGCCAATGATTTCCTGGGCCAGCTGGTCGAGCTCAACCGGTTGCGGCGGTCCTCCGCGACGCAGCAGAACCTCGAGTTCTTCAAGGCGGAAGCGGCCAGGGTCGAGGCGGAGATGGCCGCGCTCGAAGCCCGGATCGCCGAATTCAAGGAAAAGAACGCGCCCTATCTGCCCGAGGGCGTTGCGGCACAGCGCGACGAGTTGGGCAGCTTGAAATCGACGCTGCTGGACATTGAACAGAAGTTGATTGAACTCGATGCCAGCCGCACCCGACAACGCGCCGAGGTGATCGAGCGTCAGACCAAGCTGTTGCAGGAGCAACAAGCGCTGATCCAGTCCAGGATTGACGAGATCGAAGCTACGGTCTCCAGCGCCCCCGAAGTGGAGCGGCAGTTCGGTATTCTGACGCGCCAGCTCGACCAGTTGAAAGAGCAATTCACGGTAATCACCCGGAGCGCCACCGAAGCCGAGATGGACCAGCTGCTGACCAGCCAGGACCAGTTCGAGCGAATTGAAGTGCTCGAAAGCGCATTGGTGCCGGAGAATCCGGTGTCGGGTTCGCGCAAGAAAAAGGTGGCTCTGGGCGGGGTTCTGAGTGCGCTGCTGGGTGTCGCCATTGCCTTCGTTCTGGAAACAATGAACCCGGTGATCCGCACACCGGCTCAATTGGAACGACAGCTCAGCGTAAAGGCTGTGGTGGCGATCCCGAAACTGACCACACCGCGCGACCGGCGCCGCAACAGACTGTTTTGGATGACGATCCTGGCCGGGCTGCTGGCGCTTTTGTATGGCTTCGCAAATCTGGTGAAAGAGGCTTTGAGCAGCCTGGTGAACATGCTTTCAAGCCGGTGGAGCAAGGCCTGAAGCGCGGCTTCAGTAGCCGTAGGTATAGCCGAGGCGGGTTTCGCCTTCCGCCTGGTTCAGCACGACCCCCAACAGCGGGACTTCCTCGCCGATCCGCCGCATCGATTCGTGAATCTCTTCCGCCGTGGTGGTGCCGCCGCCGATCACCATCAACACGCCATCATAGTGTTTCTTGAAGGCGATCACATCGTCAAACGCCAGGGCAGGCGGCAAATCGTAGAGCACCACATCGGGCGCCAGCACGTCCATCATCCGCTGAAACGCCGCATCGGCATGGGGATCCTGCATCAGCTCGGCGGCATAGGGCTCGATCCGGTCGTTGAGACCAACCGCAAGATTGGCGCCGATATTGAGCGCATTGCGGCCAAGGCGCTTGAAAAAGCTACTGGGATGCGCGGAGCCTTGCAGGAAATCCCCCATGCTGCCGGGGTTTGTCGCACCGAGAACCTGGGCCACCGAAGGGTTGCGCATGTCCATGTCCATCAGCACGGTGCGGTTGGTTTCATAGCGAGACATCGAAATCGCGAGGTTCACCGAAGTGAAGGTCTTGCCGCAATCCCGGGTCGGGGAGGTGATGGCAACGCGTTTCCAGTCGTTCTCGTAGAGCGTCTGCACCAGCCGGGTGCGCAGCACGTCAAAAGCGCCATGCGCCGGATCGTGCCGCCCCGCCGTAATGATGAGATTGCGCTCGAGATGCGCCGGGTCGACCGGGATCGAGCCGAGCTGCCCCCAGATTTCGTCTGGATCGGGGGCATTGGCCGAGGCCGGGGGCCGAGAGCCTTCGACCTTGGCGGCCGGATCGGCGACAGGTGGGCTGCCTGCGGCAAGGATGTATGGGGAAGCCGGAGACGTCTTGCCTTTGGGTGCCGACTTGCCCTTGTCCGGGTGACTTTCGTCGCGAATAGCGGCGTCGGTTGCGCTGGGCCCTGGTTTTCGGTCAGGCTCGGCCGGGCTGGTGATGGTGATTTCGGCGAGATAGTCGTCGGGCAGGTCGATGGTCGCGGCGGCAATCGTCGGGTCGGAAGTTTCGGGCTTCTCCGGCGCGTCAAAGAGCTCCTCCGCATCCGGATCGGACCCGGCAAGCGCCTCTGGATCCCGGAGGTCCTCCCGGATCAGGGTTTCTTCGGTGCCCTTGTCGGCTTGCGCTTTGGAATCCGGCTGGTCCGATCCCTCGTCCACATTGGGCACCTCAATCATCACCGATGCCGGGCTTTGGGTTTTCCCGGCGATTTCAGCGATCAGCCGGGCGCGTTCCTCCGCCTTGAGCCGAGGGCGGGATTTGCGGGAAAATGTGGGGCGTTTCTCAGACATGGCCGTTGCCTTCGGGCAGGCCCGTTACAATGCAATTGGCGGCGATGTCACGTCTGCCCGTCACGTCCAGAATCCAGTTTCTCGCCCTCCGAATGGAGGTATCCCCGCATGTCTCAAGCCTGCCTGCTTGCGGGTCATGGTGCCTGTTATCTAGCTAGGATATATTAGAAAACTTAGACCAAATTATGCCATTTCTCCAAAAAAAATCTCATTTGCTGGCGGATCCGGCATGATTTGGGCGCCAGATGCCGGCGTCTCCGGCTGGTTTTGGCATTTGACCTGCGCCGACTTGGTGAGTCCGCGCCGGATGGGAACGGATCAGCCGGCATCCGTGCGGCCGCGCCGGTCTGAACGCAGCGCGGCATAGAGCACATGGCTGCGCCAGCGCCCGGCGATCTGAAGATAGCTCTGCGCCACGCCTTCGTATTTGAACCCGGTCTTTTCCAGCAACCCGCGCGATGCGAGGTTGTCGGGCAGGCAGGCGGCCTCGATCCGGCTCAGGTCCATGCGCTGAAAGGCGTGGTGCACCACCGCCTCGATGGCTTCGCGCATGTAGCCCTGCCGCGCGAACGGCTCGCCCACCCAATAGCCCAGCGTACCGGCCTGGGCCGGGCCGCGGCGGATATTGTCGAGCGTGATCGCCCCGACCAGGGTTTCGTCCTCGCGCCGGACCAGGAACAAGGGCAGCGCGGTTTCGCCGCCGATCGAGCGTTGTGCCCAGTAGACCCGGTTGGTGAAGGCCCGGCGGGTGAGGTGATCATCGGCCCAGGCCGGTTCCCAGGTCTGCAGGAAACCGGCGCTGTCATGGCGCAGCCCGGTCCAGGCGTGGAAATCCGAATGCTGGGGCGCGCGCAGCGTCAGGCGTTCGGTTTCGAGCCGGATCTTGCGGCGGGCCCGGATCAGCATCAAGCGGCGCGCCTTTCGTTGAGGGCCTCCAGGCTGGGCGCTGCCGAGACCGGGCCATAGAGCGCCAGCGCCGCCCCGGCCTGCGCCGCCATGTTGCCGGCGAAGTCGCGCAGTTCGCTGCGAGTCACCGCGTCGATCCGCCCGACGACCTCGTCGATGGCGGGCACCCGATTCCACAGCTGGGTCATCCGCGCCAGCCGTTCGGCCCGGTGCGACGGGCTCTCCAGCCCCATCAGCAGCCCGGCTTTCATCTGGGTCCGGGCGCGGGCCAGTTCGGCGTCGCTCATGTCGTCGCCGGCGCGACGCATCTCGTCGATGGTGACGCGCGCCAGATCGGCGATCTGTTCGCCCGAGGTTCCGGCATAGATGGTCATCAGCCCGGTATCGCAATAGGCCCCGGACTGGGCGAAGATGGTATAGCACAACCCGCGCCGCTCGCGCATTTCCTGAAACAGGCGCGAGGACATGCCGCCGCCGAGCGCATTGGCATAGATCTGGGCGGTATAGATGTCCGGATCGCTGACCCCCGGCGCCTCGAAGGCGAGCGCGAAATGCGCCTGTTCGAGCTTTTTCACGCGCCGGACCTCGCCACCGGCAAAGTGGGCCGGTTCGGCCCCCGCGCGGGTGCCGGGCTGCATGTCGCCGAACATCGCCTCGGCCTGACGCACGATGGCGCCATGATCGACCGCGCCGGCCGCCGCCAGGATCATCTGGTCGGCGCCGTAATGCTCGGCGACGAAGCGGCTGAGATCGTCGCGGCCAAAGCCCTTCACCTGTTCGGGCGGGCCGAGGATGGTGCGCCCGATCGCCTGATCGGGGTAGGCGCGTTCCTGCAACCAGTCGAAGATCACATCGTCGGGCGTATCGAGGGCCTGGCCGATCTCCTGGAGGATGACATGGCGCTCGAGCTCGATCTCGTCGGGCGCGAGCAGCGGATCGCGCAGGATATCGCCGATCACGTCGATCGCGAGTCCGACATCGGCGCCCAGCACGCGGGCGTAATAGGCGGTCGACTCGCGGCTGGTATAGGCGTTGATATAGCCGCCGACATCCTCGATCGCCTCGGCGATCTGCAGGGTGCTGCGCCGCCCGGTGCCCTTGAAGGCCATGTGTTCGAGAAAATGCGCGATGCCGTTCTGCTCGGGCCGCTCGTGGCGCGCGCCGGCCGTGATCCAGATGCCGACCGAGGCCGATTGCAGGCCCGGCATGTGTTCGGTGACGATGCGAAAGCCGTTGGCCAGGGTTGTGGTGTCCACGCTCAAGAGCGGCGCTCCTCGATCAGGGCTTCGATGGCGGCGAGGTCGTTGTCGATCCGGGTGACGCGTTCGCTGCGCTCGAACAGATCGGCCATGCGCGGCGGCAGGGGCGGATGCTGGCCGGTCGCGCCCTTCACCGCGTCGGGAAATTTGGCCGGGTGTGCGGTGGCCAATGTGATCATCGGGGTCGAAGGCGTGCGCAGCTCCTCGGCCACCTTGACGCCGACGGCGGAATGCGGGCAGAGCAGCTCGCCCGTTGTTGCCGACAGTCTCGCGATGGTGGCGGAGGTTTCGGCTTCCGAGGCGCGGCCGCTGTCGTAGACCTCGCGCAGCGCTTCCAGCGCGCCCTGGCTGACCGAGAAACCGCCCGCCTTGAGCTCGTCCATCAGCTGCGCCACGGCCTTACCGTCGCGGCCATAGGCCTCGAACAGCGCGCGCTCGAAATTCGAGCTGACCTGAATGTCCATCGACGGGCTGATCGAAGCGGTCACGCCATCGGGCTTGTAGTCGCTGGTCGTCAGGCAGCGGTGCAGGATGTCGTTCTGGTTGGTGGCGATCACCAGCCGGTCTACGGCCAAGCCCATGCGGCGGGCGAGGTAGCCTGCGAAAATGTCGCCGAAATTGCCGGTCGGGACGGTGAAGCTGACCTTGCGCCGTGGTGCACCGAGCGAAACGGCAGAGGAGAAGTAATACACCACCTGCGCCAGCACGCGGGCGAAATTGATCGAGTTCACCCCGGCCAGCCCGACCGCATCGCGGAACTCGAAATGGTTGAACATGTCCTTCACGCGGGCCTGGCAATCGTCGAAATCGCCGGTCATGGCGAGGGCGTGGACGTTGCTTTCGCTCGGAGTGGTCATCTGGCGGCGCTGCACCTCGCTCACGCGGCCATGCGGGAACAGGATGAACACATCGACATTGTCGAGCCCCTTGAAGGCTTCGATCGCCGCCGAGCCGGTATCGCCGCTGGTCGCGCCGACGATGGTGACGCGCTTGCCGTTGCGCGCGAGCGCGGCCTGGAACAGCTGGCCGATCAGCTGCATGGCGAAATCCTTGAACGCCAGGGTGGGGCCGTGAAACAGCTCGAGCAGGAAATGATTGGGCGCCAGCTGCACCAGCGGCGCGCGCGCTGCATGGCCGAAGCCGGCATAGGCGCGGGCGATGATGGCGCGAAACTCGTCGTCGCTGAACGTGTCGCCGAGATAGGGCCGCATGATGCGAAACGCGGTGTCTTCGTAGGACAGCCCCGACAGTGCCGCGATCTCGCTTTCGCTCAGCGTCGGGATGGTCTCGGGCAGGTAGAGACCGCCATCGCGGGCCAGCCCGGTCAGCATCGCCTCTTCAAAGCTCAAGACCGGCGCGGTGCCCCGGGTCGAGATGTATCTCATGCGTCTTTGCCCTTGTCTTGGCCGCCGCGGCGGCGGCGCAGAAAGTAGAGGCTCATTACCACCCAGGTGAGAGCGAGACCATACCAGGTAAGCACGTATTCTAGATGCCGGTTGGGGATGCCCGACGGGTCGACCGGCAGCGGCGATATGCCGGTGTCGGCTGGGGCGGTGTCGCGGGCGATGATCATGGCTTCCTCGGTGTCGAGTGCGCGGGCCAGTGCGGGCACATCGCGGGCATACCAGATATTGGCGGCGAGATCGGTCTCGGGGGTGAAGCTGTCGATCTCGTCGGGCCAGTAGAGATTGCCGGTCACGCTGAGCGGTACGCCCACGGGGCGGGGGGCCGATTTCTGGCTGGCGGGAATGAAGCCGCGATCGAGCAGAAGCCTGCGGTCCTTGGTTTCGAACGCCTGGATCACCCGAAAACCGGCACCGAAATCGCGGGTCGAGACCAGCACATGAACCTCCGGCCCGGTGAGCCGGCCCTCCGCCGTGACCGCGAGAAAGCGATCGCGCTCAGGCTCGGGCTGCGCGGGAATGGCAACCGGCGCTGCGCCGATGCGAGCTTCGATCGCGGCGAGATAGGCGGTTTTTTCACCCAACCGGCGCACCTGCCAGCTGCCCAGTGCGACGAGCACGCTCAGCACGGCGGCGGCGAATATCAGGAAGGGCAGGTTGCGGTGCAAAGCGGACCTCGCTCAAGGGAGTGCGGCGCTCGGTTTAGGCGGTAAACGGGTCGGGTTGCAAGGGCGCGCGGCAGTTGCGCTCAGAAGAGATTTTGCGCGGCGACCAGGAGCAGGACGATCAGCGCCCCGGCCCCGGCCAGAATCCCGGTGCGGCGCGCCCGCCGGTGCAGCATTTCGGCGCGGGCATCATCGAGTGCGGGCGCGTCCCAATCGGCGGGGCGGGTGAAGGCGACGCCGAGAAAGCCGCCGCTGCCTTCGGACATGCCGAGGTCGTTGAGCGCGATGCCACGCGCGACCAGTGCCTGCGCGGCGTCGGCGACATGGTGATGCGCCATGCCGGTGCCCTGGGCGCGATCCTCGCCGAGGAAGAGCATATCGCCATCGCGCAGCCGCAAGGCGTAGCTGCGGTTCAT
>CBDUGF010000082.1:0-16516 GCA_965366835.1 uncultured Rhodobacterales bacterium
CCCCCCCCCCCCCCCCCGGCGACGCCGTCAGGCGGCGCAAACCCTCCAGATGAGCAACGCCGCCAGGCGGCGCACCCCCTGTCAGGGGGCTTGTCATTGCCCGCCAAACCTGAATTCCTGTGCCAATAGCCCGAAAAGGAGGCCCCATGGCCGATCAACAGGCCGCCTTTCTGCAAGGCTCGCTGATGCGCCACATCACGGTGATGGCACTGACCTCGACCGTCGGGCTGATGGCCGTGTTCCTGGTCGATCTGGTCGACATGATCTTCATCTCGATGCTGGGGCGCGACGAGCTGGCGGCGGCGGTGGGCTATTCCGGGGCGATCCTGTTCTTCACCACCTCCTTCGGCATCGGCATGGCGATCGCGGCAGGCGCGCTGGTGGCGCGCGCGCTCGGCGCCGGGGACGAGAGCCTTGCGCGGCAGCGCGCCGCCACCTCGCTGATCTACGGCTTCGGCTTCGGCTCGGTATTCGCGGCGGTGGTCTGGCTCAACATTCCGGCGCTGGCGGCGCTGATGGGGGCCAGCGGCGAGACCCTGCGGCTGGCCACCGGTTTCCTGCGGATCGTCATTCCCAGCCTGCCGATCCTGCTGGTCGGCATGGTGGCGACTGCCATCCTGCGCGCCCATGGCGACGCGCGGCGCGCGATGCTGGCGACGGTGATCGGCGGTGCGGTCAATGCGGTGCTCGATCCGATCCTGATCTTCGGCTTCGATCTCGAACTGACCGGGGCGGCGCTGGCCAGCGTGGCGGCGCGCATAACCATCACCGTGGCGGCGCTGTGGCCGATCTTTCGCTTTCACGGCGGGCTCGAGCGGCCGGATGCAAGGGCTTTTGCCGTCGATTTTCCCGGCCTTGCCGCGATTGCCGGGCCGGCGATCCTGACCCAGATGGCGACCCCGATAGGCCAGGCCTATGTCACCCGGATGATGGCGCAATATGGCGAGGATGCGGTGGCGGGCATGGCCATTGTCGGGCGGCTGACGCCGGTGGCCTTCGGCGTGCTGTTTGCCCTGTCGGGCGCGATCGGGCCGGTGATCGGGCAGAATTACGGGGCCGGCAAGATGGGCCGGGTGCGGCGCGGCTTTCGCGAGGGCATCGTCTTCACCGCCGTGGTGGTGGTGTCGGTCACGGCGCTGCTTTTCGTGCTGCGTGCGCCGATCGCCGATCTGTTCGGCGCCACCGGAGAGGCGCGGCGGCTGGTCTATCTGTTCTGCGGCCCGCTGGCGCTGCTGTTCTTCTTCAACGGCGTGATCTTCGTGGCCAATGCCGCGTTCAACAATCTCGGCCATCCGTTCTATTCGACCTGGGTGAACTGGGGCCGGCACACGCTTGGCACCATCCCCTTCGTGATCCTGGGGGCCTGGGCCTGGGGCGCGCCGGGGGTGTTGATCGGGCAGGGGGTTGGCGGCGTCGCCTTTGCCGCGTTGGCCTGGATCCTGGCGCGACGGGTGATGGCGCGGGGCGGGGGCAAGGCGCCGGACGAGCCCTATGCGCGCCAGGCGCGGCTGCTGGGGCTGTTCAGCTTCCGGCGCTGAGCGGGCTGGACCCGTGTGAAAAGGCCCCCGAAAGCGTTCCCGCCCGCCCACCCCACGCTTTCGCGGGCCTTTTCGGGCAAGGCGGCGGGCGTGGAGCTTGCAGGACAGGTCAGTGAAAGTGAGTATTTTCACCAGGAAAAAGGCCGGGGCGGGGGCGCAGGCTCAGACCGGGTGCGGGTCGATCAGGGTGACGCCAAGGCGGCGCAGGGCGTCGTCGACGAAGCCGCGCTCGTCGGCGCCGAGGCGCTGGTGGCGGGAATAGACCGGCGCGGCGCGGTCGTCCATCACCGGCGCATCCCAGCCCGAGGTGGTATCGAAGAAACGCTGTGCGCCGGCCTCGCCGAATTGCCGCAGATAGCCCTGGATCACCACGTCGACATAGCTCAGCAGCACCGGGTGGGCGGCATCGGGATGGCCATGGGCATCGTGGGGAATGGCATAGATCGCCACGCTGGGCCGGTGCGACAGCGCGTGATCGACATCGTCGCAGGCCTTCACCCGTGCATAGGCATGTTCGCGGGCATCGAGCGCGGCCCAGTCATCGCCGGGCACATGGGCGATCATGCCGTCGATCACGCAGGCGGGATCGGGCACCGCCGTGAGAAACGCCACCGGCCTGAGACGGGTATGGCGCCAGGCCCTGCGCCAGCCGCGCGCCCGGGCCGGATGGGCATCGCCAAAGTCATGGGTGGCGAGATTCACCAGCGAGCCGTAGCCGAAGAAATAGGCCTGTTCAGATATCGACATGCGGCCAATTTGGCGAAGTCTTGATCCATGTCAAACCGGAATCGCGACAAAACCGGCATGATGGGTTCACCTTTTGAAGCGTTTCGGGTTCCGGACCGAAACCGCCGTCCGTATCCGGGGCGCGCGAAGCTTGGCGAAGGTGTGGGCAGTACCACCTGATTTGTGAGTTCCAACCAGGTATCGAAACGCAACAGCGACAGGGAGTCGGCCAGATGCGGATCACCAAGAGAACCAACATCGCGATTCGCGTTCTGATGTTCTGCGAGGTCAATGGCGGGCGGCTGGTCACCAAATCGGAGATTGCCGAGTGCTGCAACACCTCCGAGAACCACCTCGCGCAGGTGATCAACCAGCTCGGCCAGCTTGGCTATCTCAATACCCATCGCGGCCGCAATGGCGGCATCGAGCTGGGCCGGCCGGCACGCGAGATCATCATCGGCGACGTGTTTCGCGCGCTGGAGAGCCATGTGCCGCTGACCGAGTGTTTCGCCGATGTCGACAATACCTGCCCGCTGATCGACGCCTGCCGGCTGCGGCTGGCGATCCAGGACGCGGCGGCGGCGTTCTACGCCCATCTCGATGCGGTGACGCTCGATGCGCTGGTCTGTGACAACGATCCGCTGAAGGCGATCATGACGATGGCCAATTGCGGCAAGGCGCGGGTCTCCGCGGCCTGAGGCCGGACCTTGCGGAACCGCGCGCCGGCAAAGCGGCGAAGCGGCTCTTGCGGAGGCTGTGCCGGTATACTAGCGTATGCCTGACAGCAGGTTCGGGAGAACCGGTGCGCAGCGCCGGTGCCGAAGGAGCAACCGCCCCGGAAACTCTCAGGCGCAAGGGACCGATCCTGCCTTCGACACTCTGGAGAGACCCCG
This sequence comes from uncultured Rhodobacterales bacterium, assembly GCA_965366835.1. Taxonomy (GTDB): domain Bacteria; phylum Pseudomonadota; class Alphaproteobacteria; order Rhodobacterales; family Rhodobacteraceae; genus JAKGBX01. Next base: position 3,158 of record CBDUGF010000082.1, read on the forward strand.
ACGAAACACGCGGGGCGCCGAAGGGATAGCGATCTCAGGCAAAGGGACAGAGGGGGCATCAAGCGCGCGGATTGATCTGCGCGCGACGTGATGCCGGACGGGATTTTTCGCGAAAAATCGCCATTCCGGCCCGAGATGGGGGAGACAGGCGATGGCGGATCTGGAACGGACATGCCTTTACGATCTGCACGTGGAACTGGGCGCCAAGATGGTGCCGTTCGCGGGCTACGAGATGCCGGTGCAATATCCGATGGGGGTAATGAAGGAGCACCTGCATTGCCGCGAGGCGGCGGGGCTGTTCGATGTCAGCCATATGGGCCAGGTGATCGTGCGGGCCAGGGACGGCAAGGGCAACGGCGCCGCAGCTTTCGAGGCCCTGGTGCCGCAGAACATCGCCGATCTGCCCGAGGGGCGGCAGCGCTATGCGTTTTTCACCGATGACAAGGGCGGCATCCTGGACGACCTGATGGTGGCCAATCGCGGCGATCACCTGTTCGTGGTGGTCAATGCCGGCTGCAAGGCCGCCGATATCGCGCATATGCGCGACGGCCTGCCCGATTGCGAGGTGGAAGAGATCACCGACCGCGCGCTTCTGGCGCTGCAGGGGCCCGATGCGGCCACGGCGCTGTCGGGGATCGTGGCCGAGGCCAAGGACATGCGCTTCATGGATGTGGGTGTGTATGGTTCGTTCTTCGGCGAGCTGTGGATCTCGCGTTCGGGCTATACCGGCGAGGATGGCTACGAGATATCGGTCGCCGCCGAGCGGGCGACGGCGCTGGCCGGGCGGCTGATGAGCGATTTCAGCGTCGAACCGATCGGGCTGGGGGCGCGCGATTCGCTGCGTCTGGAGGCGGGCCTGTGCCTTTACGGCAGCGATATCGACGTCTCCACCAGCCCGGTGGAAGCGGCGCTGGAATGGGCGATCCAGAAGGTGCGGCGCAGGGGCGGGGCGCGCGAGGGCGGCTTTCCGGGGGCGGAGGTGATCCTGGAGGAGCTGGAAAACGGCGCCGCGCGGCGCCGGGTGGGGCTGTTGCCCGAGGGTCGCGCGCCGATGCGGGCGCATACCCAGCTTTATGACGCCGAAACCGGCGGCGCTCCAATCGGCGAGGTGACCTCGGGCGCCTATGGGCCGACGATCGAGGCGCCGATGGCGATGGGATATGTGCCGACGGCGTTGTCAGAAGTGGGCACCCGGCTTTACGGTGAGGTACGCGGCAAACGTCTGCCCGTGCTGGTGGCCGAGATGCCGTTTACGCCGGCGAATTTCAAACGATGATCCAACAGGGAGACCCCAGGCAATGAAGTTTACCGAAGAACATGAATGGCTGCGCGAGGAAGACGGGCTGATCGTGGTGGGCATCACCGAGCATGCCAGCGAACAGCTGGGCGATGTGGTGTTCGTGGAATTGCCCGAGGTGGGCGCGGAGGTGACCAAGGACGAGGAGATCTGCGTGATCGAGAGCGTCAAGGCGGCGAGCGATATCCTGGCGCCGCTGGATGGCGAGATCGTCGAGGTCAACGACGCCATCGTGAACGATCCCGGCAAGGTCAACGAAGATCCGATGGGTGATGCCTGGTTCTTCAAGATCAAGCCATCGGACCTGAGCCCGATGGACGATTACATGGATGAGGCCGGTTACCAGGATTTCATCGGCTGAGTTTTTGGCCGTCGGGGCGCGGCGGATTTTCTGCGAAAATCCGGATGCCTCCGGCGGGGATATTTGTGGTCAGAGGAAGCAGGGGCGATGCCAGCCTGCGCTGCCGGGAGATATGAAATGCCGTTCGAACCGACCGACTACCTGCCTTACGATTTCGCCAACCGCCGCCATATCGGCCCCTCGCCCGAGGAAATGGACGAGATGCTGAAGGTGTTGGGGGTCGACACGCTGGATCAGCTGATCGACCAGACCGTGCCGAAGGCGATCCGCCAGAAGGAGCCGCTGGAATTCGGGCGGGCGAAATCGGAGCGCGAGCTGTTGCATTTCATGCGCATGACGGCGGGCAAGAACAAGGTTCTGAAATCGCTGATCGGGCAGGGCTATTACGGCACGGTGACGCCGCCGGCGATCCAGCGCAACATCCTGGAAAACCCGGCCTGGTATACCGCCTATACCCCGTATCAGCCGGAGATTTCGCAAGGCCGGCTGGAGGCGCTGTTGAACTTCCAGACCATGGTGAGCGATCTCACCGGGCTGGAGATTGCCAATGCCTCGCTGCTGGACGAGGCCACGGCCTGCGCCGAGGCGATGACCATGGCGCAGCGGGTGGCGAAATCGAAGGCGACGGCGTTTTTCGTCGACCGCGATTGCCATCCGCAGAACATCGCGGTGATCCAGACCCGGGCCGCGCCGCTGGGTATCAAGGTGATCGTGGGCAATCCCGACAAGATGAATCCCGAGAAGGTATTCGGCGCGGTGTTCCAGTATCCCGGCACCTATGGCCATGTGCGCGATTTCACGCCGCAGATCGAAAAGCTGCATGAAAACAATGGGATCGCCATCATTGCGGCGGATATCCTGGCGCTGACCCTGCTCAAGGAACCGGGCGCGATGGGGGCCGATATCGCGGTGGGCAGCACCCAGCGTTTCGGCGTGCCGGTGGGCTATGGCGGGCCGCACGCGGCCTATATGGCCTGTCACGAGGCGCACAAGCGGGCGATGCCGGGGCGGCTTGTCGGGGTCAGTATCGACAGCCATGGCAACCGCGCTTATCGGCTGGCGCTGCAGACCCGCGAACAGCATATCCGGCGCGAGAAGGCGACCAGCAATGTCTGCACCGCGCAGGCGCTGCTGGCGGTGATGGCGGGGATGTATGCGGTGTTTCACGGGCCCAAGGGGCTGAAGGCCATCGCCCAGCGGATTCACCGCAAGACCGTGCGGCTGGCCAAGGGGCTGGAAGAGAACGGCTTCAAGGTCGATCCCAAGGTGTTTTTCGACACCATTACGGTGGATGTCGGCCCGCTTCAGGCGGCGGTGATGAAATCGGCGGTCGACGAGGGGGTCAACCTGCGCCGCGTGGGCGAGCGCAGGGTCGGCATATCGCTGGATGAGGCGACGCGCACGGGCGATATCGAGCGGGTCTGGAAAGCTTTCGGCATCCTGCGCGCCGACGACGATTTCACCCCGGAATACCGGGTGCCCAAGGCGATGCATCGCACCAGCGACTACCTGACCCATCCGGTGTTCCACATGAACCGCGCCGAGACCGAGATGATGCGCTACATGCGCCGCCTCGCGGATCGCGACCTGGCGCTCGACCGGGCGATGATCCCGCTGGGCTCGTGCACGATGAAGCTGAATGCGGCGGCCGAGATGATGCCGATCAGCTGGCGCGAATTCGCGCTGATGCACCCGTTCTGCCCCGAGGATCAGGCGCTTGGCTACAAGGAGCTGATCGGGGATCTGAGCGACAAGCTGTGCCAGATCACCGGCTATGACGATTTCTCGATGCAGCCCAACAGCGGCGCGCAGGGCGAATATGCCGGGCTGCTGACCATCGCCTCCTATCACAGGGGGCGCGGCGAGGGGCATCGCAAGGTCTGCCTCATTCCGGTGAGCGCGCATGGCACCAACCCGGCCAGCGCCAACATGGTGGGCTGGGATGTCGTGCCGGTGAAATCGGCGGCCAATGGCGATATCGACCTCGAGGATTTCCGCGCCAAGGCCGACAAGCATTCGGAGAACCTGGCCGGCTGCATGATCACCTATCCCAGCACCCACGGGGTGTTCGAGGAGACGGTGATCGAGGTCTGCAAGATCACCCATGAGCATGGCGGGCAGGTCTATATCGATGGCGCCAATCTCAACGCCATGGTCGGGCTGTCCCGCCCCGGCGATCTGGGCGGGGATGTCAGCCACCTCAACCTGCACAAGACCTTCGCCATCCCGCATGGCGGCGGCGGGCCGGGCATGGGACCGATCGGGGTGAAGGAGCATCTGGTGCCGCATCTGCCGGAGAAATCCGGCGCGGTGAGCGCGGCGCCCTATGGCTCGGGCTCGATCCTGCCGATTTCCTATGCCTATATCCTGATGATGGGCGGCGCCGGGCTGACCCAGGCCACCAGGGTGGCGATCCTCAATGCCAATTATATCGCCAAGCGGCTGGAAGGGGCGTTTGACGTGCTGTTCAAGGGGCCGGGCGGGCGCGTGGCGCATGAGTGCATTCTCGACACGCGGCCCTTTGCCGAAAGCGCCGGTGTGACCGTGGACGACATTGCCAAGCGGCTGATCGACAACGGGTTTCACGCGCCGACGATGAGCTGGCCGGTGGCCGGGACGCTGATGGTGGAGCCGACCGAGAGCGAGACCAAGGCCGAGCTCGACCGGTTCTGCACCGCCATGCTGAGCATACGCGAGGAAATCCGCGCCATCGAGGATGGCAAGATCGACGGTGAGAACAATCCGCTGAAGAACGCGCCGCACACGATGGAAGACCTGGTGAAGGACTGGGACCGGCCCTATAGCCGCGAGGCGGGCTGTTTTCCGCCCGGCGCCTTCAGGGTCGACAAATACTGGCCGCCGGTCAACCGGGTCGACAATGCCTGGGGCGACCGGCATCTGGTCTGTATCTGCCCGCCGGTGGAAGCCTATGGCGAGGCCGCGGAGTAACCAACTCGGGCCGCTGGGTGGGCTGATGGCGTGGGAGCCTCCGGCGGGGATATTTTCAGGCAAGATGAAGCTGGGGTGTGACCCTTCTTCATCTTGCCACCAGTATCCCGGGGGTCTGGGGGCCGCGCCCCCCCGTCAGGCCATGTCCAGCAGCACAGGCGCGAATGTGTCACGCAGCGTCTGCCAGGTCGCCTCATCGGACGCGCACAGAAGGTAGCCTTCGCTGCGGGCGATGTCGTAGTCGGTGCCGTCGAGGAAACGAGACACGCCACCGGCGCGCTGTGTGAGGAAGGCGCCGGCGGCGTGATCCCACGGGTTGAGCTTGCCCGAGAGCACGAAATCGACAGCGCCTTGTGCCATCAGGCGGTATTCATGGCACGAGCAGTGCATCGAGCTGATCCGGGCGAAGCCGGGGATCAGGGGCGCGAAGGCTTCGCGGTCGGCGGGCGGCATCAGCGAGACATGGACGAGGCCCGAGAGATCGCCGAGCGCGCCGCCATGGGAGGTGAACAGGCGCCGCGACGGGGTGGCGATTTCCGATTGCAGGGCGGGGCCATCCTCGGCGGCGGTGATCCAGTCGTCGGTGATCGGATCGTAGAGCAGGCCGAAGATCGGGCGACCAAAGCGGGTGGCGGCGAGGATCACGCCGAAAAGCGGCACGCCATGGGCGAAATTCCAGGTGCCATCGACCGGGTCGATGATGAAGGCCAGTTCGGCTGAGGCGGCCTTTTCGCGCGATTTGGGATCGTGCGACGCGGTCTCTTCGCCCAGAACCGTGGCATTGGGAAACAGCCGCAGGATAGCACGCGCGATCATTGCTTCGGCGGCGGTGTCGGCCTCGGTGACCAGATCGGCGGGGCCTGACTTGGCCGAGATCTGGCCTTCGGTCAGGTTGCGAAAGCGCGGCAGGATCTCGGCGCGGGCAGCGCGGCGGACGATCTGGACTAGGCTGGATTGCTGGGCCTCGGTGAGGCGGGTGGCGGGCTGAGGCAGGGTTTGGCTGGGCATGGCACCGCTGTTGTGAATGGGTTTGCAAAGGGGATGCCATTCGGGCGCGCGCCCGGCAAGCGGTTATTCCCGGGCGCGCAGGGTGGCGCCGGGGCGCGCGGCGAGCGCGCGGGCGGCAAACCCGGCCTGGGCCAGGAGCGTTGCCGCGACCCCGCCCAGCACGATGGCCAGCCCGGCGGGCCAGATCACGGCGAAGCCGGTCTCGAAAATGACATGGCTGACCGCCCAGCCGCCCGCCAGCCCGGCGCCAAGCGCCACGCCGCCGGCGGCGAGGCCCAGCAGGGCGGCGCGCGCCAGGAAGCTCGTGAGGATGCGCGCCCGCGTGGCGCCGAGGGTTTTCAGCAGCGCCGCTTCGTGGGCGCGGGCAGGCGCGCCGGCGGCGGCGGCGCCGATCAGCACCAGAAAGCCGGTGAGCAGCGTCGCCGAGGCGCCCCAGGCAGTGGCCGCGGCCAGGGCCGAGAGCATCTCGGAAACCCGCGCGATGGCATCCTTGACGCGGATTGCGGTGATGTTGGGATGGGCGCGCGACAGGTCGCGGATGATGCGGGCCTCGGCCTCGGGCGCGGCATAGATCGTGGCGATGAAGCCATGCGGGGCGGCGGCGACCGAGGCCGGGTTCATCACCATGACGAAACCCATGCCGGCGGTGGAGAAATCGACCGCCCGCAGCGAGGCGATGGTGGCGGTGATGTCGCGGCCGAGCACGTTGACGGTGAGCGTGTCGCCGAGCTTGAGGCCCATTTCGAGCGCCTCTTCTTCGGCGAAGCTGACCAGCGGCAGGCCGGAGTAATCCTCGGGCCACCATTGCCCGGCGGTGAGGCGGGTGTTTTCGGGTAGGTCGGCGGCATAGGTGATGCCGCGGTCGCCGCGCACGACCCAGTGATCGCCCGCCACCTCGCGCGCCGGGCGGCCGTTGATCCGGGCCAGCACGCCGCGCAGCATCGGCGCGTTTTCGATTTGCGTCACCGCGGGATCGGTGCCGAGGCTCTCCAGGATTTCGGGCATCTGGTCCTTGCGGATGTCGATCAGGAAATAGGACGGCGCCAGCTTGGGCAGGTCGCGCGCGATGGCACCGCGCAGGTTGCCATCGATCTGGCCGACCGCGGCCAGCACAGAAAGGCCGAGGCCGAGCGAGAGCACCACCGGCAGGGTTTCCGAGCGCGGGCTGGAAATCGCGGCGAGCGCCCAGCGGAGCGCCGGGCGGCCGCGCGAGAAGCGGCGCAGGCGGCGCGCCAGGGCGCGCGCGCCGAGGCCGGCGAGGGCCAGCGCGGCGAGCGCGGCGGCGAGGCTGGCGAAGGTCCAGAGGGTAAGTGTCAGCGAGCCGGAGAACAGCGCCGCCGCGCCGACGAGCGACGCGAGCAGCAGGGCGGTAACGAAGATGTAGCGGGCGCGCGGCAGGGAGGGCGCTCCGGAGAACGCATCACGGAACAGTGCAGCGGCGCGGATGCGTTCGAGTCGCGACAGCGGCCAGAGGGTAAAGAGCGCAGCGGTGAGAAACCCGTAGAGCGCGGCTTCGAGCAGCGGCGCCGGGTAGAGCGAGAATACCGCCGGAACCGGCAGGCGGGCTTGCAGCAGGGGGGCGAGCAGCAGCGGGATCAACCCGCCGAGCAACAGCCCGATGGCGATGCCGACCGCCGAGATCGCGGCGATCTGCAAGGCATAGGCCATGAAGATCGTGGCGTTGGTGGCGCCGAGGCTGCGCAGGGTGGCGATGGTGCCGGTCTTGCCCGAGAGATAGGCACGCACCGCCGCCGAGACGCCGACGCCGCCGACAGCGAGGCCCGAGAGCCCGACCAGGATCAGGAAGGCCGAGAGCCGCTCGACGAATGAAGCCACGTTGGGCGCGCCGTTGCGGGCATCGCGCCAGCGCATCCCCGAACCTTCGAGAGCCTTGCGCGCGTCTTTCTCGAGCGCGGCGAGGTCGGTCTCGGGCGCCAGGCGGAGGCGGTATCTGGTTTCGAACAGCGTGCCGGGGGAGAGCAGGGCGGTGTCTTTCAGGGCCGAGGTGGCGACGATGGTGCGCGGGCCGAGGCCGAAGCCGCCGGTGGCGTTGTCGGGTTCGCGCAGGAGTATCGCGGAGAGCCGGAACGGCAGGCCCCCGATGGTGAATTCGCTGCCCGGGGTGAGGCCGAGGCGGTCGGCAAGAACCTGTTCCATCACCGCGCCGGGAAGGGCGTCCTGCACCGCCAGTGCCTCGGCCAGCGGAATCGGCGGATCGAGCGCGACCTGGCCGAGGAGGGGATAGGCGGCATCGACGGTTTTCACCTGGGTCAGCGCGCTGTCCTCGCCGAAGGCCGCCATCGAGCGGAAATCGGCGATTTCGGAATGGGCGGTGCTGTTGGCCCTGATCCAGGCGAGCTCGGGCTTTTCGGCGAAGCGGTAGGTCAGTTCGATTTCGGCGTCGCCACCGAGCAGGGCGGCGCCTTCGCGCGCCAACCCGGCCTCGATCGCGGCGCGCACCGAGCCGATGCCGGCGATGGCGGCGACACCGAGCGCCAGGCAGAACAGGAAGATGGCAAAGCCGCCGAGGCCGCCGCGCAGCTCGCGCCGGGCGATGCGGGCGGATTGGGCAAGGCTCATGCGCAAGCCTGCTCAGCGGTTTGGGCGGCGCGCCGGGGTGACATCCGGGCAGGTCGGGGCGGCAGGGTCATTGCGCGGCCTCGGCGGCGGCGGCTTCGGCGATGCGCCCGTCTTGCAGATGCAATACCCGGTCGCAGCGCGCGGCGAGGGCGGGATCGTGGGTGACCAGAACCAGCGTGCTGCCATGGGCGGCGCGCAGCGCAAAGAGCTGTTCGATGATCTGGGCGCCGGTGGCGCTGTCGAGATTTCCGGTGGGTTCGTCGGCGAGAAAGATCGCCGGGCGCGGGGCCGAGGCGCGGGCCAGAGCAACGCGCTGCTGTTCGCCGCCCGAAAGCTGCGCCGGGTAGTGATCGGCGCGTGCGGCGAGGCCGACGGCGGCGAGCTCCTCGGCGGCGCGCGCGAAGGCGTCGCGATGTCCGGCAAGCTCGAGCGGAGTGGCGACGTTTTCCAGTGCGGTCATGGTCGGGATCAGGTGAAACGACTGGAACACAATGCCCATCTGATCGCGGCGGAACCGGGCCAGCGCATCTTCGGACATGGCCGAGAGATCCTGGCCCAGGGCGGAAATCTGCCCCGAGCTGGCGCGCTCGAGCCCGCCCATCAGCATCAGCAGCGATGATTTGCCCGAACCTGACGGGCCGACAAGCGCCAGCGTCTCGCCGCTGTTTACATCAAGGGTGATGCCATGGAGGATATCGACACGACCGGCATTGCCATCTAGCGACAAGGACACATCTTGGAGGCGAAGCAGTGCGGCTGACGACATGGATAAGAGGCCCGATGAGAAATATATCAAGGACATATGGGGTAAAGCTGGCGATGCGCAAGGCGCTGGCGGCAGTGTTTTTCGCCTTGTTGCTGGCCGGACAGGCGGCGGCGGGGACGGCGGAGAAAGTCCGGCTGATCGCGTTTGGCGACAGTCTGACCGCGGGCTATGGATTGCCCGAGGAGGAAGGTTTCGTGCCGGTGATGCGGGCCTGGATGGCGGCGCAGGGCGAGGCGGTCGAGATCGTCAACGCGGGCGTGTCGGGGGATACCACCTCGGGCGGGCTGGCGCGGCTTGACTGGACATTGAGCGAAGCGGCGCAAGGCATCATCATCGAGCTTGGCGGCAACGACATCCTGCGCGGCGTCGACCCCAGCGTGGCGCGCGAGAACCTGACGCAGATGGTCGAGACAGCGCGGGCACGGGGGCTGGAAATCCTGCTCGTGGGAGTGCCTGTGGCGGCGAATTACGGGCCCGATTACAAGGCGGAGTTCGAGGCGATCTGGCCCGATCTGGCCGAAGAATATGGCGCGGCGCTCTATCGCGATTTCTTTGCCGGGCTGGGGCAGGACCGGGCGGAAATGCGCCGCTTCATGCAGGCCGATGGCATTCACCCCAACGCCGAGGGGGTGGAGCGGATCGTGCGCGCAATCGGGCCGGACCTGCGCGCGCTGGTAGCCCGCATTCGGGCGCGGTGAGGCGGGGCGATGCCGGGACGGTTGTTTCTGGAGCGACCGATGCAGGAGATTGCCGATCGGGTCGGATTCCCCGGCGCGCCGGAGCAGACTGTGCGGCGGAATATCCAGCCGGGGCAGGAGCTTGTCACCCTGACTTCGAGTGGCTGGCGCGCCATGCGCTGGGGCTTGATTCCGGTGGGGCGGGTCAATGCCCGTGGCCGTCCGGTGATGGAAACGATCATCAATGCACGCTCGGAAACGCTGTTTGACAAAAGCGCGTTCGAGGGGGTGCGGCGTGGCGTCGTTCCGGTGGACGGCTGGTATGAATGGACCGGGGAAAAGCGCCGCAAGACCGCGTGGCGGATCAGGTCTGCGGATGATTCACCTCTACTTTTTGCGGCGATCTGGGATGTCTGGAAAGCGCCGGGAGGACAGGAACTGGCGCAGGTGGCGACGGTGACCTGTGCGCCCAATGGCGATGTCGAAAAGGTGCATCACCGGATGGGGGTGCTGTTGCGGCCGGAGGATGTGGCGGTGTGGCTGGAGGGCAGCGAGGAAGAGGCACGGGCATTGTGCCGGCCCTGGCCCGAAGGGCGGCTGGCGATCGAAGAGGCGGAGGATGTGGATTGGAGCGGGCCGTGAGCGATGGCGCCGGGGCCGAACTGACCCGTCTGATGCGGGGCATTTCGAGCGACCACGTGGAGACCGTGCGAGACGCCTGGCGGGCGTTGTTGGGCGAGGGTGCGATGGCGGTACCGCTGATCGAGGCGAGGCTGGCGAGCGAGGTGTGGACCGAACCGCCCAAAGGTCCGGCCTGAGCCTATCTGGGCGTGTTGCTGGCCCTGTTGAGCGAGCTGGACAGCGTGGCGTTCTCACGCGCGATCAATGGGTTGCGGGACCGCGCGCTGCATCCCATGCATCGTCGCACGGTCGCGATGATGGTCGGGCGGCTGCAGGACCAGGCGGTTCGGCAGGTGGGGCCGGGCGTGCCGCTTCATGTTGCGCCCGATCTGCAAGGGGCGGGAGCAATTGCGGGCGAGATCGCCAAGTGGTGCGAAACACCCGGGCTCGACCTGACCAGGGTGACGCGGATCGACGTGATCGCCCATCTGCCGGGGATGGATTACCTGGGCCGCTACAACCTGTTCTTTTCGGGTATTGTGCTGGTTTGGCCGGGCGTGGAGAGGGGGCCGCGATGGTTTCGCCGGTTGAGCCGGGAGTTCACCTTTTACCACGAGGTTGGCCATCATGCCTGCGGCCATGTCGAGTTTGGCCAGGTGGCGGAACAGGAACGCGAGGCCGATCGCTATGCCGGCAGGATGATCCGCAATGCCCATCCGGTGCTGACCGGAACGGGGCGGGTGCTGTTGGCGCCGGTGCTGTGGTGGTGGCGAAGAAAACAGCGGCAGGACGAGTTGCCGGAATGAAAACGGGCGCCCGCGAAGGAGCGCCCGTCTTTTGCCGTTATCGCGACTGGTTCAGGCCAGGGCGATGTTGATCGCGGCTTCGCGGCCGTCGCGGCCGGGCTCGATATCAAAGGTTACTTTCTGGTTGTCGGCCAGGCCGGTCAGGCCCGAACGCTCGACAGCCGAGATGTGCACGAACACATCCTTGCCGCCCGAATCGGGCGCGATGAAGCCATAACCTTTGGTGGTGTTGAACCATTTGACGGTGCCAGTAGCCATCGTCTCTATCTCCTATCATGTCCTGCCCGCGGAAGTGCTGCAGGGTCGGCGTAGTCAGTGCAGAATCGATTGACTGGGCCGTGTAGGAGCAGTGTTCGATAGTGGTAACGTCGCGGCTCCGATATTCGGAAGGGCAGAAAAAAAATCAAGAAAAAAGTACAAAAGCCGGCGGCTCGCGGGGAAAGATCGGCAGAAAATTGCCCGGATGGCGGGTGATCGGGATCGGATTGCGCGTCAAACGCGTTCCTTGCCCGGAACGGCCGCGGATCCGGCCCTAGCCCGGCATGTGCACCACGGGCTGCGCGCCGAGCGCATCGGCGAGCGACTGAAACCGGGCCTCGGCAACTTCGCCATATAGCGGCGCGGCCTGTTCGGACAGGCTGAGCTCGAGGAGCTTCTTCTTCGGGAAATACCTGAGGCGGCCAAGCTCGGCGTCTTTTTTCAGCCACAGCATGGCGCCAAAGCGCATCGCCTTGCCGATCACCTCGGCGGCGGTCTGTTCATCCTCCGAGATCAGGCTGAACTGCGAGTCAAAGCGCGTGCCCTTGCGCGAATTGGAATAGCGGTGCAGCAGCGACAGGCCGAGAAACACCCGCTCGGAATGGCGCAGGCCCCCGAGGTTGGCGCGGGTGGCGTTGTCGAAACAGACCTCGGCGCGGTAATCGGGATGGGCGCGCCAGGTGACGTCGTGGAGGAGGCAGGCGGCTTTTATCAGGCGTCGGCGCTCGGGGGTGGCGGATTTGAACAGCGGCTGGATGAATTCGTAAAGCGTGCGCCCGAAGCCGGGCAGGCGGGCATCCTTGGCCTCGGCGAATCGGCAAGCCTCGATCAGCGGGTCGCGATCGCGCAGGCGTTGCGGCATCTGTTCATAGAGCATGCCCTCGCGGATGCCGTAGGAGGAAATCGCGATGTCGCGCGGGCGGAAGGTCTTGACCACTTCGCGCAGCACCTCGATGGCGATCGGCACCAGCGCCATGCGCGCGCTGTTGATGGAGCAGCGATTGCGCAGCTCTTCCATGTCGTTCTGGGCAATGTAGCTGGCGGTGGCGGAGACGGCCTTGCGGCTCATCCGGTATTCATGCAGCACATGCAGCGGATAGCCGCGCCGGTCCATGTCGATCTTGGCGATTGCGCGCCAGGAGCCGCCGACGAGAAACAGGCGATTGTGCTGTTCGCCCATCTCGGCATGCAGTTCGGCGAGGATCGCCTGGACATGGGCCTTGCGGCCTTTCTTGCCGCCCTTGATGTTCCTGAGTTGCAGCGGCCCAAGCCGCGAGCTGACCCGGCGCCCGACCATTCCGCCATTGATTTCAGCCAGTTCCATCGAGGCGCCGCCGATGTCGCAGACCAGCCCGTAGGCGCCGGGCCAGCCCAGCAGCACGCCCTGCGCCGAGAGCCGGGCCTCCTCGCGCCCGTCGATGACATGCAGTTTGAGACCGGTCTCGGCCTCGACCAGATCGCGAAACTCGACCCCGTCTTCGGCGTCGCGCACGGCGGCTGTGGCCACGGCGGTGAGCGGGCCTGTGCCCATGCCCTCAGCCAGCCTTTGAAACCGGCGGATGGCGGAGAGGGCGCGGATGCGGCCGGTGGGGTTGAGGCGGCCGGTTTCGGCGAGGCCGTCGCCGAGCGCACACATGATCTTTTCGTTGAAGAAATAGGCCGGCGAGCGGGCCGCGCCATCGAACACCACCAGGCGCACCGAGTTGGAACCGACATCGACCACGCCGACGCGGCTCAGCGCGCGGGCCGAGGGATCCTGGAAGAGCGGGCGGCCGAACGGGCCCCAATCGGTTGATGTTGCTTGGTTTTCGCCGTCCATCATTTCCCCCGGGGGCCAGTGCCCCGTGTTGTAGGGCAATGCGGCGGGGATGGTCAATCGCTGCGTTGTCGCGGCAAGCGAGAGCGCCGCCGGGTTGCCGCCGGGTTAATGGCAGCTTGCACCAGCGTTCCGAAGGGTTAATGCGCCCGGGCAGCGGCGAATCGGGGGGGTGACTCCCGGCTGTCGCCCGGCTGACATCCGGCTGCCGGGGCGACGC
>CBDUGF010000083.1:0-16434 GCA_965366835.1 uncultured Rhodobacterales bacterium
GGCGGCGTCGGGCTGGGTCATCTTGACGGCGACGCGCGACATCTTGACCGCCAGTTCATAGCCGCTTTGCGGATCGGGGGTGAGCAGGGTGGGAAGCCAGGTGTCGGCCATTTGCGATCTCCTCTTGGTCGGTGTGGTCGGAGGCGCATCATGGACGCCTTGCGGCGGGTGTCAATCGAAGGCGCGGCGCGCCCGCCGGATTGGAGCCAGGGCGCTGCGACCCGACCCGCCGGATCACCGCATTCTCGCAAAACCTTGATTGGTTATTTCAACCGGTGCTGCCTAAACACGGGGAGGGACATGGGGATCGAGGACCGAAAAATGGGGAATCACCGGCGATGAAGCGAGTGAGCGCCTGGGCGGCGATAGTCTGGATGACTTTGGCCTGGATCGGGATGGCCGGGCCGGCCCATGCCGAGAAGCCGGTGATCGTGGTCGAACTGTTCACCAGCCAGGGCTGTTCCAGCTGCCCGCCGGCGGATGCCTTCCTGCACAAGCTGGCCAAGCGCGCGGATGTGATCGCGCTGTCGCTGCATGTGGATTACTGGGATTACATCGGCTGGAAGGATGTCTTCGCCGATCCCAGATACACCCGGCGCCAGCATGGCTATGCCAAGGCCGGCAAGCGCCGCTCGGTCTATACGCCGCAGATGATCATCCAGGGCCGCGATCATGTGGTGGGCAACCATCCGATGGATGTGAATGACCTGATCAGCGCCTATCAGAAACATGCGCAGACGGTTGCGCTGAAGGCCAGCCGCGCGGGCGGGCAGGTGACCATTAATGCCAGCGCCGGTGGCGGGCAGGGCGCGGGGCCGATGCTGGTGCAACTGGTGCGCTTCGAGCGCGAGGCCAGTGTCGATATCCGGCGCGGCGAGAATGCCGGGCGCAAGCTCAGCTATGCCAATGTGGTGCGCGACTGGCAGGTGATCGGCGAATGGGACGGCGCAAGGCCGCTGACGCTGACAGCCCCGGCGCGGGGCGATCTGGCGGTGGCCGTGATCTTGCAGCGCAAGGGCTTCGGCCCGATCATGGCGGCGGCGCGGGCCGAGTGAAACGCTGCGCCATTGGCGTAGTTTCCCCTTGAAATGACTACGCCAATGGCGTATATGAGTGCCATGGTCGACGTCACCGAGATCGTCTGCAAATGCACCCGTGTGGCGCTGGAAGATGCGGCGCATCTGTATTTGTCGGAAGATCATGTGGCGCAGATGATCATGCTGCTTAGGCGCGACCCGGCCCAGGGGCGCGTCGGCAAGAACGGATTTCGCCAGACCGCGTTTTACCAGTTCCAGGTGCAGTTCGAGGTCCATTTCGGGGCCGACCGGATCACGGTCTATCTGCTGCGGATCAAGCCTATGCGCAGGAAGCCGCGAAAGCTGATCGAGGTTCTGCCCATCGCCCGGGATTTAGCGATGGATGTGCTGAAATCCAGGGTCAGGGCGTTGATTGAAGGAGGGGAGTAGGAAACATGAGAAGCAATGCACAAAGGCGCGTGGCGCCGAACGGCACCGAGACCGGGGATCAACGGCGCGACGCCGCCGCCCGCAAGGAAATGCGCGCCGATATCGAGGGGCGCAAGCCGCTGGAGGATATCGCGCGCGACGCGATCGCGCTGCCCGACATCCAGAAGCTGCGCAAACGCATGGGGCTGAGCCAGGTGCGGTTTGCCGAACGCTTCGGCTTCAGCGTGGCGGCGCTGCGCAACTGGGAGCAATCCCGGCGCGTGCCCGACCGCTCGACCCGGCTGCTGTTGCGCTTGATCGCGGAGGAGCCGGAGCTGGTCGAACGGGTGGCGGGGGGCGCCTGAAAGGTCAGAGATCGACCCGCAGCAGCGGCAGAACGCGCCCCGGGATCGACCCGGAGGGTGCTTGGCCGACGCGCGTGGCACCCATCGCCAGATAGAAGCCCTCGGCATCGGGATCGGCCTCGATCATCAGGGCGCTGCGGCCCTGGGCGCGGGTCTCGTCAAGCGCCCAGCCGAACAGCCGCCGCCCCAGCCCGGCGCCGATGAAGGGCGGATCGACGAAGAACTTGAGCAGATCGGCGGGGTCTTGATCGCGGCTGACCTGCGCTAGCCCGGCAGGCACAGCACCGCATTCGGCGACGCAAAGCGCGGTCTGCGCGAGATCTTGCGCGGTCAGGGTAAGCTCGTCGCGACAGGCCGCGAGGAAGGCGGCATCATAGCCCCAATGCGCCTTGGAGCGCAGGCAAAGGGCCGAGAGCGTGGCAAGTTCGTGCGGGGCGGCGGGGCGCAGGCGAAAATCCATGGCGGCTAGTTTCCGGCGGCGATTTCGGCTTCGAGCGCGTCGCGCAGGCGAAACCATGGGGCGAAATCGGTGGTCACGCGCCCCGAAGTGCCGTGCACCGCGGTGGCAATGCCGAGCAGCACAACACCATCATCGCCCTGCCAGAACAGCGGCGCACCGGAATCGCCGGGCATCGCCGAGCAGGCTGTCATCAGGCGCCCCGCGGCGGTGACGGGTTGGCCGCAATCGTCGGCGCGGGTCAGCACATGCTGGGTCAGCCCGGCGTATCCGACCATGTAGGCGCGGCCCGGCATGGCATGACGCAGCCGGCCCGAAAACAGCGGCACATGATTGCCATTGGCGCCAAGCGCGGTATCGAGCACCAGCAAGGCCCAGTCGAATGGCGGGGCGCTGCGGAAGGGGGCTGCGCGGCTGAGTGTCGGGGCGGTGATGACGCGGCTGATCCGCGCGACGGCGCCGGCCTCGCCATGTTGATATCCGGTGACGAAACGCAGGCTGCCCTCGGGGATCCAGCGTGCCCGCGCGGCGTTCCACAGGCAATGCGCCGCGGTCAGCGCCAGCCGCTCGGAGACCAGCACGCCGGTGCAATGCGAGCGGATTTCGGCGCCGGCGAAATTGACCCTGCCGACCATGGAAAACGGCGCCGTTGCGGGATCGACCCGCACCCGGGCGCGAATCGCGGCGCAAGCGGCGATATCGGCGCGGCTGGTGCCGCAGACGCCGCCGGGCAGCGCGCCAGGTGGCACACCCGGGCTCTCGCCGGCGACTCCGGCGCCGGGCCAGAGCAGGGCGAGCGCAAGAGCGCCGGGCGCAGCCAGGCGGCGCAGGCGCGGGCGAAAGGCCCAGGAGGGGCCGGCAACGCCGCCTGCGCCGGACCGCGCCACCGGCCTAACGCTGGGAGCGGGCCATGAAGGCCAGACGCTCGAACAGATGCACGTCCTGTTCGTTTTTCAGCAAGGCGCCGTGCAGCTTGGGCAGGGCGTTCTTGCCATCGCGCTTGAGATCGTCGGCGCTCAGATCCTCGGCCAGCAGCAGCTTGAGCCAGTCGAGCACCTCGGAGGTCGAGGGCTTCTTCTTCAGCCCCGGGGTCTCGCGGACCTCGTAGAACTGGGTCAGCGCGGTGCTAAGCAGCTGTTCCTTGATGCCGGGGTGATGCACATCGACGATGGCGCGCATCGTTTCGGTATCGGGAAAGCGGATATAGTGAAAGAAACAGCGCCGCAGGAAGGCATCGGGCAGCTCTTTTTCATTGTTCGAGGTGATGATCATCACCGGGCGGTGCCGGGCCTTGATGGTCTCGCCGGTCTCGTAGACGTGGAACTCCATCTTGTCGAGCTCCTGGAGCAGATCGTTGGGGAACTCGATATCGGCCTTGTCGACCTCATCAATCAGCAGCACCACCTTCTCGTCGGCATCGAACGCATCCCAGAGCTTGCCGCGCTTGATGTAGTTGCTGACGTCATGCACGCGCTCTTCGCCGAGCTGGCTGTCGCGCAACCGGCTCACGGCGTCGTATTCATAAAGCCCCTGCTGCGCCTTGGTGGTCGATTTGATGTTCCATTCGATCATCCGCAAGCCCAGCGCCTCGGCGACCTGGCGGGCAAGCTCGGTCTTGCCGGTGCCGGGCTCGCCCTTGACCAGCAGCGGGCGTTCCAGCGTCACGGCGGCATTGACCGCGATTTTCAGATCCTCTGTTGCCACATAGCTTGAGGTGCCTTCGAATTTCATCTCTGCGTCCAGTCGATTGTCTCGGTTTCGTCGGGCACCCTAGTCGAGACGCAAATTCACCGCAATGCGATGCGAACGGGTTTCGACCTGTTGTCAGACAGGCAAAAGAGCAAACCCGGCGCGCCGTTCGAGCGCTGCACAGGTTTCGCGCCCAACCCGCGATTCAGGTTTATCGCAAATCACTTTTTCGGGTAGTGACAATCGCTTGAGGGGGGAGTAATACGCAGGCGCACAGAAGAGGGGTGCCAATGAACAAACTTGGCAAAACCAGGGGAAAAAACATGAAAGCGGAATCCTTTCTACCCGATGATTATCGTCCGGCCGAAGATGAACCATTCATGAATGAGCGCCAGCTCGAGTATTTCCGCCGCAAGCTGATGACGTGGAGAGAAGAGCTTCTGGACGGCAGCCGCGACACGATCGAAGGCTTGCAGGAACAGACCCGAAACATTCCCGACGTGGCCGACCGCGCCAGCGAAGAAACCGATCGCGCGCTGGAACTGCGCACCCGCGACCGTCAGCGCAAGCTGGTGGCCAAGATCGACAGCGCGCTGCGCCGGATCGACGAGGGCGAATACGGCTATTGCGAAGTCACCGGCGAGCCGATTTCGCTGAAGCGGCTGGATGCGCGGCCGATCGCCAAGATGAGCCTGGAAGCGCAGGAACAGCACGAGCGGCGCGAGAAGGTGCATCGCGACGACTGATCCGACGGCGATGGCAACGAAGACGTGAACGACGCCGGGGCGCAATGGCTCCGGCGTTTTTCGTAAATGGAAAGATCGGGATGCTGAACGGATTGAGACCCACCGTGATCGGTGCCGGGATCGGCGGGCTGGCGGCGGCGCGCGCGCTGGCCCTGCAAGGTGCGCATGTCAAGGTGATCGAACAGGCGCCTGAGATCACCGAGGTCGGCGCCGGGCTTCAGATCAGCCCCAACGCCATGGCGGTGCTGCGCGCGCTCGGACTCGAGCAGGCGCTGATCGAGGGCGGGGCGGTGCGCGCAAGGGCGGTGCTGCTGAAGGATTTTCGCGGCGCCGAGGTTGCCCGGCTCGATCTCACCCGGCTTGACGATCGAAGCTATTACTTCATCCACCGGGCCGATCTGATCGCGGTGCTGGAAGCAGGGGCGCGCGATGCCGGGGTGGAATTCGAGCTCGGCCAGCGGGTCGAGCGGGTGGCCGATGCCTATAACGGCAACGGTCCTGTGGCCCATATCGCGGGTGACGGCGAGCGCCGCGCCGATCTGATCGTCGGTGCCGACGGGCTGAACTCGAGGCTGCGCCCGGTGCTAAACGGGCCGGAAGAGCCGATGTTCACCGGTCAGGTGGCGTGGCGCGCGCTGATCCCCAATCCGGCGGGGCGCGGGCCGGAGGCGCATGTGCATATGGGGCCGGGGCGCCACCTGGTGAGCTATCCGCTGCGCAATTCCAGCCTGCTCAATATCGTCGCGGTGGAGGAGCGGCGCAGCTGGGCGCAGGAGGGCTGGAACCTGCGCGACGATCCGGCCAACCTGCGCGCCGCGTTCGCCGATTTCGCCCCCGATGTGCGCGCGCTTCTGGCCGAGGTCGATGAGGTCTATCTCTGGGGGCTGTTTCGCCATCCGGTGGCGGCAAACTGGCATGGCGAGGCGCTGGCACTGCTGGGCGATGCGGCGCATCCGACCTTGCCGTTCATGGCCCAGGGCGCGGCGATGGCGCTGGAGGATGCCTGGGTGCTGGCGGATTCGCTGTCGGGCGCCGAAAGCCTCATCGAGGGGCTGTCGCGCTATCAGCAGCGGCGGCGCAAGCGGGTTGAACGGGTGATCGAGACGGCGAATGACAACGCCTGGAAATACCATCTGCGATTCCCGCCGCTGCGGTTTGCTGCCCAGACCTTTCTGCGCGGCGGCGCGAGGCTGTTCCCCGAACGGATGATGCGGCAGTTCGACTGGCTCTATGGCCATGATGTGACCAGCGGCGAGTAAGGCTCCGGGCCTGGCTGTTCTACGCCAGTTTGTCGGCCAGGGCCTTGAAATCGCTAGCGATCATGTCCCAATCCGCTTCGGGCGCGAGATCGGTCGTCTGGTCCGGGCCATATTCCAGCGGGCGCGGCACGAAGCCGGTGGCCAGCCCGGCGGAGCGGGCGGCGACGAGATCGCCATTGTGGGCGGCGACCATCATCACCTGCGCCGGATCGAGCCGCAGGGCGGCGCAGGCGGCGAGATAGACCGCGGGCTTGGGCTTGTAGTCGCGCGCGATTTCGGCGCCGAGGATGCAATCCCAGGGCAGGTTTGCATGGCGCGCCAGACGGGTCATGAGCGCGATCGAGCCATTCGAGCAGGGCGCGATGATGCGGCTTCGGCGCATTGCGTTCAGCCCCGGCACCACGTCGGGCCAGGGGTCGAGCCGCTCCCAGGCCTTGTTGAGCGTGCCGGGGTCGTCAGGCGAAACGCCGAAGCGGGTGCAGACACGGGCCAGGTTTTTGCGGTGCAGATCATCGAGCGCGACATAACCGCGGTTTCCGGCGCGAATCCGCTCCATGGCGGGATCGTATTCGGCGCGCCAGGCATCGGCGAAAGCCAGCGCATCGACGCCCGGCAGCGCCCTTGCCACGTCGCGCGCGACCGAGTTGCGCCAATCGACACAGGTGCCGAACACGTCGAAGATCAGCGCCTCGACCCTCACAGTTCGCGCCCGAAAAACAGGATGTAATCGGCCCATTCCGGGTCGAGCTGGTAAAACGGCGGGATCGGGCGGAAACCGAGCGACTCGTAGAGCCTTTGCGCCGCCTCCAGCGGGCGCATGGTGTCGAGCACCATGCGGCGGGCGCCGCTGTCGCGGGCATGGTCGATCGCCGCTTCGACAATTCCCCGGCCCAGCCCCAGCCCGCGGGCCGGGGGCGCGGTATAGACCCGCTTGATCTCGACCGTGCCGGGCGCGATCTGATGCATCATCCCGCAGGCCAGCGGCACATCCTCGACAAACCCGAGGAAGAGCGCGCCGTTGGGCGGCGCGTGCAGCACCGGAAGCTGCCTGAGGAGTCCCTCATAATCATCGGATTTGTAAGCATTTTCGACAGCAAGTGGGCGATCCGTCGTGGCCTCGACCAGGCTGGCGCGATAGCCGCGGCAGAGCGCGCGGATCGCCGCATGATCGGTTTCGCTATTTGGGGTGCGGATCGAGATATTGCTCATGGGAGATACGATAGCGCGGAACGCAGACACGCGCCAATAACGCTTGGATGATTAGAGGCCTGGCGCGGTTGGAAAAACGCGCTGGCCGCCGCCTTGGACAGGCGGCGGCTAGCGCGCCATCTCAGGATTTCAGGATTGAACGCCCGGCATACTCGGCCACTTCGCCCAGCGATTCCTCGATGCGGATCAGCTGGTTGTATTTCGCCAGCCGGTCGGAACGGGCCAGGCTGCCGGTCTTGATCTGACCGCAATTGGTGGCCACGGCGAGATCGGCGATGGTGGCGTCCTCGGTTTCGCCCGAGCGGTGGGACATGACGTTGGTCATGCCGGCGCGGTGCGCCATGTCGACCGCCTTCAGGGTCTCGGTGAGCGTGCCGATCTGGTTGACCTTGACCAGCATCGAATTGGCGCAACCGCGCGCGATGCCCAGCGCCAGACGCTCGGGGTTGGTGACGAAGAGATCGTCGCCGACCAGCTGGATCTTGCCGCCCAGAGCGTCGGTCAGGGCTTTCCAGCCGTCCCAGTCATCCTCGGAGCAGCCATCCTCGATCGAGATGATCGGATAGTCGGCAACCAGCGCCTTGAGGTAGGCGACGTTTTCCTCGGGAGAGAGGGTTTTACCTTCTCCGGAAAGAACATACTGGCCGTTCTTGAAGTATTCCGTGGCGGCGCAATCGAGCGCGAGATGGATGTCTTCGCCGGGATTGTAGCCGGCTTTCTCGATGCTCTTCAGCACGAAATCGAGCGCGTCGCGGGTGCTGGCGATGTTGGGGGCGAAGCCGCCTTCGTCGCCGATCCCGGTTGAGAGGCCGGCGTCGGAAAGCTCCTTTTTCAGGGTGTGGAACACCTCGGCGCCCATGCGCACCGCATCGCGGATATTGCCGGCGCTGACCGGCATGATCATGAATTCCTGGATGTCGATCGGATTGTCGGCATGTTCGCCGCCATTGATGATGTTCATCATCGGCACCGGCAGGATCCGCGCCGAGGTTCCGCCGACATAGCGATAGAGGGGCTGGGTGGTGAAATCGGCCGCCGCCTTGGCCACGGCGAGGGAAACGCCGAGGATGGCGTTGGCGCCGAGGCGGGATTTGTTGGGCGTGCCGTCGAGCGCGATCATGGCTTCGTCGATCATCACCTGTTCGGTGGCGTCGAATCCGACCAGCTCATCGGCGATCTCGCCATTGACGGCGGCGCAGGCTTCCAGAACGCCTTTGCCCATGTAGCGCGCCTTGTCGCCATCGCGCCGCTCGACCGCTTCATAGGCGCCTGTGGACGCGCCCGAAGGCACCGCAGCGCGCCCCATGGTGCCGTCTTCGAGGATCACGTCGACCTCGACCGTGGGGTTGCCCCGGCTGTCGAGAATCTCGCGGGCGTGAATGTCGATGATCGTGCTCATGCGGTCTGTCCCTCAATGGATATGAAAATGCTCTGGTTGCGCGGCTTTTAGAGCGCGCATGGCCCGAGGGGAAGGGGGGCGGCCCGGTGTTTGCGCAAACGCGGGGCAAATGGCGCGTGACACGGGCGGGAGAAGGTTTCTAGGCTGGCCCGGATGAAACTGATCACGACACCTTATTGGTGGGAGGCGGCTGCGGAGCCTGCCGCACCGCCTGCCGATCTGCCCGGGCGGGCGGATCTGGCGGTCGTGGGCGGAGGTTTTACCGGCATGTCGGCGGCGCTGACGGCGGCGGAGAAAGGCGCGGAGGTTGTGCTGCTCGATTCCGGGCAGCCGGGGCAGGGGGCGAGCACGCGCAATGGCGGGATGATCGGCGCACCGCACCGGCCGGCCTTTGTCAGGGAGCTTGAAACCTACGGGCGGGACCTGTCGGAGCGGCTGATGCGCGAAGGGCGCGACGCCTATGCCTATAGCCGCGCCTTGCATCAGGAGGCGGGGGCGTTTCAGGCGACCGGGCGGGTGCAGCTGGCCTATACCCGGGCGCATTTCGCCGAAATGGCGACGCGGGCGGCATTGATGAACGACATGGTGCCGCAGGGAATCGAGGTGCTGAGCCGCGAGGAGATGCAGGCGCATATCCGCTCGGAGCTCTATTTCGGCGGGCTTTACTACCCTGATCATGGTGCGGTGCAGCCACGGCTGGCGCATGATGGCTTGCGGGCGCGGGCCGAGGCGGCGGGGGTGACGATCTGTGCCGATTGCGCGGTGCGCGGGCTGCGGCGCGAGGGCGAGGGCTTCCGCTTGCAGACTGCGCGCGGCAGTGTGCTGGCGCGGCGCGTGGTCTGGGCCACCAACGGCTATACCGGCACCGAGAACCGCTTTCTGGCGCGGCGCATTTTCCGGGTGCCGAGCTTCATCATCGCCACCGAGGAGCTGCCCGCGGGGGTGATCGACCGGCTGGCGCCGGGGCGGCGGATGATGGTGGAAAGCCGGGCGCGGCATTCCTATTTTCGCCCCTCGCCGGATGGCAAGCGGATCCTGTTCGGCGGGCGGGCGGCGTTGGTTCCGATTGGCCCCGAGGCGGCGGCGAAGCGACTGCAACGCACCATGGCCGAGATCTGGCCCGAAGCGGCGGATTGGCGGATCAGCCATAGCTGGCAGGGCTTTGTCGGCTTTACCTTCGCGATGAACCCGCATGTCGGAGAGCATGACGGCGTGCATTTCGCCTATGGCTATTGCGGCAATGGCGTGGCGCTGAGCCCGTGGCTGGGGCGCAAGGCGGCGCTGCGGGCGCTGGGCGACGCAGAGGGTGAAACGGCCTTTGCCGAGACCCGGCTGGAAAGCCGCCCCTATCACATCGGCGGCTGGCCCTGGTTCATGCAACTGGCCAACCCGTGGTGGCGGCATGTGGTCGATTCGCGCGAGAGGGCGCAGGCGCGGCGCGACCGGGCGGGCTGACCTGTGCGCGGGACTGTCGCGGTATTTTCCAACCCAGGAGCGTTTCAGGTCTGCATTGAAGCATGCGGATCGAAATGCGCATTCGAGAGGCACGCGAGAGGCCGCGTATTTCGAGTCCGGTTTAGCCTGAAACGTTCTAGTCGAGCCCGCCCCAACGCGATTCGTAGCGGCGCAGGATCGGTTCGCAGGTGATCTGGATATGGATGCCTCTGCGCCCCTCGCCCTTGACGCCCCAGCCAAACGCCAACCGGTCTTCATCTTCGATCAGGATCTCGCGCTCGGCATTGCCGTCCTCGTCATAGCGCCAATCGAAAAACCCCATGTAGACATTGGGCGGACGGCTGGACAGCATCGCCCGGATGTCGCGCAGGGCCTGGGCCACTTCCGGGTGGGCAGAGGCGGCTTCCAGCCGGCTGAGATCGACATAGGAATAGTGGTGATCGCCAAAGCCGAAATGAAAGTCTTCGCTGACCGTGCGCGTCATGGCGCCGGTCGTGGTGATCTGATAGCTGCCGGCGCGCGGCCGCACATCGGCTACAAGCCGGTAGATGTTATACTCGATGTTGACCCAAAGCGCGACGCGCGCCTGGCCCGAGCCGGCTCCTGCCGAGGTGGTGACGATGCCCATCAGCTCGACCGGATCGGACGAGATGTTCCATCTGTGCCGGTGTCCGAAGCGTTCTCCGGCGCCCGACGGACGCAGGCTGATGCGTTCGTCCTCGTAGAACCTGGCGCCGCCGCCGACCGGAATCCGGGCTTCGACCGCCCAGGTCAGCACCCCGGAAAAACAGCGCGGGTCAACCGGCTGGAAGCCGCCGAGCGCGTAGAAATTGCTGCGCGTCGGCGCGCCGGGGCGGGAGATCCGGTAATCGCCGCTGTGGTAAAGCTCCGAGCGCCCGCGTTCATCGGGCAGGTCTGCCGGTTCGGGCTTGGGTGCGTCTTCGAGAGGGGCGGGCTCATGGCTTTCGGCCAGTGCCCGAGGGAGGGGCAGGCCGGTGAGCAGCACAAAGGCCAGACAGAACCGGATCAGTGTTTGCATGGTGGGACACCCCCAAATCGCGGTCTTGTGCAGGCGTGCTTCTGCGCGTTTTTCGCTGGAGCCAGGCAACGCGGACACGCGCCGTGGCCAGTGCATTTCAGCCAATTATACCACCGCTGGCGGGGAAATGATGATGCGACACAAGGGCTCCGGCGGCAGGAAGGGGCCGGTTGCCACGAGGAAACCCTGCGGCGAAGCCTGTTTGGCGGTGTCAAAGCCACGGCGGCATTGCGCGCGCCAGGGCGGTCTGGATCAGGCGGTGTCGACCACTTCGAAATCGTGGGTCAGCGTGGCAGAGGCGGCCATCATGGCGCTGGCCGAACAATATTTCTCGATCGAGAGGTCCACGGCGCGGGCGACCTTTTCCCGGCTCAGGCCGCGGCCCTTGACGATGAAATGCATGTGAATATCGGTATAGACCTTGGGGTCGGTCTCGGCGCGGGTGGCGTCGATCTCGACCACCACATCCTCGACCGGCTCGCGGCCGCGCTCGAGGATATGGACCACGTCATAGGCCGAACAGCCGCCGGTGCCGAGCAGCAGAAGCTCCATCGGCGAGGGGCCGGGCTTTTGCCCGTCGTCGCCATGGGCGGCGCCGAAGGCGATCTTGTGGCCCGACTCGGTCTCGCCGATGAAGGTGCGGGCTTCGGCCCATTTCACGCGTGCCTTGGTTTTCATGGTCATTCTCCCTGACTGCGCTCAGGCAGGCGCCTTGCGGGCGACACGGCCTTCGCGCAGGAACGCATAGATACCCGCCCCGATGGTGATCGTGGCGCCGACATAGGTGAGCGCATCGGGGTTTTCATCGAACACCAGATAACCGATGGCCAGGGCAAAGAGAATACGCGAATAGCGGAACGGCGCCACCACCGAGATCTCGCCGGTGCGCATCGCCTGGATGATGCAGAAATAGCCCAGAGCGCCCAGCGTGGTGGCGCCGAGCATGAGGGCCGAGCTGTGCAGGCTCATCGCCACCGGGCCGCCCTGGAACATCGTCACGACCGCACCGGCGGGCAGCAATGTGCCCATGCCGTAGGCGGCGATGCGAATGGAAGGCGTGGAGGGCGGCATCATCCGGGTCGTCACGTCGCGCACCGCCAGCAGAAGCATCCCGGCCACCGCCCAGAGCGCATTGGGATCGAACCCCGCCATGCCGGGGCGCAGGATGACCAGCACGCCCGAAAGGCCGACGAGGATCGCGCCCCAGCGCCGCCAGCCGACCTTTTCACCGAGCAGCACCACGGCGAGGCCCGTGACCATCAGCGGCGTCGCCTGGAGGATCGCCGAGGGCAGGGCGATGCCGACGGTCGACAGCGCGGTGAGAAAGCAGAACGTGCCGAGCACGTCGGAGCCATTGCGCATGAGCATGGCAGGGGCGAGATAATCACGGTCGATGATCTTGTGGCCCTGCGCCTTTGTCAGCAGCGAGAAGATCAGCGCGCCGCCGAGCCCGAGGAAGACCAGCACCTGGCCCTTGGGCATGGCCTCGGCGCCGAGCTTGACGCAGGCGTCGGTGGCGGCGAAGAGCACCATGGCAAGGACCATCAGCGCGATGCCGCGGGTGTTGTCGGATTGCATGGCGGGCCTTTCGCGCGGGACGGGGAATCGTGCGCCCGGGCTACTTAGCAGGCTTTTTCAGGGGCACGCCATAGAGTTCGAGCCTGTGGCCGCGGAGCCGGTAGCCGAGCTTTTCGGCGATCTTCTCCTGCAGGGCTTCGATATCGGGATCGACGAACTCGATCACTTCGCCGGAGTTCATGTCGATCAGATGGTCGTGATGTTCGCGCTCGGCATCCTCATACCGCGCCCGGCCATCGCCGAATTCCAGCTTGTCGAGGATTCCCGCCTCCTCGAACAGCTTCACGGTGCGATAGACCGTGGCGATGGAGATGCCGGCGTCGCGCGCGGCGGCGCGGCTGTGCAGCTCTTCCACGTCCGGGTGATCATCGGCCTCTTCCAGCACGCTGGCGATGGTGCGGCGCTGGCCGGTCATGCGCAGGCCCTTGGCCTCGCAGCGCGCGATGATGGTGATGTCGCTCATGGCCCTTGCCCCGGATCCCCTTGTGGTTGGCTCCGGTTTAACGTCAGGGAGGGGTGATTTCCAGCCGCTGATTTGCGCCCGCCGCGGCATTGCGCATTGACTTCATGCGCCAAAACCCCCATGTGGCCTGCAACCGACGTCTTCTGCCGCGTGAGCAGCCAGGCAACATCCGGGTAAACCGGAGCGAACCAGAGACGCCGATCATGTTCCCAAAATCACGCGTGGGGCCAGACGCCAGAGCGGCAGAGACGGGCATTCGGCCCCTCGGCCCAGCTTGATGGCGTAACCACGATGGAGTCGGCCAATCGGGCGTGGCTCTTCTTTTTGCATGTGGCGCGGTCCGTTTGGCGGGCGCGTCCGGAAGGATAATATGACGAATTTCAATGAACTGGGCCTGCCCAAAGAGCTTGTTACGCGGGTGGCCGAGATGGGTCTGAAAACCCCGACCCCGATCCAGGAGAAGGCGATTCCGCTGGCTCTGGCGGGGCGCGATGTGATGGGGCTGGCGCAGACCGGCACCGGCAAGACCTATGCTTTCGGCCTGCCGCTGGTGGCGCAGATGCGCGCCAGTGATCGGCGCCCTGCGCCCCGCGCGGTGCACGGCCTGGTGCTGGCGCCGACGCGCGAACTGGCCAAGCAGATCAGCGAGAGCCTGCGCGAGCTGGTCCAAGGCAGCCCGCTGAAGGTCAACCTCGTGGTCGGCGGCGCCGGGATTGTCGGCCAGATGAAGCGGCTCGAACGCGGCACCGATCTCCTGGTGGCGACGCCGGGGCGGCTGCTCGACCTTTTGGATCGGCGTGCGGTACGGCTCAACGAGACCCGCTTCCTGGTGCTCGACGAGGCCGACCAGATGCTCGACATGGGCTTCATCCATGACCTGCGCAAAATCTCGGCCCTGTTGCCGAAACCGCGCCAGACCATGCTGTTTTCGGCCACCATGCCCAAGCTGATGGCGGAACTGGCGCAGACCTACCTGGACAATCCCGAGCGGGTGCAGGTTTCGCCTCCGGGCAAGCCGGCCGACAAGATCGACCAGGCGGTGCATTTCGTGGCCAAGGCCGAGAAGCTGAGCCTGCTGATCGAGCTGCTGGACGGGCATCGCGATGAGCTGGCGCTGGTCTTCGGACGCACCAAGCACGGCTCGGAGAAGATCAAGAAACATCTGGAAAAGGCCGGGTTCGCCGCCGGCTCGATCCATGGCAACAAGAGCCAGGGCCAGCGCGAGCGCGCCCTGGCCGAGTTCAAATCCGGCAAGGTCCGGGTGCTTGTGGCGACGGACGTGGCGGCGCGCGGGCTCGATATTCCGCAGGTGCGCCATGTCTACAATTTCGATCTGCCCAACGTGCCGGAGAACTATGTGCACCGGATCGGGCGCACCGCGCGGGCCGGGGCCGATGGCGCCGCGATCGCGTTCTGCGCGCCCGACGAGATGGGCGAGCTGAAGGCGATCCAGAAGATCCTGAAGATGCCGATCCCGGTGGCTTCGGGGCGGGCCTGGGAGAATATCGACCCGCCCAAGGGCCGCGGCAATGGCGGTGGTGGCGGCGGCGGCAGACCGTCGGGCAACGGCGCGGGCAAACCCTCGGGTGGCCGCTCGCGGCGGCGCCGCGGCGGTGGCGGCGGACAGGGCCGGGGCGCGTCACAGGCGGCCTGAGGCTGCCTCAGGGCAGTTAGCCCAGTTCCTCACCGAAGAAGGCAGGCGGCACCCGGAAGGGGGCGTGCCTGCCTTGGCTTGAGTGCCGGTCACACCAGATCGGGCTCGCGGCCGACGCGATTGGCCAGGCGCGTGACGGTGAGCCCCTGGACCACGATCGAGAAGATCACGATGACATAGGTCGCCGTCAGGATCATCGGCTTCCATTCGCCTTCGGGCAGCGACAGCGCCAGCGCCACCGAGATGCCGCCCTTGAGGCCGCCCCATGTCATGATCGGGATCACACCCCTGGAGAAGGCGCGGAACGGCGACAGCAGCATGACCGGCACCGCCACAGCGACGAGCCGCGCCAGCAGCGCCAGGGCGATGGAGAAGACCGCGGTGACGAGATAATCCATCTCGAAGGCCACGGCGAAGACCTCGAACCCGATCAGCAGGAACAGCACCGCGTTGAGGATCTCGTCGATCAGCTTCCAGAAGGCATCGACATAGAGCCGGGTTTCTTCGCTCATGCCGTGCTTGGCACCGATATCGCCGATCAGAAGGCCGGCGCAGACCGCCATGATCGGGGCCGAGACATGCAGGTAGACGGCCAACTCATAGCCGCCGAAGGCCAGCCCGAGGGTGATCAGCACCTCGAGCGAATAGTCGTCGATCAGGCGCATCACCCGGAAGGTGAGCCAGCCCAGAACGAGGCCCAGCGCGGCGCCGCCCCCGGCCTCCTGCACGAACAGGGTGAGGGCGCCGAGCAGCGCGTTGTCCTGCGGCCCATGCCCGCCGCCATCGCCCGCACCCAGCGGGAAGGCGAGGCCGATCAGCACCAGGAAGACGACATAGCCGACGCCGTCGTTGAACAGCGACTCGCCGGCGATCTTGGTTTCCAGCGACTTGCGCAGATTGGCCTCGCGCAGCACCCCCAGCACCGCCACCGGATCGGTGGGCGAAATCAGCGCGCCGAAGACCAGCGCGATCAGGATCGGCGCGCCGGTGAGCCAGGCGAAGCCGAAGCCGACGATCATCGTCGAAAGCGCAATGCCCAGGGTGGCCATCAGGAACACCACCCGCCACTCGGCGCGCAGGTCGGAAAGCTTGACATGCAGCGCCCCGGCAAACAGCAAGAGCCCCAGCATGCCTTCGAGCAGCGCATCGGAGAAATCGATGCCGATGATGATGCTGCGCATGGTTTCGGCAATGGTCAATTGCGGCCAGATCAGATCGGTCACCAGCACGCCGAAGGAGGCGAACAGCGCGACAATCATGATGCCGATCGCCGAAGGCAGGCGCAGGAACAGGTAGTTGATGCTGCCGAAGGCGCCGGCCAGCACGATCAGCAGGGAGGTGATCTGGAGAAGGGTCATAGCGCGCTGCTGTCTTGTTTCAAGAGGGGTCGCGGGGCATTCGGTAGCACGCGGCGCGCGGGCTTGAAAGATGTCTTTGCCGGAAGGCTCACCGCGGGCCCGGCAGACTCCGCTGTCTCCGGGTTGCGCCGCAGCTTGGCCTTTTTCTTGGCAAAAATACTCGATGGTTCCCGCTTTCAGCGGGCGCGATTCCGATTATCCGGCCCTGACCGCGCGGGTTCCGGGCGCCGAGCGCAGCGAGGCGCCCCCCCCCCGCGACGCCGCAGGCGGCGCAACCCCTCAAGACGGGCGACGCCGCAGGCGGCGCAATTACCTGGG
>CBDUGF010000084.1:0-16434 GCA_965366835.1 uncultured Rhodobacterales bacterium
GTTGGGGCTGGGTCAATAGCCCCGTAGGGTGCGTGTTCACACGCACCATCCGCCGATTGAAACCATGTGCCACCCAAGCCGGGCAGCGCCCGACCTGGAGGGCGCTTTGAGCGGCTTGCGATAGGCGGATGCTCTGCAAAGCCGCAACGGCGTTGTGGTGCGAGGGGTTGCAAAAGCGCCCTCCTGGGGGAGGTCGGGCGCTGCCCGGCGGGGCCGGGCGGAGCGTTGGTAACGCTCTCAGCGGCTCTCGCGCTGAATGTAGATAAACTCAAAACATTGTTACCTTTGTTCCTTAAGGAGGCGGCCCAAATGTTAGTTTCTTTAACAGTTCTCGATGACTGCATCCGAGCGCACAATGCTCTTGATGAAGAGGAAAACGACGCCAATATTTGGCGAGTTAAATGGATTGGCGCTTTAGCGCTAATTCGCATGGTTGGCCATGTTCTGCGGAATGTGGATGGGCGGGATCCTAAGATTCGGGCTGCATCAATTGAGCTGTTTGAAGAATGGAAAGACCCTTCCAGTGGCCACGCCATTTTTACGGAATTTCTTGAAAAGCAGAGAAATTTGGCACTCAAAGAATATGAGATTGGCGTTTACGGCGGAAACGAAATTCTACTTGATGTCGAGACGCAGGGCGAAGCCGGATCTTTCAGACTGCCGACTGATCTCTTTCGGCCTCTAACGGCAGGACCTTGGGAGGGCGAAGATGCGCGAGATATTTACCTAAATGCTATCTCATGGTGGTACAAACAAATAGAACGTATCATCGACAAGGCATCAAGTTAACTACCTCCCCCTCCGCTTCACATTCCCGCCATGCTGCCCGGCCCGACCAGCGGTTGAGCGCCCGCGTGAGCCAACCGCCGCCTCAGACGCCTTCTCCACCGCAAATTGCCGCGCCAGGGGGTCGTCGGCGATCGCCAGATCGACCGCTTCCAGCCGCTTGACCTCGTCGCGCAACCGGGCGGCTTCCTCGAACTCGAGGTTCTCGGCGGCCTTGCGCATGTCGGTGCGCAGGCCTTCCAGAACCGCCTGCAAGTTGGCGCCATGCAGCGGCTTGTCGATCTTGGCGGTGACGCGCGACATGTCGGTGTCGCCCTTGTAGAGGCCCGACAGCACATCCTCGACGTTCTTCTTGATCGTCGCCGGGGTGATGCCATGCTCGAGATTGTAAGCCTCCTGCTTGGCGCGGCGGCGGTCGGTTTCGCCGATGGCGCGCTCCATCGAGCCTGTAATCCTGTCGGCATACATGATCACCCGGCCTTCGGCGTTGCGCGCGGCGCGGCCTGTGGTCTGGATCAGCGAGGTTTCCGAGCGCAGGAAACCCTCCTTGTCGGCATCGAGGATCGCCACCAGCCCACATTCGGGGATGTCGAGGCCCTCGCGCAGCAGGTTGATGCCGACCAGCACGTCGAACGCACCGAGCCGCAAATCGCGCAGGATCTCGATACGCTCCAGCGTGTCGATGTCGGAATGCATGTAGCGCACGCGGATGCCCTGCTCGTGCAGGTATTCGGTTAGATCCTCGGCCATGCGCTTGGTCAGCGTCGTGACCAGCGTGCGAAAGCCCCTGGCCGCCACCTTGCGAACCTCGTCGAGCAGATCGTCGACCTGCATGTCGACCGGCCGGATCTCGATCTGGGGATCGACCAGCCCGGTGGGGCGGATCACCTGTTCGACGAAGACGCCGCCGGATTGCTCCAGCTCCCAGGAGGAAGGCGTGGCGGAGACGAACACCGATTGCGGGCGCATCGCGTCCCATTCCTCGAACTTGAGGGGCCGGTTGTCCATGCAGGACGGCAGGCGGAAGCCGTGTTCGGCGAGGGTGAACTTGCGCCGGTAGTCGCCCTTGTACATGCCGCCGATCTGGGGCACCGAGACGTGGGATTCATCGGCGAAAACGATGGCGTTGTCGGGGATGAATTCAAACAGGGTGGGGGGCGGCTCGCCGGGGGCGCGCCCCGTGAGATAGCGCGAATAGTTCTCGATGCCGTTGCACACGCCGGTGGCCTCGAGCATTTCGAGATCGAAATTGGTGCGCTGTTCCAGCCGCTGCGCTTCGAGCAGCTTGCCATCGCCGACGAGCTGATCGAGGCGGGTTTTCAGCTCCTTTTTGATGCTCTGAATCGCCTGCTGCATGGTCGGCTTGGGCGTGACGTAGTGCGAATTGGCATAGACGCGGATCTGGTCGAACGTGTCGGTCTTCTCGCCGGTGAGAGGATCGAATTCGACAATAGATTCAAGCTCTTCGCCGAAGAAGGACAACCGCCAGGCGCGGTCTTCAAGGTGTGCCGGAAAGATTTCGAGCGAGTCGCCGCGCACCCGGAAAGAGCCGCGCTGGAACGCCTGGTCATTGCGCTTGTATTGCTGGGCCACCAGATCGGCGATCACGCCGCGTTGGTCGTATTGCGAGCCGACCTTCAGATCCTGGGTCATCGCGCCATAGGTTTCGACCGAGCCGATGCCGTAGATGCACGACACCGATGCGACGATGATCACGTCGTCGCGTTCCAGCAGCGCGCGCGTGGCCGAGTGGCGCATCCGGTCGATCTGTTCGTTGATCTGGCTCTCTTTCTCGATATAGGTGTCGGAGCGCGCGACATAGGCTTCGGGCTGGTAATAGTCATAGAAGCTGACGAAGTATTCGACCGAGTTTTCCGGAAAGAAGCTTTTCATCTCACCGTAAAGCTGTGCCGCCAGCGTCTTGTTGGGGGCCAGGATGATCGCCGGGCGCTGGGTCTCCTCGATCACGCGGGCCATGGTGAAGGTCTTGCCGGTGCCGGTGGCGCCCAAGAGCACCTGATTGCGCTCGCCCGCGTTGATCGCTTCGCTCAGTTCGGCGATCGCGGTGGGCTGATCGCCAGCGGCTTCGAACTCGGTATGCATGACGAAGCGCTTACCGCCTTCCAGCTTTTCGCGGGTTTTCACATCCGGCGCCGAGGCGTGCATCATCGGCAGGGATTTGTCGGAATGGACGTGCGGCATGGGGTTCTCCGGGGCTGACCCCTTAGATTGATCACATTTTGTTCCTGTTCAAGAGGGGCCCCCGCCATTGTGCTGACAAACTTGGCAGGATGGATCGGATTTGATTAACATTGCCTGAGGAAGGATCATGGCATGTGGCGTTTGCGACAGCTTCTGGCAACCTCAGGCGCGCTGTTCATGGCGGCGGCCGCTTCGGCACAGGGGTTCTTCCCGCCCGACCGCTGCGTGATCGTCCTGGCGTCCAAGCCCAGCGCGGCGGAGGCGATGGCCGATGTGGCGGCGCGCTGGTCTGATCGCGACACGGCGATTTATCGCAGCAGCAACGGCTGGTTCGCGATCACCGGCGCGGTGATTGCCAGGGACGTGGCGCAAGACCGGCTGGAGCGCTTGAAGGCGCGTGGGCAGGTTCCGGGCGATGCGATCTGCTCGTCCGGGCGCAGCTATCTGCAGTTGGTCGGGCGCTACCCGGCGCACAGCGCGGCGGCGCAGCCGGTGCCGGTGCCGAAACCCGCTGCGACCCTGACGGCGCCGTTTCACGCCGGGGTGCTGAGCCGGGCGGAAAAGCGGTTTCTGCAGCTCGCGCTAGCGTTTGAAGGCGATTACAACGGGCTACTGGATGGTGACTGGGGCCGGATCAGCGACCGGGCGATGCGCGCCTATGCGATGCGCGAATTCGGCTCACCGCCGCAAAACTGGCATATGACCGCCCTGGCCGGTCGTGTCTTCGAGGCGTTCGAACGCGATCGTTGGGAGATGTATTTCAACGAATGGCTGGGCATGTCCTATCTGTTTCCGTTCGGCGCCTATGCAAAAGGCGCGCCCTCGGAAACCTTCCTGAATTTTGATCACACCAATAGTTCACTGGCGATGTCGCTGGCGAGAGGCACACCGGACCAGGCGAACCGCATCCATCGCTATGTGCTCGACCAGACCGCGCCCGGGCGAGAGCCCTATTCGGTGCGCAAGACCGACTACGCGGTGAGTGCGGTGGTGACGCGGGCAGGGCTGAGCCTCTATGTGCGCTCGCATTTCATCGATGGCCGCTGGTCCTCGGTGCTGGTCTCTGCCGGGCAATCGGATCTGGCGATCTTTCGGGCGATGACGGCCAGCATCGCAACAGGCCGCGCCGCGCCGGTGACGTTCGAGACGGATGGCTATCTTCATCGCAATATTGCCGCGACGCTTGCGCTTCTGGACAGGGACAAACCCGCCGCGCCGCCGACCCAGCCCAACCCGGCTGCGGTCAGGCCAGAACCGCGGGCATCGACAGACCCTGCCGCGACGCGGCGAAAAGGCAGCGGCTCGGGCTTTTACGTCACCGCAGACGGGCATGTGCTGACCAATGCGCATGTCGTCGAGGGGTGCGCGCGGGTGGAGATCGCCGGGCAGATCGCGCAGGTGCTGGCGGCGAGCGAGACCTGGGATCTTGCCCTGTTGCGCCGCGAGGGCACTGTGGCGCGGGTTGCGACGTTTGCGCCGTTTCCGGCGCCGTTGAATTCCGATGTAACCGTGGTGGGCTATCCGCTCGACGGATTGCTGTCGGGCCTGAATGTAACGCGTGGCGCAGTTTCTTCGCTCAAGGGGTTGCTCGGAGATGAAACCAGGATGCAGATTTCCGCCCCGGTGCAGCCGGGCAATTCGGGCGGGCCGGTGGTGGACAGCAAGGGCGCGGTTGTCGGGGTCGTGGTGTCCAAGCTCAACGCCAGGCGGCTGGCGGAGAGGATGGACGACATCGCCCAGAACGTGAATTTCGCAATACGGGGCGAAATTGCCAGGCTGTTCCTGTTTCAACAGGGCATCGCGCCGCAACTATCCTTGCGCGAGGCGCCGATCGCGCCGGAGCAGCTGGCACAAGAAGCCGCCGACTTTACCGTTCTGATATCGTGTTACTGATCGAAATGGTTTGCCGGCGCTGGTGAAACACCTTGAAAACTCACTTATCTGGGTAGAATAGCTGTTGAAGTTGACCTTACGTCACTGTTAGGCTTTCAAGGCAAGCAGCAAGCTTGGTTGCCTTTGGGCCGTCGCACCAACCCCTCGTTCCCCGCGGCGTAACGTCAATCAACGCTTGCTGTTTGAGTTCCCGTCAGGTGTTGTTTGAATCACAGGCCTGCGGCGCATTTGCGCCTTGCCGCGCAGGTTGGCTTGCGGTTAAACCGGAGCGGCGAGATTTGGAGACCTGCCATGCCTGCACGTATCTTCCGGCCCGCCAAGACCGCGATGTCTTCGGGAACGGCAAAAACCAAACACTGGGTGCTGGAGCACGCGCCCGCCGAGCGGCGCGATATCGATCCGCTGATGGGGTGGACCTCGTCGGGCGACACCCAGGCGCAAGTGCGGCTGCGGTTTCCGACCAAGCAGGCCGCGCTGGACTATGCCGCCGAGCATGGCATCGACGCAGTGGTTTCAGAACCGCACAAGCGCAAGGCCAATATCCGCCCCGGCGGCTACGGCGAAAACTTTGCCACCAGCCGGCGCGAACCCTGGTCGCACTGAGCCGAAAATGCCAGGTTGAACCGCGCCGCGGTTCCCCGCCCCCTCACCGTGCTGCAATCACCTCATAGCCCGGCTCTTCGGGTTCGTCGTCGATCAGTTCGGTCGGGAAACCCGGCGCCGTGATGTTGAGACCGGTGGCCTCCTCCAGCCGTTCGATCATCCGGTCCGACTGGGCGCGGGTGCCATAGCGGGACTGACCGTCGCGCATCAGCGCGATCAGCATCGGCGAGATCTCCAGCGGCACCGCGTTGCGCTCGGCGATCTGCTGGAACAGGCCGATATCCTTCAACACCAGGTCCATGGTGAAATCGACACAACGATGGCCCGACAGGATCAGCTGGCTTTCGGTCTCGTGTACGAATGAGGTGCCCGACGAGATCTTGATCGCCTCATATGTGGTGGCCAGATCCATTCCCGCCGCCGCCATCGTGGTCAGCGCCTCGCACAGCATCAAAAGATGGCCGGTGGCGAGGTAATTGGTCATCACCTTGAGCACCGAAGCCGAGCCGAGCGGGCCGGTATGCAACACCCTCCGCCCCATCGTGGTGAGCAGCGGCAGGATGCGCTCGAAGGTGGCGCGATCACAGCCGGTATAGATCGAGATATTGCCGGTGGCGGCGCGATGACAGCCGCCCGAAACCGGGCAATCCACCGCCGCACCGCCGCGCGCGATCACCTCGGCCCCAAGGCGCTTGACCTCGGCCTCGTCGGTTGTCGACATTTCCATCCAGATCTTGCCCGGGCCGACATGAGGCAGCATCTCGTCCATCACCGCGGCGCTGGCGGCAGGCGATGGCAGGCAGGTAATCACCGCGTCGCAGGCCTGCATCATTTCGGCCGGGCTGCCGCCGACCTCGGCACCCCGGGCAACAAAGCCGGCCACCAGATCGGGATCGAGATCATGCACGCTGAGCGCGGTGCCGTTCCTGAGCAGGCTGCCCGAGAGTTTGGCCCCGACATTGCCGAGCCCGATGAAGCCTATTTTCATGTATGTTCTCCCTTGATTTACGCTTCAGTTTGGCGAGTTTCGCTTCGACAAACCGCCGAAATGCGACCCATTGTGTGCCGCCTTTGCACCGGCTAGCGTGATCCGCATGGCATGGCCTTCCAACTCTCCGCCCCAGCGTGATGGCGACAGCGATGCAGGCATCGAGGTGAATGGCGATTTTACCCGTTTCACCCAGCGCAACGACATTTTCACCCGCGCATTCTGGGACGACACGGTGAAATCCCCCAAGACCGAGGCGTTTTTCCGCTCCTACAGGATGGAAGCCGCGCCGCGCCGGGGCGATGGCTTTTCCCAGCGCGATTTCGCATTGCGCAATGCGTCGTGGATCGTGTCCGACATGGTCTCGGAGCGCTCGGCACATGAGGGCGTGCGCGAAGGCTTTCAGGCGCCGATCAAGGCCGATACGCCGGTGGCGCCCGAGGCGATGGAGATCGACGACCCCGCCGCGATGGCCGCCGAGATCAAGCGCATCGCGCGGTTCTTCGGCGCCGATCTCTGCGGCATCACCTCGGTCGACGAGCGCTGGCACTACGCCACCCGCGTCGATGTGCGCGATTTCTCCGACGCACCCAACGATCTGCCCGAGGGGATCACAAGCGTGATCGTGCTGGGCCATGAGATGGACGAGGGGCTGGTTGCGACCTATCCTTCGGCGCTGGCGGGCGCGGCGACCGGGCGGGAATATTCGCATGAGGCCGCCATCGTGATCCAGCTGGCGGCCTATATTCGCAATCTCGGCTACGATGCGGTTGCCTCGATGAACGATACCGGGCTGGCGATCCCCTATGCGGTGCAGGCGGGCCTGGGCGAATATGCCCGCAACCAGATGGTGATCACGCCGCAATTCGGCCCGCGCCTGCGGTTTTCCAAGATCTTCACTTCGCTGCCACTGGCCCATGATGCGCCGGCGCGCCCCGGGGTGGCAAAATTCTGCGACATTTGCAGCAAATGCGCCGATGCCTGCCCGGTGAAGGCGCTGCCCCTTGGCCCGCCGAGCTATGACGCGCCAGGGAAGTCGGCCATTCACGGCGTGAAAAAATGGACCTCGGACGCGGCGAAATGCTTTGGCTTCTGGGCCTCGATGGCCAGCGACTGCGCGATCTGTCTCAGGGTTTGCCCGTTCAACCGCGATTTCCGCCGGGCGCGCCACAGGCTCTGGCTGCGCCTGGCGCTGTCGCGGTTTCGCCGCCTGGCGCTCTGGCTCGATCGGAGGCGTGGCCAGCGGCGCAAGCCCGCCGATTGGTGGCGCGGCGCGACGCCGGAGTGATCGGCGCGCCGCCGCCAGGCGCCGGGTGGCCGGGCGATCTTGTGAGCGGCAGCCGGATTTGCTACGCGGCCCGAAAAACCGATCGAGGCTGAGCGATGACAGAGGTTTCACAACGGCTGCTTCCGGCAGGCAGGGCCACGGCCCCTGCCCTCGCACTTGTCTGCGCGCTGACCACCTTGCCTGATGCGGCACTGTCGCAAAGCCTTGAAGGGCTGACATGGAGCGCGCAGAAATGCGTGCTCTACGACAGCGCGTTGACCGAGGCCTTGCAGATGCTGGGGCGAGGTGGAATCCGCGACGATTTCCTTGCCCGCAACGCCGAGTTCATCGCGGGCGGATGCCAGGCGAATACCAACATCTGCCCCGAAACAGCGCGCGAGGTCGACTTGGTCAACCTGCTGACGGTGATGACGATGAATGAAGGCATGGCCAGCACCTTCGTGCCCTTCGGCTGCCCGGACGGTGCTGGCTGACGCAACCTGCATTTTCGCACAATCGCCCTTCGCCCAAGCGGATTTGGACGCAGGGCGCGGCGCACTATATCCTCTGGAGACACGAACCCAGGGAGTGAGCCATGTCGATCCGCCCCACACTAGAAACCCGCAAGGCCATCGCCGCGATGGAAGGTGCCGGCGTGCATCTGCACCGCGCCTTCGGCTTTCAGGATCCCTCCGAGCTGGACCCGTTCCTGCTGTTCGATGATTTTCGCAACGAGAGGCCGGAAGATTATGCGCCCGGTTTCCCGTGGCATCCGCATCGCGGCATCGAGACCATCACCTATGTTCTGGCCGGCGAGGTCGAGCATCAGGATTCGCTTGGCAATACGGGCAGCCTCGGCGCCGGCGATGTGCAATGGATGACCGCCGGCTCGGGCATCATGCATCAGGAAATGCCCAAGGGCAGCGCCAGCGGGCAGATGCACGGCTTTCAGCTCTGGGCCAACCTGCCGGGCGCATTGAAAATGACCGCGCCGCGCTATCAGGATGTGCCCTCGGGCGAGATTGCCGAAATCATCGACGATGACGGCACCCGCGTGCGGGTGATCATCGGGGAGTTCTGGGGCAAGCGCGGCCCGGTCGACGGGATTGCCGCCGATCCGCAATATCTCGATATCTCGGTGCCTGCGGGAGTGAAGAAGACCTTTCCGGTCGATACCTATCGCCGCGCTTTTGCCTATGTTTTCGAGGGGGCGGGCGCCTTTGTCGATGCCAGCGCGCCGACGGGTGTGCTGCTGGAAAAAGAAGTGCTGGGCCAGGAACTGAACATCCGCGACATGAGTGGCAACCGCACGCTTGTGCGCTTCGGCAGCGGTGATGAGGTGACGGTTCAGGCGGGGGAAAAGGGCGTGCGGTTCCTGCTGATCTCGGGCGCGCCGATTGCCGAGCCGGTGGCGTGGCACGGGCCGATCGTGATGAACACCCGCGAAGAGCTGCAACAGGCCTTCAAGGATTTGCAGAACGGGACGTTCATCAAGCCGGCGCAGTGAGCGGGCGTTGCGGAGAAAGGCAGCTCCGAGTCCTTATCGAACACCTCCGAGTTGCTTCCAGCTTGACAGATTCAGTCAAGAAGCACGAACAATTGCGCGAGTTGGCATGGAGATGGGTTGATGAAGGTAGAGGTGCAACTGAGAAACCTACCCGACACAAAAGCTGCGGTCGGTTGGGCAGGAGGCCATACACTCATTGCCGATAGGCCCGAGGGTAAAGCAGGAGGGCTTGGTCTTGGTTTTAATGGTGCGCAACTCCTTGCTCTCGCAATGGGTGGATGTTTTTGCAACGATTTGCGTTATGTGGCGGAAGAGGTCGGCTTGGAACTTGCGGAAATTTCAGTGCAAGTAACGCTCGAATTGGAAGGCCAGCCGTTGCTGGCGACTTCTGCCCATATGTCAGTCAATTGCATTACATCGGACGGTTCTGACCCTGCACCCATTGTTGAAAAAGCAAAGTTGAGTTGCATGGTCAGCAATTCTCTCAGTCGCGGCATTTCGGTCAGCGTTTCCATGTCGGCTTAGTCCCGCATAGCCATCACCCGATCAATCGCCCTGCCCGCCTCAGATAATCGCCTTTTCCATCAGCGGTCGGTTTTCGGCGATGCGGGTATAATCAAAGGCGCGCATGTCGAGGCTTTGATAGCTGCCATGTACCAGACGTTCGGCGGTGGCGCGGCCCATGGCCGGGGCCTGTTGCAGGCCATGACCGGAGAAGCCGTTGAGGAAAAAGAAGTTTTCCACTTGAGAGTGCGGCCCGAGGATGGCGTTGTGATCGAGCGTGTTCCAGGCATAATGCCCGGCCCATTCGCTCTGCACCTTCAGCGCCTCGAATTGCGGAATGCGGTTGGCGATGATCGGCCAGACATGATTTTCCCAGAGTGAGTGGTCCATGGTGAAGTCGTCATAGTCCACGGCCGGATCGTGATCGCCATGGCCGCCGCATTGGTAGGTGCCGCCGCCGTATTCGCGGACGAACACGCCCGAGGGGTCGATGGTCAGCGGCAATTCGCAGGGCACGGGACGCGCGGCGGAGACGATCCAGGTATAGCGTTTGCGCGGCTCGACCGGCACCGAGATCCCGGCCATCGCGGCGGTGCGCGCGGCGCGCGGGCCCGAAGCGTTGACCACCTGGCCGCAGGAGACCTCCTCGCCCGACGCGAGAGTGACACTCTCCACCCGCGTGCCGGGGCTGTTCAGGGTCATCGCCACGACCTCGTTGTGGATATACTCCACGCCGCGTTCGCGCGACGAGCGGCGCAGCCAGTCGAACACCGCCGTTGCGTCCCAATAGCCTTCATCGACCTGGTTGAGCGAACCGAGCAGGATGTCGTCGAGATTGTAGAACGGATAGTCGGCGGCGATCTGATCGGGCGTCAGCAGGCGCGTTCCGGCCCCGGCGGCGGCCTGCACGGCATGGCTTTCGCGCAGGGAGGCGGCAAAATCTTCGTTGTCCGCAAGGTAGAGATAACCGAAATTCTGGATCCGAAGCTCGGGAACGCGCGGATCGCCGCCCATATGCTTGCGCAGGTTCTTGACGAAATCGGCGGCGAATTGCGAAACCCGCACGTTGAGTTCGGTCGAGAATTGCTGACGCATGCAGCTGCTCGACATCGAGGAAGAGGCGAATTCGTAAGACGGGTCGCGCTCGACCACCAGCACACGACCGTCGAAATCCTCCATCTCGGTGAGGAACCAGGCGGTGGCCGCGCCCATGATGGCGCCGCCGACGATGATGATGTCATAAGTTGAATGACGCGGGGGCTGCTGGCCGGTTGGGTGTGTCACGTGGGGTCTCCGCGTCGGGGTGCGTCTGTTAGATATCCACGTTCGCGCGCCGAGGTCCAGACCCTGCCTCAGGCGGCAGTGACCGCCTTGCGCACCATGTCCCAGTAGAGGGTTTCGACCTCATCGAGCGACAGCCGTCCGCCGGCGCGATACCAGGTATTGACCCCGGTCAGCATGGCGATCACAGCATAGGTGGCGACGCGCGGATCGGGCACCGCGAAATCGCCCGCGGCGACGCCTTCGCGCAGGATGGTTTCCAGCTCCTGTTCATAGGCGCGCCGCAGGGCTTCGATTTCGGCGAAGTTCTCAGGCGTGAGGTTGCGCAGCTCCATATAGGCGATGAACACCTCGTCGGAGCGTTCGATATGAAAGCGGATGTGGTGGCGGGTGAACTCTTCAAGCCGCGCCATGGGCGCGCTGTCGCGTGGTCTTGCGGCCCGCGCCGCCAACAGCTCTTCGAGATGGCCGCGCATCAGCTCATGAAGCAGCGACTGCTTGTCGGGTGTGTAATTGTAGAGCGCGCCGGCCTGGAGCCCGACCTCGGCCGCGATCTGGCGCATCGAGACGGCGGCGAAGCCATGCCGGGCGAACAGCGCCAGCGCCGCGCGGCGGATGCGCGGACCAGTGATGTCGGAATGGGAGCCCTGGGTGCGTGCCATGGCCCGGTTTTAACTGAACAAGCGTTCAAATCAAACCCCGTATCAACCGCGAGCTTGCGCCCTTGCCCGGCCTGCGGCATGACAGTGGCATGAAAACGGTTGGGATCATGATGGGTGTGGTGATGGTGTCGGCGCTGGCTGGCTGCGCCGAATTTCCCGATCTGAACAGCACGGTCTCGCCGGAACTGGAAACTGCC
Source organism: uncultured Rhodobacterales bacterium (assembly GCA_965366835.1). GTDB lineage: Bacteria > Pseudomonadota > Alphaproteobacteria > Rhodobacterales > Rhodobacteraceae > JAKGBX01. Next base: position 11,891 of record CBDUGF010000084.1, read on the forward strand.
GCGTTTCCGAAGCTGGTGCCGGTCGAGCCGCTGTTGGCGCGCGCCGACGAGGTTCAGATTACCGATGAGACAAGCGCCGGAATCGCGGCCCGCGTGGCGCGGCTCAGGGCGCGGGCGGCGCGGCTGAAAGGCAGCGTGGTCGATCGCGGTACGCGGGCGCGGATGCGCGATGGGGTAGCACCGATCGAGGGCTGAGGCGGCGCGCAGTTTGCGCTGGCAAAACCGGCCCCGCGTCTGGTTAAGTGAGCGGCAAGCGAAGCTGACCGAGAGAGACGCCATGACCCCGACCTTCTGGATCGCCCTGCCCGTTGTTATCGCGGCGGGCGCCGCCGCCACCCTGCAGGCGCCGATCAACTCTGCACTGGGGCGGGTTTTGGACAACACCCTGGCGGCGGCGGCGTTTTCCTTCGGGATCGGCTTTCTGGTGCTGATCTGCCTGACGCTGGTGACAACCGGCCCCGGCTTCGTGCCGCGGCTGGGCAATCTCAGCCTGTGGCAGCTTTCGGGCGGCGCGTTTGGCGCGTTCTATGTCTGGGCCGCGCTCTGGGGCGTGCCGATCCTTGGCGTGGTCACGATGGTCTCGGCGCTGGTGCTCGGGCAGATGCTGGTGGCGCTCCTGATCGACACGTTCGGACCGTTCGGCCTGCCGGTACGCGAGCTTTCGGTGCAGCGCATCCTCGCCGTGATGCTGGTCTCGGCCGGGTTGATCCTGTCGCGGTTCTGAGCGGTCACGATGCCGGGCCTGGCGGATTGATTCTTCGCAGAAAAATCGTCGCGCCGGGCCGGTCATGTGCGCAAAGGCGCGTTGCAAGTGAGACCCGTGCAGGCTACATCGCAAATCCGTAGAGACATGCGCAGAATCTGGAGATCCGAGATGACTGAACCGCTGCGACTGGGCATTGCCGGATTGGGCACCGTGGGCGTCGGCGTGGTGCGCATCATCCGCCAGAAAGCCAATCTTCTGGCGGCGCGGGCCGGGCGCCCGGTGGTGATCAGCGCCGTCTCGGCGCGCACGCGCGACAAGGATCGCGGTGTCAGCATCGCCGATTACGCCTGGGAGGACGATCCGGTCAAGCTGGCCACGCGCGACGATGTCGATGTGTTTGTCGAGCTGATGGGCGGCGCCGACGGTCCTGCCAAGGCCGCGACCGAAGCGGCGATCGCCGCCGGCAAGGACGTTGTCACCGCCAACAAGGCGATGCTGGCGCATCACGGCCAAGAGCTGGCCGAGGCGGCCGAAGCGGCGGGCCATGTGATCCGCTTCGAGGCGGCTGTCGCCGGCGGCATCCCGGTGGTCAAGGCGCTGACCGAGGGGCTGGCGGGCAACGAGATCACCCGGGTGATGGGGGTGATGAACGGCACCTGCAACTATATCCTGACCCGGATGCAAGGCGCCGGTCTGACCTATGCCGAAGCCTTTGCCGAGGCCGACGGGCTGGGCTATCTCGAAGCCGATCCGAACCTCGATGTCGGTGGAATCGATGCCGGGCACAAGCTGGCGCTGTTGAGCGCGATCGCCTTCGGCACCAAGGTGAATTTCGATGCGGTCGAGCTCGAAGGCATCGGCGAGATCACCATCGAGGATATTCGCCAGGCCGCCGACATGGGCTACCGCATCAAGCTTCTGGGCGTGGCGCAGCGCACCGGGCGCGGGCTGGAACAGCGCATGAGTCCCTGCCTCGTACCGTCGGATTCGCCGCTGGGCCAGCTCGAGGGCGGCACCAACATGGTGGTGCTGGAAGGCGATCATGTCGGCCAGATCGTGCTGCGCGGCGCCGGTGCCGGCGAAGGCCCGACCGCCAGCGCCGTATTGGCCGACGTGATGGACATCGCGCGCGGCACACGGGTGAGCACCTTCGGCAAGCAGGCGCGCGAACTCGAACCGGCCAAGGCGGCCAAGGGATCCACGCCGGCACCGTATTACCTGCGCATGGAGCTTCAGGACAAACCCGGCGCGCTGGCCAAGATCGCCGCGGTTCTGGGCGAGGCAGGAATTTCGATCGACCGGATGCGGCAATACGGTCACGAGGACACCTCGGCGCCAGTGCTGATCGTGACCCACAAGATCCAGCGCCGCGCGCTCGACGAAGCGCTCGCGGCGATGAGCCATACCGATGTGCTTCTGGGCCGCCCGGTGGCGCTGAGGATCGAGAGCGTCTGATCGCCCAGCGGCGGAGGCGGGGAAAGCCGCAAACGCGAGATAGCGGCACCGCCGCCTGACCGGGCATCGAGGTGGCCCGGCACTACGGGCGTGGTGCGCGCGGGGAAAAGCCGCCTTGCCCCCTGCCGCCGGGGCAGGTTATCCCGAGGTGAAGGCGATCCGAGCAGAAAGGCCAAAGGCCATGACAACCGACACGTTTGACGACACGCTTCTTTCCCTCGGCTTGGCCCGGGTCTCGGAAGCGGCGGCGTTGGCGTCGGCCGATCTGATCGGGCGCGGCGATGAGAAAGCCGCCGATCAAGCCGCGGTGAACGCGATGCGCCGGGGTCTGGGGCAGTTGGAGATTCGCGGCCGGGTGGTGATCGGCGAGGGCGAGCGCGACGAGGCGCCGATGCTCTATATCGGCGAGGAGGTCGGTGCCGGGCTGGAGAGCGGCACCGGGCCACTGGTGGATATCGCGCTCGATCCGCTGGAAGGCACCACGCTGACCGCCAAGGACATGCCCGGTGCGCTGACCGTGATCGCGATGGCGCCGCGCGGCACGCTGTTACACGCGCCCGATGTCTACATGGAAAAGCTGGCCATCGGGCCGGGTTATGACGCCGACGTGGTGTCGCTCGACATGACACCGGCCGAGCGGGTCGAGGCGCTGGCGGCGGCCAAGGGCGTGGCGCCGATGGCGATCACCGTCTGCCTTTTGGAGCGGCCCAGGCATCAGGACATGCTGGAGAGCCTGAGGGCCACCGGCTGTGCAATCCGGTTGATCTCGGATGGCGACATTGCCGGTGTGATCCATTGCGCCGAGACCGACGCAACCGGGATCGACATCTACATGGGTTCGGGCGGTGCGCCCGAGGGGGTGCTGGCGGCGGCAGCGCTGAAATGCATGGGCGGGCAGTTTTTCGGCCAGCTGCTGTTTCGCAACGATGACGAGCGCGGCCGCGCGAGAAAGGCCGGGATCGAGGATCTCGACCGGATCTACAACCGCGACGAACTGGTCACCGACGACGTGATCCTTGCCGCCACCGGGGTGACCGATGGCTCGTTGCTCAGGGGAATCCGGCGGATGCGCGGCTATGCCGAGATGGAGACGCTGCTGATGCGCTCGAAAACCGGGGCGGTACGGCGGATGCTCTACCGGGTGCCGGTGGGGCCATGAAATTGCGCTGGTGCGCTGGTGGCGGGAACAGAAGCGGGGGGGGGGGGGGGGGCCAGCCCCCCGCACCCCCCGGGATATTTCCGGTCAGAGGAAGGGGCAGACGTGAGTTTTCTCGGGGTCGAGGCATCACTGAGCGGGCGGCAATGGCTCGGGCCGGGGATTGAGCTTGACCGGGCGGCGGAGGCGCTGGCGCAGGAAAGCGGGCTGGAACGCGCGGTGGCTCAGGTTCTGGCGCGGCGCGGCGTGACCGCTGAGGAGGCGGAGGCATTCCTGGCCCCGAGCCTGCGCGCCTTGCTGCCCGATCCGCGCGGGCTGAAGGACATGCAGAAGGCGGCAGAGCGGTTCTTGCGGGCCGTCGAGAGCCGCGAGCGGATTGCGATCTTCGCCGATTACGATGTCGATGGCGGCACCTCGGCGGCGTTGCTGCTCGACTGGCTGGCGCAGGTGGGGCTGAGCGCGACGCTGTATGTTCCCGACCGGATCGACGAGGGCTATGGCCCGAACGCGCCGGCGATGCAGGCGCTGGCGGCGGAGCATGATCTTATCGTCTGTGTCGATTGCGGCACCTTGAGCCATGAGCCGATCGCGGCGGCCAAGGGCGCGGATGTGATCGTGCTCGATCACCATCTCGGCGCCGAGACCTTGCCCGCGGCGCTGGCCGTGGTGAACCCTAATCGGCAGGACGAGAGCGGCGATCTCGCGCATCTTTGCGCCGCCGGCGTGGTGTTCCTGATGCTGGTCGAGGTCAACCGGCTGCGCCGCGAGGCCGGGGGCGGCGACGGGCCCGACCTGATGGCGATGCTCGATCTGGTGGCGCTGGCCACGGTGGCGGATGTGGCGCCCCTGATCGGGGTTAACCGGGCGTTTGTGGTGCAGGGTCTGAAGGTGATGGCGCGGCGGATGCGGCCCGGTCTGGTGGCGCTGGGCGAAGTGGCGCGGATGGACAGCGCGCCCTCGGCCTATCACCTCGGGTTCCTGCTGGGGCCGCGGGTCAATGCCGGCGGGCGGATCGGCAAGGCCAACCTCGGTGCGCGGCTGTTGGCGACGCGCGATCCGGGCGAGGCACGCGCCATGGCCGAGCGGCTCGACCAGCTCAATACCGAGCGGCGCGAGATCGAGGAGGCGGTGCGCGCCGCCGCGATGGCGCAGGCTGAGGAGCGCGGCTTTGTCGCGCCTCTGGTCTGGGCGGCGGGCGAAGGCTGGCACCCCGGCGTGGTCGGCATC
>CBDUGF010000085.1:0-16295 GCA_965366835.1 uncultured Rhodobacterales bacterium
TTTTGAAAACATCCGTTTGCGCGCCATATTTCATCTTGGTCTGGAAGCCGACGATGTTGTAGAGCGTGCCGAGCGAATTGTCGCGCCTGAGCTGGACCACGGCATAGGCCTTCTCGCTCGGATTATGGGCGTTGGTCAGGCCGACGGGCTTCATCGGGCCGTGGCGCAGGGTCTCGCGGCCGCGTTCGGCCATTACCTCGATCGGCAGGCAGCCATCGAAATACTTCGCGGTCTCACCATCGTGAAACTCGGTTTTCTCTGCCGCCAGCAGCGCGTCGATGAAAGCCTCGTATTGATCGCGGGTCATCGGGCAGTTGAGATATGCTTTCTGCTCTGCCTCGGTCTCGCCCTTGTCATAGCGGCTCTGGCGCCAGGCCACGGTCATGTCGATGCTGTCGGCATAGACGATCGGGGCGATGGCGTCGAAGAATGCCAGCCGGTCAATGCCGGTCTCGGCCTGGATGGCGGCGCCCAGGGCCGAGGAGGTGAGCGGGCCGGTGGCGATGATCCAGTGGCCCTGATCGGGCAGGGCGGTGATCTCGCCGGGTTCGACGCTGATCAGGGGATGGGCTGTAAGACGCGCGGTCACGGCCTGGGAAAACGCCTCGCGGTCAACGGCCAGTGCTCCGCCTGCGGGCAGGCGATGCAGATCGGCCATCTCCATGATCAGGCCATTGGCGGCGCGCATCTCCCAGTGCAGCAATCCGACGGCATTCTGTTCGCTGTCATCGGAGCGGAACGAGTTGGAGCAGACCATTTCGGCCAGATCGCCGGTCTTGTGGGCGAAGGTTCCGACCTGGGGGCGCATTTCGTGGATCACCACGGGGATGCCCAGATTTGCCGCCTGCCAGGCCGCTTCCGATCCGGCCAGCCCGCCGCCGATGATGTGTAGCGTATCCATGGGGCGGACTTAGGCGTTTCGGCGGCGAATGGGAAGCCTTGGCGAGGTCAGTGCAGGGTGAGCTTGTCGATCGCCAACCCCGAGGGAACCTGCGTGGGCGCGCCGAGCCGTCCGGTGGCGGCGTGCAGATCGGTCAATGCGTCGAGAAAGCCAAGGAGATCGGCAAGCTCGGTTTCGTCGAGCGTGACCGGGGGCAACTCGATGGCGGCGGCGATGCGGGCGGTTTCTTTCTCGTCGGGGGCGAGAGGCGCCGTGCCCTCGGATCTGTCGAGCCCGGGCAGGACAACCCGACTGGGATCATAGGCCAGCAGGCTCTCGCGCGCTGACAGGTGGTGCCGCACCACCTCTTCCAGCGTGGCATAGGCGCCGGAATGGCCATAGGGCGCGGTGAGCGCGACATTGCGCAGGGAGGGCGTTCGGAAGCGATAGAGATCGCGCGCATCGCCGGTCACGGCGGCACGGCCATGATCCGAATAGGGCGCGCCATGGCCCTTGCCGGGGCCGATCTGGGGCATGCCGATGGCGTGGAAGTCATGATCGGTGAGATAGGAGCCGGAATGGCAGCCCGAACAGCCCGCCTTGCCATAAAACAGATCAAGCCCGCGTTTCTGCGGCGGGGTGAGCGCGTGCTGGCGGCCCGAGAGGTAGGCATCGAACGGGCTGTCGCTGCTGGCGAATTCATAGGCGATGAATGCGGCGATGGCGGTGCTGATGTCGGTGATGTGGATCGGTTCGGCGGGGCCGATGATCGCCTGGAAGCGGCGGCGATAGGAGGGGATCGCCTCGATGCGTTCGGAAAGCTTCTGCCAGGCGCCGTTCTGGCCGCGGATCGAGCCGGCGGCGACCAGATCGGCAATCGCGTTTTCTCCCGGCGCACCGGCCATTTCCTCGGGGCTGGTGAGCGGCATCAATGCCTGCGCGGCCAGCGCATTGAGCACCGGACGTTCCAGGGCGGCGCCTTCGGGCATGGCAAAGCCCATGCGGGCCTCCGGGTCGGCGGCGACGCGGCCATCGAGAAACAGGGTGGTGAACTCGGGCGCACCGAGATTGAACAGCGCCGGCGCGTTGCGCGCGATATGCGCCCGGGCGCCGTATTCGGGCTGGCCATGACGGGCGCGGCCCAGGCCGGTGCCGCCTTCGCCCACCGCCAGCGCCACGCCATCGGCCGAGCCGAGCGCGACGTGATGGCAGGTGGCGCAGGCGATGTTGCGATTGCCCGAAAGGATCGGATCAAAGAACAGATCGCGGCCCAGAAGGATGGTTGAGAACGGGGGATCGGCGCTGGTCGTGTGGGTCACCGGGTCTGGAAGTTCGGCTGCCTGAGAGAATGTGGCCTGGAGAGACAGGAAGCCGACGGTGACCCACTTGCGCATGAATTGAACCATGGGGACCTGCGAGTTGTTAACCAAAGGTCTAGACCAAGCGATCGCCGCTGAACAATGGCAAATGTGGAAAAAATGCGGCCCATATTGGAAACGATGGTCGCAGCCCCGTCTGGATGGCGACAATCAAGCCCATCCCCGGGGTATTGTTTCCGATTTGGTGGAGGAGCCGGCCTGGTCTAGCCGGTGGCCAGAAGCGCGACGCCGACGACGATGACGCAAGCCCATTTCAGGCGCCGCGCCATATCGCCCTCGTGCAGCAGCCATGAGCCCAGCAGCACGGCCAACAGCACCGAGGTCTCGCGCAGCGGTGCGACATAGAGCACCGGTGTGAAGGTCATGGCGTAGAGCACCAGGATATAGGCCAGCGGCGAGATGATGGCGACCAGCAGCGCTTCGTGCCAGTGGTTGCGCCAGAGCAGAACCAGCGCCGTGCGCCGCCTGTAGGCCACCGGCGCCATCAGGATCGCGCGCCCGAGATTGGAGAACCAGTCCATCAGCAGGGGCGGGATCAGCAGCGTGGCGACGGCATAGGCATCCCAGACCGTATAGGAGCCGATCAGCGCGCCGACGATCAGCCCGAAGCCGAGCGATTTGAGCGTGCCATCGCCGCGCTTGGCGCTGAGCCCGCCGCCCAGCATCAGCACGCCGAAGACGATCAGGGCACCGCCCGAGATCGCCTGCCACGAGGCGACTTCGCCCAGCACCAGCACCGCGAAAGTCACCGACAGCAGCGGGCCGGTGGAACGCGCCGTGGGATAGACGATGGAGAGCGCGCCATGGCGATAGCCCCAATTGAGCATCACGAAATAGCCGGTGTGCAACAGCACGGTGCCGCCGAGAAAGAGATAGTGAATCGCGGTAAAGCCGGGGATCGCGGCGCCATACCAGATCGCCAGCGGCAGGTAGATCACCACCGAGAGCGCGGAAAAGAGAAAAACCAGCTCGGGCCCGGCATTGATCCGCTTGACCAGAAAATTCCAGCTGGCATGGCAGATGGCCGCGAAGAGGACGAGGGAGAAGCCGAACAGCGTCATGCGGCGCGGCGTCGGCGGGAGATCATTGCTGCCAGTCCGGGGGGCGCTTTTCGAGGAAGGCGGCGATGCCTTCCTCGGTGTCGCGCCAGAGCATATTATCGACCATCACCGCGCCGGTATGGGCATAGGCCTGATCGAGCGGCAGGGCGATCTGATCGTAGAACGCCTGTTTGCCGATCCTGACCGCGCCGGAGAGTTTCGAGGCGATGGTTTCAGCCAGTTGCATGGTCTCGTCGTGCAGGGCGTCGGGTGCGGCGATACGGTTGATCAGGCCGATCTCGCGGGCGCGCGCCGCGTCGATGAATTCGCCGGTGGTGAGCATCTCGAAGGCCTGTTTGGCCGGGACATTGCGGCTGAGCGCGACCATCGGCGTCGAACAGAAGAGGCCGATATTGACGCCGTTGACGCCAAAGCGCGTGCCTTGCGCTGCCACCGCCATGTCGCAGGAGGCGACCAGCTGACAGCCCGCCGCGGTGGCGATGCCATGGGGCATCGCGATCACCGGCTGGGGCAAGGCGCGGATCGACATCATCATCGCCGCGCAACGGGTGAAGAGATCCTTGAAATAGGCGCGGCCCTTGTCTTCGGCCTGACGCCCGGCCTGCATCTGCTTGAGGTCGTGACCGGCGCAGAACGCCTTGCCCTCGCCCGAGATCAGCACAACGCGGATTGCGGGGTCGCTCCTGAGACGGTCGAATTCGCCACTGAGGGCAGCGATCATCTCGTCGCTGAGCGCATTGAGCCGCGCCGGATCATTGAGGTGCAGCCGGGCGATCGCGCCAGTGTCGTAACGTTCCAGCAAAGCCATCTTGTTCTCCCCCAGATTTGTCAGCAACTTAGCGGCGCGTCGAGACGGAGGGAAGAGATGCCGCTTGAAATGAATGCCGAAGAGCTGATGGCCTATCTCGAAGAGGTGTTTCCGCAGGTGCGCAGCGATTTTGCGGTCGACCGGCTGGACGAGATGGAGATCGACCTGCGCCTCAACGTGCAGGATCGGCATCTCAGGCCGGGCGGCACGGTCTCGGGGCCGAGCATGTTCGCGCTGGCCGATTGCGCTGTCTATGCCATCGTTCTGGCGATGGTGGGGCGCAAGGCGCTGGCCGTCACCACCTCCTGTTCGCTCGATTTCATGCGCAAACCCGCTTCGGGCGCGGATCTGATCGCGCACTGCCGGCTGTTGAAGCTGGGGCGGGTGCTGGCGGTCGGCGATGTGCTGATCTTCTCCGAAGGGATGCGGGCGCCGGTGGCGCGGGCGTCGCTGACCTATTCGATTCCGCCGAACTGATTGCAGCGGATTGGATTGGGGCTCTGCCCCAAGCCCCGGGATATGTGCGGCAAGATGAAGCGGCGGGCGCTGTTCCGGTGCGTCGGGGCGGGGGAACGGGATTGTGCCGCGGGCGCAATCGGCTTTGATGGGGCGATGGAGAGAACAGCGGAATTTCGGGCGGAGCGTTTGCTGGCGCTCAAGGCGGTGGGGCTGTTGCTGTTGGCGCTGTTGTGTTTCGATATGATGAGCCTGTTGGTGCGATTCCTGTCGGCGCGCTATGCGCCGCCCGAATTGTCGGCCTATCGCAATGTGCTGGGCATCGTGCCGTCGATCGCGTTGCTGGTCTGGACCGGCGAATTGCGCCTGCGCGGCTCGTCCCTCAGAATTGCGAACTGGCCGCTGGCGGTGGCGCGCGGGTTGGCCGTGGCGATGGCGCAGCTGTTCTTTTATGCCGCGTTGGCACAGCTGGAGCTGGCCACGGTGGCGACGCTGGGCCAGACCAATGCGCTCTTTGTGGTGATCCTGTCGGTGGTGCTGTTGCGCGAGCGGGTCGGGCCATGGCGCGTGGCGGCATTGCTGATCGGATTCGCCGGGGTGATCTGGATCCTTCGGCCCGGATCGGAGGCGTTTTCGCTCTCCGCCCTGCTGCCGGTGGGCGCGGCGTTTTGCTATGCGCTGTCGATGGTGACGGTGCGGTTTTTCGGCCCCGAAGTGTCCAACGGGCTGCTCTATCTCTATGCCTCGGCGGCGGCGGCCGTGGGGGCGATCGTGTTTGCCGCGGTAATGACCGAGTTCAGTCCGATCGCCAGCCTGGCCGATGCCGGGCTGATCTTCCTCATGGGCATCCTCGGCGGCACCGGGGTCTTGTTCATGATGCTGGCCTACCGGATGGCGGCGCCGTCGCTGCTCGCACCGTTCGGCTATTTCGCGATCCTGAGCGCGTTTTGCTTTGGCTGGCTGGTCTTTGGCGAAGCCCCTGTCGACACGCTGTTTCCCGGGGTGCTGCTGATCGTGGCGGCGGGGGCGCTGATCATGTGGCGGGAAAACCGCGCCTGAAGTATGGGGTATGATAATACCTTAATTGGAACACGTTGATTCTTCATGGTTTTTACGACTCTATTCCGCTTGACTGGGCGTGCGGGGGCTTTATAACCCGCCCATCACGCGCGCCGTGGGGTGACCCGCAGATCGCGATCAACCGTAACTTTAGGAATTCCAGGGGTTTCGACATGAAAACCTTCTCTGCGACACCAGCAGATATCGACAAGAAATGGATCCTGATCGACGCCGAGGGCGTTGTTCTGGGCCGTCTTGCCGCGATCGTCGCCACGCGCCTGCGCGGCAAACACAAGGCCAGCTTCACGCCGCACATGGATATGGGCGACAATGTAATCATCATCAACGCCGACAAGGTGCAGCTGACTGGCAAGAAACGCACCGACAAGATCCATTACCGGCACACCGGCCATCCCGGCGGCATCAAGCAGCGCAGCGCCGGGCAGATCCTGGAGAGCCAGTTTCCCGAGCGTCTGGTGACGCAGGCGGTCAAACGCATGCTGCCGGGCAATCGCCTGAGCAACCAGCTGATGACCAACCTGCGGGTCTATGCCGGCGCCGAACATCCGCACGAGGCGCAAGCGCCCGACGTGCTGGACGTGAAATCCATGAACAAGAAAAACACGCGGAGCTGAGAGAGATGACCGAACAAGTGAACTCACTCGAAGAGCTGGGCCAAGTGGCCGAAGGCGTCGAAGCAACCGCAGCCGCAACCGTGGACGAAGCGCCCAAATACGTCGCCATCCGCGACGATCTCGGCCGTTCCTATGCCACCGGCAAGCGCAAGGATGCGGTCGCCCGCGTCTGGATCAAGCCCGGTTCGGGCAAGGTTGTGGTCAACGGTCGCGAAATGAAAAAGTATTTCGCGCGCCCGGTGTTGCAGATGATCCTGCGTCAGCCGTTTACCGTGGCCGGTGTCGAAGATCAGTTCGACGTCAACGCCACCGTCAAGGGCGGCGGGCTGTCGGGGCAGGCCGGGGCCGTGAAGCACGGCATTTCCAAGGCGTTGCAGCTTTACGATCCGACCCTGCGTTCGGCGCTGAAAGCCGCCGGGTTCCTGACCCGCGACAGCCGCGTTGTGGAACGCAAGAAATACGGCAAGGCCAAGGCCCGCAAGAGCTTCCAGTTCTCCAAGCGTTAAGCTCGAGCCGATACGAATTTGCAAAGGGGCTGCTTTCGGGCGGCCCCTTTTTTCGTCGGAGTGGTCAACCGTTGCCGTCTTCGCGCGCCTCGGCCCTGCGGCGCAGCGCCTCGCGCATCCGCTTGAGGCGTCGAAACAGGATGTTGGGGCTTCGATTGACTGCGAGCAGCAGATGGCAGGCCAGCGGGCGCAGCAGCGGATCGGCCTCGGCGCGGGTCCACAGGCGGCCCAGCAGATTGCGATCGAGATCGCCGCGTTTGAGCGAATAGAGGCTCATGTCGAAGGGCAGGCGGGCGCGGGCGCGATTGGCGATGTCAAACGGTTGTTCGGCGGCGAGGCCGGAATAGAACCGTTCGGATTCATAAAGCTTGACCAGCTGGAAGAACACGCTGAGTTCGGCGGCGGAGATGCGCTGAACCTCTTCGGTCCCGAAGGTCTCGAAGCTTTGCAGGGCCGAGATTTTCCAGCGCATGGTGAGATGTTTCAGCAGGAAAGGCGCCTTCTCACGCCAGAGAGCGAGAAAGAGCGCCTGTGCAAGTGGCGGCGGATCGGCGCGGCGCGAGGCGGTGATGCAGAGCGCGTGCAATACCAGAAGCGCGCTTTGACCGGCAAACTCCCGTTCCAGCCCGAGGCGTTTCTCGGTGGCGCTGCGCAGCTTTTCCGGCACATTTGCAGGGGCGGCTACGATGGTCTCGGCCAGCGCGTCAAGGCCCGGCGCAGCCAGATCCGCGAGCACCTCGGCCATGCCGGGATAGGGAGCGAAGCGGCCGTCGGCGTCGCTGATCACCAGCTTGGCGAAGCCGCCGCGATAGGTGAAGTCTTCCAGATCCTCGGGCATCGGGCCGGACTCACTCATCGGGTTTGATCAATCCCAGCCCGCGCAGATAGATGCCGATGCCCGATTCGAGCAGGTCTTCGGGCGGGAACGGGCTTTGGGTGCCGGGGGAATTGCGCGCGAACAGCTCGACCACGCCGTGCGACATCGCCCAGACATGGGCGGAGAACATCGAGGCGGGCGGGCGCTTTTCCGGCGGGATGTGGCGCGACAGCTCGGTGGCGGCCTTTTCCATCACGCCGCGGGCGCGCGCCGAAATGGCGGCCAGTTCGGGCGTGCGGTTGACCGATATGCCGCTCTCGAACATCGCGATGTAATGGCCGGGATATCTGCGGGCAAAGGCGAGATAGGCGCGGCCCGTCGCCTCGAACGCGGCCAGCGCCGAGGGCTGGCCCTTGTCATAGGCATATTGCATGACATCCGAGAAGATCTCGTAGCCCTGGCGGGCGGCTTCGGCGATCAGATCCTCGCGGCCTTCGAAATGGCGATAGACCGCCGCCGGGGTCACCCCGGCCTGTTTCGCGGCCTCGCTGAGGGTGAAGCCGGTGGGCCCCTTGGCCTCGATCAGCGCCAGCGCCGCTTCGACCAGGGCCTGGCGCAGGTTGCCATGGTGATAGCCGCGCTTCTTAGGCATGCCAGATTCCGGGCCCGCCGCAGATCTCGGTGTCGATCTGGCCCAGGGCTTTTTCGTCCTTGTTGGCGTAGGGAACGCCATGCAGCACGGTGCGGATCGATGCCAGCCGGGCGCGGCGCTTGTCATCCGAGCGGATTATGGTCCAGGGCGCGTGAGCGCTGTGACTGCGCGCGAAGGTCTCCTTGATCGCGTCGGAATAGGCATCCCATTTCTTCAACCCCTCGACGTCGATCCAGCTGAGCTTCCATTGTTTCAGCGGATCGCTTTCGCGCGACAGGAAGCGGCGCAGCTGTTCGGCGCGCCCGACATTGAGCCAGAGCTTGAAGAGGTGGATGCCTTCGTCGACCAGCATGCGCTCGAAATCGGGGGTCTGGGCGAAGAAATGCTGGCGCTGCTCATCGCTGCAAAAGCCGAAGACCTTTTCGACAACGCCGCGATTATACCATGAGCGGTCATAGAACACGATCTCGCCGCCGGCGGGCAGATGATCGATATAGCGCTGGAAATACCATTCGGTCTGTTCGCGGTCGGTGGGCTTGGAGAGCGCCACGACACGTGCACCGCGCGGATTGAGATTCTCGCGGAAGCGTTTGATCGTGCCGCCTTTTCCGGACGCGTCGCGGCCTTCGAACACGATGGCGATACGCGCTCCGCTGGCCTTGGCCCAGCTTTGCAGCTTGACCAGCTCGATCTGCAGCGCGGCCATGTCTTTTTCATAGGCCTTGCGCGGCATCTTGTCGGAATGCGGATAGGCGGCATCGAGGATATCGCCCTTTTCGCTGCGCTTGATCGCGTTGCGGATCGGCTCGGGGGCTTCTTGCTCGAAAAACGCTGTGATGGCGGCGTCAAATGGCTTGGGGTGGCTCACCTTGCAAATCCTCTCCTTGCGGGTCTGCCACAGGAGTAGCGGATTTCTCGGACGCGAAAAAGGCATTCCGCCAACCACTTGCAATCAGGCGCCAGGCATTGGCGAAGGGGCGGAAATAGAGCACCGAGGCGCTGTTCCAGGTGCCGTCTTCGCCATTGCCGAGGCCAAATTCGAGCTTTTCATGGGTTTTGGGCGCATAGAGCGTGCCGGCGGCCCAATCCCACATGCCGAAGATAAAGCCCATGTTCTTGTCCCAATGACGCCGGGCGCGGGAATGGTGAATCTGGTGCTGCGCCGGGCAGACGAAGATCTTCTGGAGCCAGACCGGATAGCGCACCCAGACATGGGAATGGCGCAGGTTGAACGCCGCCAGAAAGAACACCGCCAGCACCAGGTTGACGCCGAAAAGGTTGAGCATCACCACGCCCTGACCGAAAAGCTGGTCCATCAAGGCGGCGGTCACGCCAATGGCGATGCCCGACATGATCGAGGTGATGATCTCTTCGACGGGATGCATGCGCGAGGCGGTGATCGGGGTCATCACTTCGGCGGAATGGTGGACCTTGTGGAATTCCCACAGCACCGGGATCTTGTGAAACAGGTAGTGGCCGAACCACAGCATCGCATCCATGGTGAGGGCGACGACAAACGTGGTGAGAACGGTGATCGCGAGCGAGGGGGCGGCTTTTTCGGGCTCGCCCATGACGCCATGGACCAGATCGAACCAGAATTTCGACTGGATGATGATCGAGGCGTAGATCGCGAAAACCACGGATTTGTTGATGAAAAACATCACGTAATCGGCCTTGGCCGAGGGATGCAGCAGGATTTCGCGGGGCAGCAGCCATGCGACCAGCCCCGAAAGGCGGCGCTTGCGGGCGAAATAGACGCCGATGGCCACGATCAGCGCGGTGAACATGTAGATCAGCGACAGCCGCTGGGTAGGGTCGAAAAACAGGGTAATGGGGTGCGTCAGCACCTCGATGATCTTGTCGAAATTCATTGGGTTGGCCCCGATACTGTTCTGCTCGAGGCCAGAAAAGCCGATAAAGGCGGCAATTTTAGGGCGTGGCCCGGTTTTTGGCGGCGCGGTCGATGGCGGCGATGACCTCGGTTTCGGCGGCGTGCTGGGGCATGTGGCCGATGCTGTCGAGCTTCGTGAGATGGGCGTGGGGCACGTCCCTGGTCAGCGGCACGGCATGGATCCCGAGGCCGACCGTTGGATCGGCGGTGCCATGCACGATCTCGGCCGGCACGACGATCTGACCGTAAAGCGGCTGCATCGCGGTGATTTCATCGAGCAGATTGGCGCGCTGCATCGCGTTGGCGCGCAACGAGGCGGTGCGCAGGGTGAGCCCGGCGCCGACATGATCGCGATAGCCGTCGGGCGCGGATTGCGGATCGAAAATGCCGCCCAGCGCCTGCTCGACGCGGATGTCGCCGAAATAGGCGTTGGTCAGTAACGCCAGGGGCGGGCCGATCAGCGGGTTTGACAGGGCGCGATAGCGCAGGCTGAGCGCGCTTTTCCAGGGATGCGAGGGCGAGGAGAGCAACACCAGCCCCGAGATATGATCGGGCTGATAAACCGCCCAGGCCAGCGCCACGGCGCCGCCATAGGAATGGCCCAGCACGATCGGTTTCTCGGCGTCCAGCTGTTGCGCCGCCATGGCAAGAACTGCGGCCTGCTGGGCGATGCTGGCGCCGCTGGCGCTGATCGGATCGCTGAAGCCCAGCCCCGGGCGATCGAAAGCGATCACCCGGTAGCGGCCAGCCAGCCGATCGACCAGTCGGAAGGTGAAATCGCGGGCATTGCCCGAGCTGCCATGCAGCAGCACGAGGTCCGGGCCGGTGCCGCGGACCACGGCATGAACCCGGTGCCCGTCGATCTCGAGGATCCGGCCCTCGGGCGGGAAGGCGGCCTCGGCGCGGGAGGTGTTGAGCCGCGCCTTGATCCAGGTGAAGCCGGCGAAGCCGATAAGAACGAGCAACAGCAAGAGCAGGAAGGTTTTCAATGCCAAGACCTTTGATCAGCCGCGCAGATCGGTACGTTCGATGCCGATTTTCGTGATATCGTAAGGGGTTGTCTCGTAGATCTCGGAAATCCAGTTGCCATAGAGCAGATGTGCATGGCTGCGCCAGCGGTTCTTCGGCGTCATCACGGGATCGTCGCCGGGGAAGTAGTTCACCGGCACGATGATCTCGGCGCCGGCCTCGACATCGCGGTCATATTCCTGCTTCAGCGTGTCGCTGTCATATTCGAAATGGTTGAAGATATAGAGCGCCCGGTGGCTCGGATCCTCGAGCAGGCAGGGCCCGACATCATCGCTGCCCAGCAGGGTCGAGAGCGCGGGCACCGAATCGATCTCGTCCTGGCGCAACTCGGTCCAGCGGCTCACGGGAATCACGAATTCATCGGAAAAGCCGCGCAGATAGGGCGAACCGGGGGCGATGTTCTGATGCGTGAAACATCCAAACGCCTTGTGCGGCAGCATGTGTTTGGGCAGCCCGTGGAAATAGTGAATCATCGCCATGCCGCCCCAGCAGACGCCGAAAGTGGAATGCACATGGCTCTGGGTCCACTCGAAAACTTCGCACATCTCGCTCCAATAGGTGACCTCCTCGAAGGGCAGATGTTCGATCGGGGCGCCGGTGATGATCAACCCGTCGAATTTCTCGCCCGATGCCTTCACCTCGGCGAAGGAGCGGTAGAATTCCTCCATATGCTCGGCGGCTGTGTTCTTGGTCTGGTGTTCTGTCATGCGGATCAGGCTGAGCTCGATCTGCAGGGGGGTGGCGCCGATCAGGCGGGCGAACTGGTTCTCGGTCTGGATCTTTTTCGGCATCAGATTCAAGAGCCCGATGCGCAACGGGCGGATATCCTGCCGGTCGGCGGCGCCTGCACCCATGACCTGCACGCCCTCGCGGCGAAGGATCTGAAAGGCGGGAAGCGAGGAGGGCAGGCGGATCGGCATGGGCTGGGGCGTCCTTCTTTTTGATTTCTCAGGGAGATAGCGCCGGGCTCAGGCGGGCTCAAGAGCGGCGGCGATCAGCGCGGTGAAATCATTGGCATCGCGGACCTGCGCCACGTCTTCGGCGGGAACGGTAACGCCCCAGTTTTTCGCCATCGCCGCATAGCGCGGCTGGCGATGGGCCAGGGCCTTGGCATAGGTGAAGCGGATGAAGGCATCCGGATCAACATCGCCTTCCAGGCAATTGTTTTCATTCAAGTATGCCTGCCACATCTGTTGCAGGAACTGGGGCTGGTAATACATTGGCTTGGGCGATTTGTCGAACCGGCGCACCAGCGCATCGGTATGGGCGTCGGTGCCTTCGATCCACACCATCGCCGTGCTTTGCGACAGCGCGCGCAGCACCGGGTCGTCGGGATCCTCGGGATCGACCACTTCGCAGATCGAACCGCCACTGTCGCAGACGAAATGGTCATAGCCATAAAGCCCCTGCGCGCGGTCGATGAAATGGGCGGTATCCATCAGCGCGGAAATCTCGGCCGTGCGGTGCTGGTCCTGACGCTGCATGTAGGTGTCGAACGCCAGGCCGCCCTGCGCCGGGTTGCCCGGTTTGCCCAGATAGGTCGACAGCGGCGTGAGATTGTCGAAGGTGATGTTGGAGCCGATATAGATCGAATCCGTCATCAGGAGGTGGCGCAGGAACGGGTTCTTCATCGCTTCGCGCTTGGCATTGTCGGAGATGTGCTCGCCCATGTAGCGGGTGCCGATGCGGTAGTCGATCGAGTAGTGATACCAGCTTCCGGTATCGCGCAGCATGTTCGAAAGGTGGGTCTTGCCCAGGCCCGACATGCCGAAGAGCAGCACCCGTTTATGCGCCGCTTCGCGCCAGTCCTTTGCCGATGAATAGAGCATGTCGCTTCCCGAAAACCCCCGAAAACCCCTGTGCCAGCTTGGTAATGACCCGCGCGGGCGCGGTCAAACCCGAAAGCGGCGGAACAGGCGACCGTCGATGATGATCAGCCCCAGCGCCAGCAGCCCGAACCCGACCAATGCGCCGGGCGGCAGCGCCTCGTCCAGCACCAGCGCGCCGAGGGTGATGGCGAAGGGGGGGATCAGCAGGGTGACGAGCAAGAGGTTGCCCGACCCGGCCAGCGCCAGCACCCGGTAATAGAGCAGGTAAGCCAGCGCGGTGCCGATGAAGGCGGAATAGGCCAGCGCGGCAAGGGTAAGCGGCGCGAGCGCCAGCGTCAGCGGTGCCTCCAGCAGCGAGGCGGCGGGGATCGAGACCAGCGCCGAGGCGGTGAGCATTCCGGCGGCGGCCAGTTCGGGGGGCAACCCGCCCAGCATCCGACGGGCCCAGACCCCGGCAAAGGCATAAGACAGGGTGGCGGCGAGCGTGGCCAGCTGCGCCGCCGAGCGGATATCGAAATTGCGCAGGGAATCGAGCCCGATGGCTGCGGCGACCCCGGCGAAGCCGATCAGAACGCCGGTGAGCTTGCGTGCGCCGAGCCGCTCGTCGGCCATGAAGATCGCCGCCACCAGAACACCGAACACCGCCGTCGTGGCGTTGAGGATCGAAGCCAGGCCGCTTTCGATATATTGCTGCGACCAGTTGATCAGGCCGAAGGGGATCACGTTGTTGAGCACGCCCATGCCGAGAAAGCCGATCCAGATCCGGGGCTCGCGCGGCAGGGGGATGCGCCGCGCCGCGACCACGGCCCAGAGCAGCAGCGCCGCCCAGAAGGTGCGATGCGCCACGATGGTGAGCGGGCCGACTTCGTAAAGCGCCAGGCGTGAGGCGAGGAAGATCGCGCCCCAGATGGTGCCGAGGGCGAAGATCAGGAGCCAGGCGAGCGGCGATATGGATTTCTGCGCTGACATGACGGCGGATCTAGCGCGCACCGCGCGGGCGGGCGACCCGGATCATGCGGGTTGTCGCGCGGGCCGCGTCTCGTGCCAGATGTTGAGGTAATTGCCGGCAAAGATCACCGCCGCGCCGAGCAGCACAAACCAATCGAACGGCTCGGCATAGAGCAGCATGCCGACCAGCGCGATCACCGGCAGGCGGACGAAATCGACCGGCATGACCACCGTGGCGGGGGCCAGCGACAGCGCCTTGGTGATGCAGAAATGCGCCAGCAGCCCGGCGCAGCCGATCACCGCGATCAGCGGCAGGGTGGCCAGCGTGGGCGTCGCCACATCGCCGTCATAGCCCGCACAGATCATCCCGAACACCGCTTGCATGGCGGTCAGCCAGAACAGGATGGTTGTGATCGGGGTGCTGCGGGTGAGCTTCTTGGTGAACACGCTGGTGAGGGCGAAACAGATCGCCGCCAACGCCGCCGCCAGGATGCCGACATTGAGGCTGTCGGGGCTGGGCCGGGCGACGATCAGGATGCCGACGAAGCCGATCAGCGCGGCCAGTGCGCGCATCGGGGTGAGCCTCTCGCCCAGGATCAGCGGCGACAGCACCACAACCCAGATCGGCGAGGTGAATTCGAGCGCGAAGACCTGGGCCAGGGGAATCACCGTGATGGCAAAGAACCACAAGTTCTGGCCGGCGAAATGCGCCACGTTGCGCATGCCGTGCAGCGCCAGGTTGCGGCTGTTGATCTGGCTGAGGGTGCCTGCAACGGAAGCCACGACCAGAACGATGACGATGCCGATGAAGCTGCGATACATCATGATTTCGAAGGTATCGAGATCCGAAGACAGCTCGCGCCCGGCCACCGCCATCGACGAAAACGACGCGATTGCGCCCGTCATCCAGAGCGCCGCGCGCATGGGCGCGTTCGGCGCGGCTTGCACGGCTTGATTCATCGGCTGTAACGTCGGGCTGGGGCAAGGGGGCTTGTGCGCGTCATGGGCATATCTCTACGGGTTTTGCCCGGCTTGTCCATGGCGGGAAAAGAGGGTTCAGCATGATCGCATATGACGGCCGATTGATCGGGGATGTCTTTGCCGAAGCCGCCGCGCGCTGGCCCGACAGGGATTTCCTGGTGGTGCCACGGACCGAGGCCGCGCCGATGCGCATGCTGAGCTATGGCGAGGCGGCCCGCGAAGTGGAGCGGATCGAGACGGCGCTTCGCGCGGCGGGCTATGGCGCGGGGCAGCGTGTGGTGGTGCTTGTCGGCACATGCCCGGCGCATTACCTGCTGAAACTGGCGCTGGCGCGGCTTGGCATGTCCTTCGTGCCGGTCAATCCCGATTACCGCGCTGCCGAGCTGGCTTATGTGCTCGACGACAGCGCCGCGGTTCTGGTGATTGCCGGGGCCGAGTATGAGGATCTGGTGCGCGCCGGGATCGCCGAGGCCGAGGGTGCGCCGGTGCTGGTGGGCTATGAGGCGTTGCTCGAAGCGCTGCCGTCATCGCCGGCGACGCCGCCGGGGCGCGCGTTTACGCCCGAGAGCGAGGCCAGCCTGCTTTATACATCCGGTACCACCGGGCAGCCCAAGGGCTGTATCCTTTCCCATGAATACGAACTGATGGTCGGGGGTTCCTATCTCAGGATCGGGCCGCCGGTATCGCTCGGGCCTCGGGACCGGGTGTTCAATCCGCTGCCGGCGTTTCACATCAATGCCGGGGTGGTGGCGTTTTTCGGCGTGATGCTTGCAGGCGCGGCACTGATTCAGCCGCCGCGGTTCAGCGCCGCGACCTGGTGGCGCGATACCGGCGAGACGCGGGCGACGATCTTCCACTATCTCGGCGTGGTGATTTCCGTGCTGCTGGCCGATCGCAAGACCGGGCGCGAGGTTCTGGGCGATCTGCGCGTCGGGCTCGGCGCCGGGGTGGAACCGGCGCTGCATGTCGAATTCGAACGCCGCTTCGGGGTGCCTCTGATCGAGGTCTGGGGCATGACCGAGATGTGCCGCGTGTTTTCGATGGAGGAAGAACCGCGCAGGATCGACTCCCGCGCCTTCGGCCGCGCCTATCCGGGCTGCGAGGTGCAGGTCTGGGACGATGCGGGGAATGAGGTGGCGCGCGGCACAGCGGGCGAGATGGTCTTGCGCCATTCGGCCGAAACGCCGCGCAAGGGCTTCTTTTCGGGCTATCTGAACAAGCCCGAGGCGACTTGGTCCGCCTGGGAGGGTGGCTGGTTTCACACCGGCGATGCGGTGATGATGGACGAGAGCGGGGTGCTTTTCTTCGTCGACCGCAAGAAGAACATCATTCGCCGCGCGGGCGAGAACATCGCCGCAGCGGAG
>CBDUGF010000086.1:0-16267 GCA_965366835.1 uncultured Rhodobacterales bacterium
ACCGATATCCGCTCCGATGTTGCGGTCCCGCAGTTTTGAACTAGCACGAATGTTCGCAAAGGGCCGTCCGCAACATCGGTTCTCCTGGTGAAACCCGGAGGGATGCTGCACCGCTGCTTGGCGGCTTCGAGCCCTTTGCGGGCCTGCGATTTCGCTACCTTGCGCGGAATCAAGGCCGCAGGCCGCCGCGCATCGACCCATTGCCCGGCAGGCGGTTTTGCCCTGCAAAACCTGCCGAGAGGGGGCCGCCCCCCGGCACGGCGATGCACGGCTTGTCTCGAAAGGTCGAACTGCAGCTTTGTCCGCGCCCAGAAATTGCTGTGCCTTCGACCAATGGCCGGTTCGGTAAAGCCGAATTGCAGCTTCTCGAGGAAAGGTGAAAGGCTGGTTTGGGCCGATCCCATCTACCTGTTCACCGATTGAGCGACCTAATTCGTTGAACAGGTCAGCCAGACAGCAAAACCGTGCGGGTCTGCCAGGTGGAGGTCAATACTGGCCAAACGCGCCATTGCCACATGCTCGGCTTCGTTCCCAAGTCGCTGGCGAACCCTCGACCAGAAGCCGCCGGGCGCCTCGACGGCCACAGGCTGCCGCGCATCGCCTCGTGGCACGCCGCAGCCGCCGCCGATCAATCCGCCGGATTCTCCCAAACCGCACATCCTGTCGCCAGCCGCCTTGGCCATGATGTTCCGGTTTGGCCCGCGCGAAATTCCCCCCAAACCTGCGTTCAATAGGCGCATTTTCCATTCGCGTCTGGACGCAAGGGCATTCGGGCGATAAAGAACGCGCGGGAGGGGCTGCGGGATTCTGCGGCCCGCTTGAGATGGGCCGCCTCCCTGGCCTGAAAAAACGGAGAATACCTCGTGTCGAACGCAGAAGATCACGAAGGCACACGCCGGGACTTCCTCTACTACGCCACCGCAGGCGCCGGTGCCGTGACGGCAGGAGCCGCAGTCTGGCCGCTGGTCAATCAAATGAACCCCTCCGCCGACGTTTCGGCGCTGTCCTCGATCCGGGTTGACGTTGCCGATGTCGAAGTCGGCACACAGCTGACGGTGAAATGGCTGGGCAAGCCGGTGTTCATCCGCCGCCGCAGCGACGAGGAAATCGAAGCGGCGCGCAACGTCGACGTCAGCTCGCTGATCGACCCGAGCGCCCAGAACCGCGCCAACATGGAGCTCGATGCTTCCGATCAGAACCGCACGCTGGATGAAGCGGGCGAATGGCTGGTGATGATCGGGGTCTGCACCCATCTCGGCTGCGTTCCGATCGGTGGCGAGTCGGGCGAGTTCGGCGGCTGGTTCTGCCCGTGCCACGGCTCGCATTACGATACATCGGGCCGCATCCGCAAAGGCCCGGCTCCGGAAAACCTCTGGGTTCCGGTGGCCGAATTCGTCGACGACACGACGATCAAACTGGGTTAAGGGAGCGCGCACATGTCCGGAATTCCCCACGATCACTACGAGCCGAAGACGGCCCCCGAAAAATGGCTGCACAAACGTCTCAACGTTGTCGGCCTGCTCTATGACACGCTGATGATCCCGACCCCGAAAAACCTCAACTGGTGGTGGATCTGGGGCATCGTGCTGGCCTACGCCCTGGTGCACATGATCGTCACCGGCATCATCCTGGCGATGCATTACACCCCGCATGTCGACATGGCCTTCGCCTCGGTCGAACACATCATGCGCGACGTGCGCGGCGGTCACATGATCCGCTATCTGCACATGAACGGCGGATCGCTGTTCTTCTTCGCTGTCTATATCCACATCTTCCGCGGCCTCTACTACGGCTCCTACAAGGCGCCCCGCGAAGTCACCTGGATTGTCGGCATGCTGATCTTCCTCGCCATGATGGCCACCGGCTTCATGGGCTACGTTCTGCCCTGGGGGCAGATGTCGTTCTGGGGGGCCACCGTGATTACCGGCCTGTTCGGCGCCATCCCCTTCATCGGCGAGCCGATCCAGACCTGGCTGCTGGGCGGCCCGGCGGTCGACAATGCCACGCTCAACCGCTTCTTCTCGCTGCACTACCTGCTGCCGTTCGTGATTGCCGCGCTGGTCGTCGTCCATATCTGGGCCTTCCACACCACCGGCAACAACAACCCGACCGGGGTTGAAGTGCGCCGCGACAACAAGGAAGTGGTCAAGAAAGACACGCTGCCGTTCTGGCCCTATTTCGTGATCAAGGATCTCTTCGCTCTGGCGGTGATCCTGGCGATCTTCTTTGCCGTGGTCGGCTTCATGCCCAACTATCTCGGCCATCCCGACAACTACATCGAAGCCAACCCGCTGGTGACGCCCGCGCATATCGTGCCGGAATGGTATTTCCTGCCGTTCTACGCGATCCTGCGTGCCTTCACCTCCGAGGTCTGGGTGGTGCAATGGGCTTCGGCGCTGACCGGCGGCATCGTCGATGCCAAGTTCTTCGGTGTGCTGGCGATGTTCGGTTCGATCATCGTGATGGTGCTGGTGCCGTGGCTCGATACGTCGCGCGTGCGCTCGGGCCGCTTCCGCCCGATGTTCAAATGGTGGTTCTACCTGCTGGTGATCGACTTCGTGCTGCTGATGTGGCTCGGCGCGCGCCCGGCGGAGGAGCCTTATGCCACCTATGCGCTGATCGCTTCGGCCTATTGGTTCGCCTACTTCCTGGTGATCCTGCCGCTTCTGGGCGTGATCGAAAAGCCAACGGCGGCCCCGGCCACCATCGAGGAAGACTTCGAGGCCCATTACGGCTCGAAGCCGGCTGAATGAGAAAGGACAAGGCAATGATGATGAAGAAACTTGCGATTTCCGCAGTTGCCGCCCTCGCCCTTTCGGCCGGTGGCGCGCTTGCCGCGGGTGGCGAAGGCCATATCGAAGACGTGGCGTTCTCGTTCGAAGGTCCGTTCGGCACCTTCGATCAGCACCAGTTGCAACGCGGATTGCAGATCTACACCGAGGTCTGCTCGGCCTGCCATGGCATGCGCTACGTGCCGCTCAGGACGCTCGGCGATGAAGGCGGCCCGCACTATCCCGAAGCCGAGGTGATCGCCTATGCCAAGACCTTCGACATCTACGATGCGGAGCTTGACGAAGACCGCCCCCGCACTCCGGTCGATCACTTCCCGACCCGCACGGGCGAAGGCATGGGCCCGGATCTCAGCCTGATGGCCAAGGCCCGCGCCGGCTTTCACGGCCCCGAAGGCACCGGCATCAACCAGCTGATCAAGGGCATGGGCGGCCCGGAATACATCGTCGCGATCCTCACCGGCTATACCGGCGAAGAGAAAGAGGAAGCCGGCACCACCTTCTACGAGAACACCGCCTTCCCCGGCGGCTGGATCTCGATGGCGCCGCCTCTCGCGGGCGAAGATGTCGAGTTCGCCGATGGCCATTCCAATGATCTGCATCACGAGTCCGAGGATATCGCGGCCTTCCTGATGTGGGCGGCCGAGCCCAAGATGATGGCGCGTCAACAGGCCGGTTTCGTCGGCGTGCTGATGCTCACCATCCTGTCGGTGCTGCTCTATCTCACCAACAAGCGCCTCTGGCGCCCGATCAAGCACAAGGGCGAAAGCTGAGCCTTTCACCCATATCAAGCCACAAAGCCCCGCCCTCTCCGGCGGGGTTTTTCTTTCGCCGCTCGAAAAAATCCTGAACCAAAAGCGTCTTTTGAGGTCGCATACGCCCCTCGGCGTCGCTCTCTGGCAAGACCGGGCCAGGGATCCGGGCAGGGTCGGAGCAGGCAGGAAACCCGGTCTCT
The DNA here is from genome assembly GCA_965366835.1 of uncultured Rhodobacterales bacterium. Classification (GTDB taxonomy): domain Bacteria; phylum Pseudomonadota; class Alphaproteobacteria; order Rhodobacterales; family Rhodobacteraceae; genus JAKGBX01. The sequence continues at coordinate 3,745 of CBDUGF010000086.1, forward strand.
CAAATGTTCGAACGCCGCATTCCCGAATGGCTCCGCCATGCCCCCGCGCCTTCGGTGCGCGGCTTTGCCCTGCTCGCCGGGTTCGAAGCCGTCACCCGTGGCTTGCTGATCTCTGTCTTTCCCGTCGCCATGTACAACGCCGTCAAAAGCGCCGTGATCGTTTCGCAGATCTATTTCTGCATCGGCATCCTGTCGCTGCTCACCGGCTTGCTGGTACCGGTGATGAGCCGCATCATCCCGCGCCGCTGGATCTATTGTTTCGGAGCGTTGCTCTATGTCGTCGGAGCCGGCTTTGCCATCCTCGACACCGCCTGGTCGGTGCCGCTCGCCGTCACACTCTATTCCATGGCCACGGTGATCACCTTCGTTTGCTTCAACGCCTATGTGCTCGATTATATCGCCCGCATCGAGCTTGGCCGCGCCGAGACCCTGCGGATGTTCTATTCCGCATTGGGCTGGACCGTGGGGCCGCTCGCCGGGGTGGCGCTGATGGCCTGGTGGCCGCCGGCGCCGTTCCTGCTCTCGTCGCTGTCGGCCCTCGGCATGATCGCCGCTTTCCTCTACATGCGCCTCGGCAATGGCAAGCTGATCACCCGCGCGCGCCGCCCGGCGCCCAATCCGCTGGCCTTCTTGGGCCGCTTCCTGTCCCAGCCCCGGCTGGTGGCGGGCTGGCTCTTTGCCGTGATCCGCTCCTGCGGCTGGTGGGCCTATGTCGTCTACCTGCCGATCTTCGCGGTTGAAAACGGCCTTGCCGCCGGGCTTGGCGGCTTGCTCCTGTCGATCACCAACGCCTCGCTGTTCCTGTCGCCCCTGATGCTGCGCTGGATGCAGCGCCGCTCGGTCCGCCATGCGGTGCGCACCGGCTTTCTCGCCGCCACCCTCCTGTTTCTCGTCGCCAGCCTGGTCGCACATTGGCCTTGGGCGACTCTCGCCGCGCTGTTTTGCGGCTCATTCTTTCTCATCCTGCTCGACATCGCGGCGGGTCTGCCCTTCCTGATGGCGGTCAAGCCGTCCGAGCGCACGGAAATGTCGGCGATCTACGCCTCATTCCGCGATGTCTCTGGCATCCTCACCCCCGGCATCGCCTGGGGTGTGCTGCTGGTCGCGCCGGTCTCGGGCGTTTTCGCCGCCACCGGGCTGGCGTTGTTTTCCGCCTATGTCATTTCGGGGCGGTTGCATCCGCGTCTCGGTGCCCAGCGGCTCCGGCTCGGCCCGGCGGAGTAGGCCCACCGCACGCTCGATTAACTGAATCGCGCATTAACCATTTGCGGTTTCGCCGGCAGCCGGGAGTCAGCCGGACGGCAGCCGGGAGTCACCCCCCCGATTTGCACCGTGCAGCGGGGTTTACTCAGGTTGCGATCCGGTTAACTGCCGAGGTATTTCCTTAACACTTCGGGCGGGTTGCGCATCAGCTCTTCGACCGGTTGAGGCGCCTCGGCCCGCCCCTCCGCAACCAAAATGGCGGTTTGCGCAAACCGCGCCGCGTCGCCCGGATCGTGGCTCACCATCAGCACCGTCGCGCCGATTTCCGCCGCCAGTTCCGTCACCAGGTCGAGCATTTCGTTCTTCAGCGCCGGTCCCAGCGCCGAGAAGGGTTCATCCAGCAACATCAACGGTTTGCGCTGCACCAGACAGCGCGCCAGCGCCGCCCGGCTCTGCTGCCCGCCCGACAGGTTGCCAGGTTTTCTCTGGCCCAGTTCATCCAGCCCGACGCGGCTCAGCGCGGCCTGCACCTGTGCCTTCTGCGCCGGGCTCAGCCTGAGCGACGGATCAATCCCCAGCCCGACATTCTGCGCGATGGTGAGATGGGGAAAAAGGTTATTATCCTGAAACAACATCGCAATCGGCCGCTTGCCCGGCGCTTCCCCGGTTATATCGCGCCCGTCCCACCTGACCGCGCCTAGCGTGGGCGCAAAAAATCCCGCTATCGTATTGAGAAGCGTAGATTTTCCCGCCCCCGACGGCCCGATCACAGCGACCCGCGCACCGGCTTCAACCGTGAAATCCGCCCGCAATTCAAAATCGTCCTGCCGGATCACCAGCCCCTCAAGCGTCAACATCCAGCCGCCCTCCCCGGTCGAAAATCCAGAACCAGGCCAGGCTCAAAGCCAACAAAACAAGCCCCGCCCCTGCCGCCGCCTCCATCCGATAGGCCCCCATCAAACGATACATCTGCAACGGCAAGGTGGCCCAATCCGGCGAAGCAAACAGCGCCACGACACCCAGATCCCCCATCGAAAGCGCCGCCGCCAACCCGGCGGAAAAGCCCAATGATTTCCGCAACCTGGGCAATGTAACCCAGCGCAGCCTCGCCCAACCCGTCAGCCCCAGCGCGTCGCTCAACCGGCCATACTCCGCCTCGATGGCACGCATCTCCGGCGCCAGCACCCGCACCGCAAAAGGCAGCGCCATCAGCGCATTGACCAGCGCCGTCACAGGCAGCGCCAGCGCCATCGGGTTCATCACCGGATTGATCAACAAGAACAGGCCCGTGCCAATCACCATCGGCGATATCGCCAGCCCGAGATAGCCCCAGATTTCGCCGCTGCGCGCCAGTGCCAGCGCAAGCAGTATGGTCAGCCCGGTCGAGATCAGCGCAATCACGACAGAGACGCCCGCAGCCTTGTAGACAACGCCGGGAACCTGCGCCAATCCGCTGACTCCGTTGAGTAAAACCAGGCTGAGCGGCATGAGCAGAAAGACCGCTGCCAGCACCAGAATGCCGCCATCAAGCCCCCGCAGCCAGGCCGAGTCGGCGTCCCAGCGCCGCACCACACGATCCAATCCCGCGCCAAAGCCCGGCGGCGCCGCCAGCATCAGCGCCAGCGCCGTCGCGCTCCCCGCCAGCCCCAGCTGCACCAGCGCCAGCATGGCCGCGCGCCCGAGATCGAAATCGAAGCGGAAAGCTTGATAGATCGCCAGTTCGATGGTGGTCGCCCCCGGCCCGCCGCCCAGCGTGATCGCAACCGCGAAACTGCTGAGGCACAAGGCGAAAATCACCATCGCCGCACCGGGCAAGACTGCCCGCAGCATCGGCCACTCCAGCGTTTTCGAGACCTGCCAGGGCCCCATTCCAAGGCTCGCCGCCAGCCGGAAGCGTTCGCCCGGGATCGCCTGCCAACCTTGCAGGATCATCCTCGTGGCCAGCGGCAGGTTGAAAAACACATGCGCCAGAACCACGCCCTGCAGCCCGTAGATCGTGATCGGCGGGGCACCGAACGCTTCGAGCAATTGGTTAACAATACCGCTTCTGCCGAACACCGCCAGCAATCCCAGAACGGCGACGATCACCGGCAGGATAAACGGCGCCCCCAGCAGCGTAATCAGCAGCCTGCGCCCGTAAAAACGCCGCCTAGCCAAGGCTTTGGCCACCGGCACGGCGAGCGTAACGCTCAGCACCGCCGACAGGATCGCCTGCAAGAGGGTGAACCGAACGGTCGCCCAATCGCGCGTTAACACCCCTGCAATAGTATCGGCGTTCCAGATCACAGCGACGAGCGGCGCAAGCAGAAAAAGCGCGACAAACCCCGCCGCGCCCCATGTTGCCGCGCCGCGCCCGCTCATTGCGACAGCGCGGTCAGCCATTCCTCCAGCGCCGCGTCGCGCAGGGCCGATACCGTATCGGCCGGAATCAGAAGCGCGCGATCCGCCTCCAGGGGCGGGTTGAAGCCGTCGGGCAGCCCCGCCTCGGGGAGGATCGCGGGATACATCCAGTTGGTCGTCGGAATGATGCTCTGGAAAGCTTCGGAGAGCATGAAATCGAGGAACATGTCGGCCAGTTCCGGCTGGTCCGTCGCGGCGATCTTCCCGGCCAGTTCGACTTGCAGGTAGTGCTTGGCAAAGGGCGCAAACGCCTTGCTGTCATCGCTCTCCGCAATGCGGTGATAGGCGGGCGAAGTGGTATAGCTCAGCACCATGTCGGCCTCGCCTTCGAGGAACAAACCATAGGCCTCAGACCACCCCGGCGTGACGGTCACGATATTGTCGGCCAGCCCCTCCCAGATCTCTCCCGCCTTGTCGCCATGAAGCGCCTTGACCCACAGCAAAAGCCCCAGCCCCGGCGTCGACGAGCGCGGGTCCTGGATCACGATGCTGACCTCCGACGCGGCCAGTTCCTCAAATGATTTCGGCGGGTTGGGCAGCTTTTCCTTGTCATGCACAAAGGCGAAATAGCCCCAGTCATACGGCAGAAAATGCCTGTCGCTCCATTCCCCTGCCGCGCCCTCTGGGTTGGGCACATCCACGCGCGGCGCGCGGCCATGTTCGCCAAACAGCCCGGTCGCGGCGGCGGCGGCAGAAAGGTTGGTATCGAGCCCGAGCACAACATCGGCGCGGGTGCGCTGGCCTTCCAGTTTGAGCCGCGCCAACAGCGCCGCACCATCGCCCGCGCCGACGAATTGCAGGTCGCAGCCGCAGACCTCTTCAAAGGCCTTTTCAACCGCGGGCCCCGGCCCCCAATCGGAAACAAAGCTGTCATAGGTATAGACGGTAAGTGTTGGGGTTTCGGCCACAGCGGACGTGGCGGCCAGAACTCCCGCGGCAAATGCAAGATGTCTCATCTCATCTCCTTATCTGCGACGGGCGGAGCAAGATCGGGAGACCGATACCTTCCCTCCGCCGGTCTTAACCGGTTCAGGTTCAACGGGTCTGCACATCGCGCTGCATCTCAGCCTGAACCGCCGTCCAGGCACCCCGAGGTAAGCTCACACCTATCCTTCGCCTATCCCCTTGGCAAGCCTCTCCCGCGCCTTCCTCTGACCGGAAATATCCCGGGGGTGCAGGGGCAGCGCCCCCGCTCCTGCCCTCTCCACTCTTGGCACGGCTGGCCCTTGCCGCTATGCCTCGGCGCAAAGGAGCCGCGCCATGAGCCTGAACACATTCGGACATCTCTTTCGCGTCACCACCTGGGGCGAAAGCCACGGGCCCGCTCTCGGCGCTACGGTCGATGGCTGTCCGCCGGGTGTGCCGCTCGACGAAGCCATGCTGCAACACTGGCTCGACAAGCGCCGCCCCGGCCAGAACAAGCACACCACCCAACGGCAGGAGGCCGATGCGGTCAGGATTCTGTCGGGCGTGTTCGAGGGCGTCACCACCGGCACGCCGATCCAGCTGATGATCGAGAACACCGATCAGCGCAGCAAGGATTACGGCGACATCGCCGAGACCTTCCGCCCTGGCCATGCCGATATCACTTATCATCTGAAATATGGCGTGCGCGACTATCGCGGCGGCGGCCGCTCTTCGGCTCGCGAAACCGCCGCACGGGTGGCCGCCGGCGGCGTGGCGCGCGCGGCGATCAAGTCGCTGGTGCCTGGCCTTGAAATCAAGGGCTACATGACACGCATGGGCGACATGGCGATCGACCGCGAAGGGTTTGACTGGGAGGCGATTGACGACAATCCGTTCTGGATCCCCCAGGAGCCTGAAATCGCTGCAAAATGGGAGGACTACCTCAGCGCGATCCGCAAGGCCAAGGACTCGGTCGGCGGCGAGGTCGAGATCGTGGCGCGCGGCGCTCCCGCGGGGCTGGGCGCGCCGGTCTACGGCAAGCTCGATACCGATCTGGCCGCCGCCTGCATGTCGATCAACGCCGTAAAAGGCGTCGAGATCGGCGAAGGCATGGCTGCCGCGCGCCTCAGGGGCACCGAGAACGCCGATGAAATCTTCATGGGAAACGATAGTCAGCCGGTGTTTTCCTCAAACCATTCCGGCGGCATCCTCGGCGGCATCTCAACCGGGCAGGACATCGTGGTGCGGTTCGCGGTCAAACCCACATCGTCGATCCTCACCCCGCGGCAATCGATCCGGCGCGATGGCACGGCGACGGAAGTGATCACCAAGGGCCGCCACGATCCCTGCGTCGGCATCCGCGCCGTGCCGGTGGGCGAGGCGATGGTGGCCTGCGTGATCCTCGACCACCTGTTGTTGCACCGTGGCCAGGTGGGCGAAAATCAGGGTCGGATCGGCTGATCCGCGATGCTCGACATCCTGTCGATCACCTTTCCGATCTACGCTGCGGTCGCGCTCGGCTATGTCACCGTGCGCAGGGGCGTTTTCCGGCCCGAACAGATGCCGGTATTCGGCGGTTACGTGATGAACATCGCCCTGCCCGCCCTGCTGTTCAATGCCGTCGCCAGCCGCGATGTCGCAGAGGTGTTCAACCTGACCTATATGGCCGTATTCCTGGCCGGGGCGCTGGCCACCATCGCGATTGCATGGCTCTGGTTTACCGCCACGGGCGTATCGCCATCGCGCCGCGCGGTCGCGATCATGGGCACCACCTGCCCGAATTCCGGCTATGTCGGCTATCCGGTGATGTTGCTGACCTTTCCGGCGCTGGCCGGCCAGATCCTGGCGCTCAACATGCTGGTCGAGAATTTCGTGATCATTCCGCTCTGTCTGGCGCTGATGGAAGCGACAAAAGGCGGCGACGAGGCGCATGTGCTGCGCAAGACCGGGCGCATTCTTCTCGGCGTTGTGCGGCGCCCGATGGTGATCGCGCTGCTGGCAGGCTTGCTGGTCTCGCTCTCGGGCATCGCCTTGCCCGAGGCCGTCACACGGCTGTTTTCCATGCTCGCTGCCTCCGCCTCGGCGCTGGCGCTGTTCGTCATCGGCGGCTCGCTCGTCGGCGTCGCCTTTCACGGCAATCGCGCCATGGCGGTTCAGATCGTGCTGGGTAAATTGATTCTTCATCCCGCGATGGTCGCGCTGGCCGTCATTGCAGTGCCGCTGATCGGGTTTGCACCGCTCAGCGACGAACTGCGCATCGCCGTCGTGATCTCCGCCGCGATCCCGATGTTTTCGATCTATGCGCTGTTCGCCCAGGAGCTGGGCCATGAAGGCATGGCCTCGATCGCCCAGATCACCGCCACGGCAGGCGGCTTCATCACCCTGAACGCCCTGCTCCTGATCCTGCTCTAGCTGCCCATCGCGGCCTTGAGCGCGGTATCCATCAGCGCCTTGATCTCGGCGTCTCCGGTCCCCGCCACGATCCGCCCGAGCTCCTTGTTGCCTTTCAGAACGACAAGGGTGGAGCGGCGCGGAATGTTGAGCGATTTCACCAGCTCCGAGCGGCCATACTCATCCCAATCGACATTGATGAAGGTGACATGCTTTTCGTAATCGGCGTTGCCCGAGCGGTATTTGTTCAACACCCGCTCCTGCGCCTTGCAGGTGCTGCACCAGCTGGCCTTGAAGTCGAGAAATACGGTGTCACCGGCCTCAAGCCGCTGTTTGACAAGCCCGGGCTTGTATTGCGCAGGCGCGGCGGCCAGCGCCGAAGGCAGAACGGCAAGCGCCGCACCGGTAAGCAGAAAGTCGCGTCGTTTCATGGGGTCATACTCCTCTCAAAGGGAAACTGAAAAATCGGTCAGCCAATAGGGCAGGACATCCAATGCCCAGGCCTCGATGACATGATGCAGGCGAAACAGGATCATCAGCCCGACGGCGATGAAAACCGCGCCCAGGATCGGTCGGGCCCTCGCGGCAATCCGGCGCATCAGCGCCTGGCGTTGCTGCAAGACACCGCGCGCGCCATAGGCCAGCGCCAGTATGATGCTCGAAACGCCCAGCGCAAAGGCCACCATGATCGCGCCCGCCCATGCAAGGCTTTCGCCCTGGCTGGCCAGGGAGATGGCGCCGCCCAGCGTCGGGCCGATACATGGGCTCCAGACGGCACCGAGAAGCGCACCGCCAAGGAACTGACCGCCAAGGTTTTGTCGGTCGAGCCCATCGATGCGTGCATCGGCTCCGGCCGAGACGCCCGCGGTGGCGCTGGCAAACACCGTCCCGAAGCGGGGCACCAGCAGCATGAGCCCAAAACCGACCATCAATACCGCCCCAGCTTGCGCGACCATCTGTTCATCAAGGCCCAATGCCCGGCCAAACGCCGTCACACCCAGCCCCAGCGTCACAAACGACAGGCTCATCCCGGCGGCCAGCGCCACAGGCCCCCAACGGCTGACCTGCAACGCGCTGGCCAGCACGATGGGCAGAACCGGCAGCACACAAGGATTGATCAGGGTCAGAAGGCCAGCCGCATATCCAAACAGAAGTTCCATCTTTCCGGGTTAGGCCACCTGCCGCGCCGGGTCATTAAAACTTCACCGCACAGCGTTTCACGCTTTCGTGGGTTTTTGTTTCGAAAGCTGCACCGCCAGAATCCCCGCAGCGACGATGGCGACACCCAGAACATCCTGCGCACCGAGCCTTTCGCCCAGGATCACGGCCGCAACCGCGACGCCGAAGAACGGGTTGAGAAAATGGAACGTGGCGGCCTTGACCGCGCCGATCGAATTGACCAGCGTAAACCACACCCATGTCGCCAGAAGCCCGGGCACCAGCGTGGTATAAAGAAACGCCACCACCAGCTCCCACGACCAGATGACCGTGATCGTTTCGGTGAAGGCCGAGACCACCGCCAGGATGGCGGAGCCCACGAACATCTGCAAACCGACGATCATCATCACATTGCCGCCCGACGAGGCGCCGCGCACCGAAAGCGTAGCAACCGTGAGCGCGATCGCGGCGATGATGCACAGGCTGACCCCGGTCCAGTCGAGCCCGCCATCCAGCCGCCCGCCCATGATCAGCCCCACCCCGACAAAGCCCATGACCAACCCGATCACGGCGATCGGGCGCAACCTGTCGCCAAACACCATCCATCCCGCCAGCGCCACCATCAGAGGCATGGTCGAGGCGATGATCGAGGCCAACCCAGCTTCGATCCATTGCATCGCAACGAAATTCAGGCCCAGATAGAGCGCATTCTGGCAGATGCCGAAGATAATCGTCGCCCGCCACTGTGCGCGTGTCAGCCGAAAGCTCTGCCGCAAGGCAAGCGCAATGCCGACGCCGATCAGGCCGGAAAGAAAGAACCGGAGTGAAAGCGAGCCGATAGGCGGCGCGTATTTGACGATCACGCGGGCCGAGGTAAAGGCCGACGACCACATCAGGGCAAAGGCCAGCCCCATGAAAATTGCGCGCGCGTTCATCGGCTTGCCTCGTGCGGTTCTGCGTGGTCCAGTCCGGGCGCAGTTAACTATGTGTGATAGCGAACAACAAGGGCTGGCAACATGGCAGATTTCGAAGGGCAGATTTCATGGGTCTATTGCGATGATCTCGAGACCGCCTGCCATTTCTACGGCGAAACGCTCGGGCTCGAATTGTGGCGCGATGCTGGAATGGCGCGGATCTATCGCACCGCCAATGCAGCGATGATAGGCGTTTGCCGCGCCTTCGACGGGCGCGAGGTGCAGCCCGTCGGCGCCATGATTACCTTGCTAAGCGAGGACGTGGATGGCTGGTATGATCGGCTCAAATCCCGCGGCGCCAAGCTTCGCGGTGCACCCGAAGAACTGCGCGCGTTCGGCATCTACAGCTTCTTTTGCGAAGATCCGAACGGCTATGTCATCGAGATTCAGAAGTTTCTCTGATCGTCAGCCCTGCGCCAATGAACAGGGCCGCCCCAAAAAGGACGGCCCCTGAAACTTGCCGGTTCTGGGAAGATCAGCTGTTCACGCTGTCTTTCAGAGCCTTGGCGATGGTCATTTTCACCACCTTGTCGGCGTCTTTCCTGATCTGCTCACCGGTAGCAGGGTTGCGCACCATGCGCTCGGGGCGCTCGCGGCAATAAATCTTGCCAACGCCGGGCAGGGTCACAGCACCACCGCCCGAAACTTCGCGGGTGATGATTGCTACAACTGCGTCAAGCGCGCCTGCGGCCGATTTCTTGTCGCTGCCCATTTCGTCTGCCAACGCGGCAACTAGCTGGGTCTTGGTCATCGGTTTTGCCATTTCTTGGTCTCCTTCACTTGCCCGAACTCTAGGGCCTCATTGCCGCCATATAACGGTATATAGCAGATGAACACAACGAATAGTGGCTGTTTGCAAGCGAAAACATGCTTTTTGTGTCGCTTTTCGTGCTGTCAGAGGAATGCGGTTTCGTTGAAACTGCGCAACTTGCGCGAATGGAGCCGTTCCAGCGGCATATCGCGAAGCGATTCCATCGCGCGAATCCCGATCATCAGATGCCGCTCCACCTGCGTCTTGTAGAAGTCCGACGCCATTCCCGGCAGCTTCAATTCGCCATGCAGCGGCTTGTCCGAAACGCACAAAAGCGTGCCATAGGGTACCCGGAACCGGAAACCGTTGGCGGCAATCGTGGCGCTTTCCATATCCAGCGCGATCGCCCGGCTCTGGCTCAGCCGCTGCACCGGCCCCTTGTTTTCGCGCAGTTCCCAGTTGCGATTGTCGAGACTGGCGACAGTGCCGGTGCGCATCACCCGCTTCAGGTCATAGCCCTCCAACTGCGTTTCGATCGCCACCGCCTTTTCCAGGGCGATCTGGATCTCGGCCAGCGGCGGCACCGGAACCCAGAGCGGAAGATCGTCGTCGAGAACCTTGTCCTCCCGAAGATAGGCATGGGCCAGCACGAAATCGCCCAGCGATTGAGAATGCCTGAGCCCAGCACAATGCCCCACCATGATCCAGGCATGCGGGCGCAGCACCGCGATGTGATCGGTCGCTGTCTTCGCGTTCGATGGGCCAACCCCGATATTGACCAGCGTGATCCCCGATCCGTCGGCGCGTTTCAGATGATAAGCTGGCATTTGTGGCAGCGTTACCGGAATCGTCATCGGGGCGTCGGGCTCTGTGATCTCGATATTGCCGGTGCCGACAAATCCGGAATAGCCGCTCGATGGGTCAGCCAACACCTTGCGCGCATAGGCTTCGAACTCGTTCACATAGAACTGGTAGTTGGTAAAGAGAACGTGGTTCTGGAAATGCTCCGGTTCGGTCGCCGTGTAATGGGCCAGTCGGGCCAGAGAATAGTCCACGCGCTGCGCGGTAAACGGCGCAAGCGGCATCTCTCCCGCCGGGCCGGGCTGGTGGGTTCCGTTCACGATATTGTCGTTGGTGGTGCTCAGATCGGGCGCATCGAACAGATCGCGCAACGTGAAGTCGGCCGCGCCCTGCTGTGGCACCGATATCGCCGAATTGCCGGCAACGGCAAAATGCAACGGCATCGGTGTGTCCGATATGCCGATCTCGACCCGAACATCGTGATTCGCCATCACCAGTCTGATCTGCTGACGCAGATAGTTGGCGAAAAGCCTGGGCCGGGTGATCGTGGCCACATGGCAGCCCGGGGCCGATACGCGGCCAAAGCTCAGGCGGCTGTCGATCTTGGCATAACTCGTGGTCTCGATGCGAATCTGCGGATAGCAGGCCCGCACCCGCGCCTTGGGAACGTCCCCGGCCATCGCGCTCATGAACCGGTCGCTCAGAAATTGCACGGCTTGGTCATAAAGCATGCAGAGCTGCTCCACAGCCGCATCCGGATCATCGAACATCTGCGGCGCGGCCACATCCGGCCCGATAAACTCACCGTTTTCCAACACCATCGAGCATCCCCAAGGCGCATAGCTGCGCCCAAATCACAAATCAATTCAGCCAAGTTGACACGCCCGCCCCCGGCTTTCAAGCTGCCCGCAACAATCTCGAAAGGACTTGGGTAAATGGACTATGAAACGGTCTCGGCAGGTGCGTTCGGCGCTGCCCTGCACGGACTCGGGGTCAATATCCTGTGCCGCGATGTTCAGGCTACGGCGCAGTTTCTCAACACCGTGTTCGAGATGGGCATCCATCGCCTCAGCGATGATTTTGCCATTGTCACTTACGGCGAGGACGTGTTCCAGCTTCACGCCGACGCCACCTATGCCAGCAATCCGCTGCTCAACCTGCTGCCGGAAAACCCGCCCCGCGGCGCCGGTATCGAACTGCGCCTCTATGATACCGATCCCGACGTCGCCGCAACCAGGGCCGAAGCCGCGGGCGCCCATATCCTGCAACCTCCGACAGACAAGCCGCACGGCCTGCGCGAGGCCTATATCCTTGATCCCGACGGCTATGCCTGGATCCCGTCGCGACCGCTCTGACCTGGATCCATATCCTGGAAGAAGCACTCACTTTCTTACACCTTCGGCTTCGCCGCCGCCCGATCAACGCGCCTCCTTGTCGATTGGCGGGCACATTCGCATATTTGGATCACGCCACGTCTTGGGGTCGCAAACGGGCAAGACGGTCGCTTTCGTCCGTGGTGCGCTGGCAGAGCAATCAAGGGAGCCAACCATGCCGGAAACTGCCTCGCGGCCCAATCTTGATCACTGGCAGGCGCGTGTCGATCTTGCCGCCGCCTTCCGCTGGACCGCACGGCTGGGCATGCACGAGGCCGTCGCCAATCACTTCAGCCTCGCCATCAATGACGATGGAAGCCGCTTCCTGATGAACCCCAACCAGATGCATTTCGCGCGTATCCGCGCCTCTGACCTGCTCGAGATCGACGCCAACGACCCCGCAACACTGAGCGGCCCCAACGCTCCGGACCCCACCGCCTGGGGCCTGCATGGCGCGCTGCACCGGCATTGCCCACATGCGCGCTGCGCCATGCATGTCCATTCGATTCACGCCACCGTGCTGGCCTCGCTCGCCAACAGCAGGCTTCCCGCGATCGACCAGAACA
>CBDUGF010000087.1:0-16106 GCA_965366835.1 uncultured Rhodobacterales bacterium
GGCCGGCACATGGTCGGAATTCCTCCTGCCGGCGCTGATCCTGCTCGGCCTGCTCACCCGCCTCGCCGCGCTCGCCATGATCGGCTTTGTCACCGTGCAGACCCTCACCGACCTCTTCGGCCACGGCATCATCAAAGAACCCGCGACCATCGGCGCCTGGTTCGACAATGACGCCTCCAGCCTCTTGATGGATCAGCGCAGCCTCTGGGTCTTCCTGCTGGTCATCCTGGTGATCAAGGGCGCCGGCCCGCTCTCGCTCGACCGCCTGCTCGCCCCGCGCATGGCGCCTCAGCCTTCCTGAAACACCGCGCCCACCTCGGCGCGAATGATCCGCGCGATCAGCGCGCAATCCTCAAGCGAAAAGGTCAGCGGCAGGCGCATGTCGAGGATCCCCTTCAGGATCCGGTCGCTTTTCGGCATCGGCCCGGCCTTGACATAGCGCCAGCTGTCATAGCGGCTGGTAAAGCCCACAGGCTCGGCCCCGCCGAACCATTTCAGCTCGACACCGCGCGCCGCACAGCGCCCCAGCACCTGGCCGATCTTCTCCTCGGCCCAGTCGAGCAGCAGGAACTGGATCGACGAGCCGACGTAATACTCCGCCTCCGGCCGCTCCACCACGCGCAGGCCCGGCGTCCCGCGCAGGCCGTCCTCGACCACCGTATAGCGCGCATTCCACGCCTCGCATTGCGCCCCGAGCCGGCTGAGTTGCGGCCGCAATATCGCTGCGCGCAGGTTGTCCATCCGCCCCGACACATTCGGCGTCAGGTATTTCACCCGCTCGAACACCTCGGGCCCCGGCGCCGCCAGATGCCGCCCATAGAGCATATACGAGCCCGACAGCACGATCGCCCGCGCCGCCACCTCCGCATCATCGGTGATCAGCAATCCGCCCTCGCCCGAGTTCAAGTGCTTGTAGGTCTGCGTCGAGTAACACCCGACCCGCCCGTCGGTGCCGCTCAGCCGCCCGTTCCAGCGCGCGCCCATCGTATGCGCGCAATCCTCGATCACGCTGATCCCGGCGCCGTCGCAGATCGCCATCAGCCGGTCCATATCCGCCAGATGCCCGCGCATGTGGCTCAGCATCAGCACCCGCGCCCGCCCCGCCGTCGCCTTGGCCTCCAGATCGTCGAGATCAATGGTCAGCGCCTCGCTCACCCCGACAAACACAGGCACCGCCCCGACCGAGGCAATCGCCCCCGGCACCGGCGCCAGCGTGAAGGCATTGGTCAGAACCCTGTCGCCGGGCTCGACCCCCAACGCGCGCAGGGCACAGCCCAGCGCATAGCCGCCCGAGGCCACCGCGAGGCAGTATTTCGCCCCCATCGCGGCGGCGAATTCCTGCTCCAGCAGCGCCACCTCGCCAGCCTCGCCCTCGGCCACGTTGTAGCGGTGCAGCCGCCCGCTCCGCATCACGTCCAGCGCCGCCGCGATCGCCTCCTCGGGGATCGGCTCCTGCTGGGTGAAACTGCCATCGAATTTTTCCATGCTGGTTTAATGCGCCCCTCAGTCGCCCCCGTCAATGTCGCTGCCCACCCCTTGGGATGACGCAAACGACGCAGGCAGCCGCGCCCACCCGGTCCAGATTGATGCCATGCACACGCCTGATCCCATCGCCTTCCTGCATGGCCTGCGCTGGCCCGACCTGCCGCCGCGGGCGCAGCTGATGGCCCGGCTCAGCCTGCTCGATCTGATCTCCATCGCCGCCGCCGCCCGCTCCACGCGCCTCACCGAAATCATCGCCGCGCACGCCTCCGAGCAATTCGCCGGCCCCCGCCCGATGCTGTTCGACGCCCGCACCGCTTCCGCCGCCGGCGTCGCGCTCGCCGCCGGGATGCGCATCGACAGCCTCGATGGCCATGACGGTTTCAACCCGGCCAAGGGCCATATCGGCTGCCCGCTCCTGCCCGCGATGCTCGCCCTCGCCCCGCCCGATCTCTCGGGCACCGATTTCCTCGCTACCCTCGCCATGGGCTACGAGTTCGGCGCCCGCGCCTCGGTGGCCCAACACGCCACCGTGCCGGATTATCACACCTCCGGCTCCTGGGGCGCGGTCACCGCAGCCGCCGCCGGCGCGCGGCTGCTCAGGCTCGACGCGGATCAGACCCGCCATGCCCTCGGCATCGCCGAGTATCACGGCCCGCGCAGCCAGATGATGCGCTGCATCGACCATCCCAGCATGGTCAAGGACGGCTCCGGCTGGGGCTCCATGGCCGGGGTCTCCGCCGCGCTTCTGGCCCGTTCCGGCTTCACCGGCGCGCCCTCGCTGATCACCGAAACTGCGCCCGCCCACTGGGCCGATCTCGGTCAGACCTGGCATGTCGCGGCGCAGTATTACAAGCCGTGGCCGGTCTGTCGCTGGGCGCAGGGCCCGGTCGAAGCCCTGCTCGCCCTCAGACAGGCCCACGGCATCGCCGCGCCCGATGTCGCCGCCATCGAGATCGAGACCTTCCACGAAGCTGTCCGCCTCGCCATGGCCGAGCCCAGGCTGACCGACGAGGCGCAATATTCCACATCGTTCCCCTGCGCGCTGGCCCTCGTGCATGGCGATATCCGCCCCGAGCATCTGGCCGACGACGCCCTGCAAGACCCCGAAACCCTGCGCCTGTCGCGCGCCACGTCGATGCGCGAACAAGATCACGCCAATGCCCATTTCCCGCATCAACGCTTCGCCCGCGTCGCCCTCACCCTCAGCGACGGCACCCGCCTGGAAACCGGCTGGACCGAGCCGCGCTGGGGCCCGCAAAACCCGCCCACCGAAGGCGAACTGCGCGCCAAATACCGCGCTTATGCCACGCCCGTCCTCGGACCCGCTCGCACGGCCCGGATCGAAGAAACAATCGACACGCTCGAGTCCCGCCCATTCGACGACCTCGCCACCCTGCTCATGGCCCCAACCTGACGCGGCCCGTTTCATCTTTCCAAAAAATACTCCCGCCGGAGGCCCGGCCAGCAGCGCACACAACGCCAAGGTGATGCGCCCCCAAAGCCGCCCGAGAGCGCCGGGGTGGGCGGGCGGGAGGGGCGCGAGGGCGGCTTTTCAGCCCAGCAGCCGCGCCACCATGGCGGGCAGATCCTCGAACCGCTCGAGCAGCCCCTCGGGCCTGAGCGCCGCCATGTCCTCGCCCGACGGCCCGAAGGTTACCAGCACGCTCGGCACTCCCGCCGCGGCGGCGGTGTTGCGGTCGGTATCGCTGTCGCCGACCAGAAGCGTGCGCGCCGGATCGCCGCCGGCGCGGCGCGCCGCCTCGAACAGGGTTTCGGGATCGGGCTTGCGCACGCTGAGCGTATCGGCCCCGACCAGCGAGGCGCAGGCATCGCGCACCCCGAGGCTGACCAGCAGTTGCTGGGCTAGCGCCTCGGGCTTGTTGGTGCAGATCCCCACGCCCAGCCCCGCCTGCCTCAATGCCGCCACGGCCGCCATCGCACCGGGATAGAGCGCCGTGTGGCGGGCGATATCGTCGGCATATGCCTGCAGCAGGACCGGATACCAGCGCTCGATCTCCGCCTCCTCGGCCCTGCCCATCCGGGTCAGCCCGAGCCGCAGCATCGCCTTGCCGCCGCGCAGCGCCGTGCCAGCATCCCGGGCCGGGTCCAGCATGTCGCCCGCCCCCATCTCGCGAAAACAGGCGTTGGCGGCGGCGATCAGATCGCCGCTGGTATCCGCCAATGTCCCGTCGAGATCGAAAATCACCGTCTTCATATCCGCCCCTTCCGGCCCTCGCGGGTGGCATGGCCCCGCCGCCCCGTCACATTCTGCAACGTATATTGACCGCGCGCCCCTTGCCTCGCCCCGCCAACCGGATAAAACGGGCCACAGGCAAAATAACAAGAGAAACCTTGATGAGCACCGCATTGATCATCCTCGCCGCCGGGCAAGGCACGCGGATGAATTCCGATTTGCCGAAGGTGCTGCATCCGCTCGCCGGTGCTCCGCTGCTGGTCCACGCGATGAAATCCGGCGTCCGCTTCGCCCCCGAGCGCATCGTCGTGGTCGCCGGTCACGGCGCCGAAGCGGTCGCCGCCGCCGCGCGCGATTTCGATGACGCCGCCGAGGTGGTCCTGCAAGACGCGCAGAACGGCACCGGCCACGCGGTTCAGATGGCCGAGCCCGCGCTCGAGGGGTTCGCTGGCGACGTCATCGTGCTCTATGGCGATACCCCCTTCATCCAGCCCGAAACGCTCGAACGCATGGCCGAGGCGCGGGCTGCGCATGATGTCGTGGTGCTGGGCTTTCATACCGCCGATCCAGGCCGCTATGGCCGCCTGGTGCTGGCCGGTGACCGGCTCGAGAAGATCGTCGAGTTCAACGATGCCACAGATCAGGAACGTGCCATAACCCTTTGCAATTCCGGCGTTATCATGGCCGGTGCGCAAACCCTCTTCGGCCTGCTCGCGCAAGTCGACAATGACAATGCCAGCGGCGAGTATTACCTCACCGACATCGTCGGGCTGGCGCAGGACCAGGGCCTCTCGGCCAGCGCCGTGATCTGCGACGAGGCCGAGACCATCGGCGTCAATTCGCGCGCCCAGCTCGCCGCCGCCGAGGCCGCGTTCCAGTCCCGCGCCCGTGCCGAGGCGCTGGAAAACGGCGTCACCCTGCAAGCCCCCGAAACCGTGCATTTCGCCCATGACACGGTGATCGGGCGCGATGCGCTGATCGAGCCCAACGTGGTGTTCGGCCCCGGCGTGAGCATCGAATCCGGCGCCCATATCCGCGCATTTTCGCATCTCGAAGGCTGCCACGTTTCGCGCGGCGCCGTTGTCGGCCCCTATGCCCGGCTGCGCCCCGGCGCCGAGCTGGCCGAGGATGTGCATGTCGGCAATTTCGTCGAGATCAAGAACGCCACCCTGGCCGAGGGCGCCAAGGCCAATCACCTCTCCTATATCGGCGATGCCAGCGTCGGCGCCGCCACCAATATCGGCGCCGGCACCATCACCTGCAATTACGACGGTGTGCTCAAACACCGCACCGAGATCGGCGCGCGCGCCTTCATCGGCTCCAACACCATGTTCGTCGCCCCCGTGCGCGTGGGCGACGAGGCGATGACCGCGACCGCCACCACCATCACCAAAGACGTCCCCGACGGCGCCCTGGCGATTGGCCGGGCCGAGCAGGACAACAAGCCGGGCATGGCCCGCAAGCTGATGAAGATGCTGCGCGCCAAAAAGGCCAAACGCATGAAGGATGGTGAGTAAATGTGTGGAATCGTTGGAGTTCTCGGCAATCACGAAGCCGCCCCGCTGCTCGTCGAAGCACTGAAGCGGCTCGAATATCGCGGCTATGACAGCGCCGGCATCGCCACGCTCAACGACGGCTGCCTCGACCGCCGCCGCGCCGTCGGCAAGCTGGTCAACCTCTCCGATCTTCTGGTCCACCAGCCGCTCGCCGGGAAGTCCGGCATCGGCCATACCCGCTGGGCCACCCATGGCGCCCCCACCGTCGACAACGCCCACCCGCACCGCGCCGGTCCTGTCGCCGTGGTCCACAACGGCATCATCGAGAATTTCCGCGAAATCCGCGCCGATCTGGCCACCAAGGGCATCAAGTTCGTCACCGAAACCGACACGGAAACGGTCGCCCTGCTGACCCAGTATCACATGGAACAGGGCCTCTCGCCGCGCGACGCCGCCCGCAAGACCATCGCCCGCCTGCAAGGCGCCTATGCGCTCTGCTTCCTGTTCGATGGCGAGGACGATCTGCTGATCGCCGCGCGCCAGGGCTCGCCGCTGGCCATCGGCCACGGGGACGGCGAGATGTTCATCGGCTCCGACGCCATCGCGCTGGCCCCGATGACCGATCGCATCACCTATCTCGAAGAGGGCGATTTCGCCGTCGTCACCCGCCAGTCGGTTGAAATCCTGGACAAAAACGGCACCCCGGCCAATCGTGAAATCCGCACCGTCACCATCGAGGCGGGTCAGGCCGACAAGGCCGGTCACAAGCATTTCATGGCCAAGGAAATCGCCGAACAGCCCGGCGTGATCGGCGAAGCGCTCAGCCACTATCTTTCCGGCGATGGCCGCGAGATCATCCTGCCGGGCAAAGCGATCGACTTCGCCGCGCTCGACCGCATCTCGATGGTCGCCTGCGGCACCGCCTTTTATGCCTGCCTCACCGCAAAATACTGGTTCGAACAGCTCGCCGGCCTGCCCTGCGATGTCGATATCGCCTCCGAGTTCCGCTATCGCGAACCGCCGATCCCGGCGCGCACCGCCGCGCTGTTCGTCTCCCAATCGGGCGAAACCGCCGATACGCTGGCGGCCCTGCGCTTTTGCGACGGCAAGGCGGCGCAGGTGCTTTCGGTGGTCAATGTCGCCGAAAGCTCGATCGCGCGCGAAAGCGATGTCGCCCTGCCGATCCATGCCGGCACCGAGATCGGCGTTGCCTCGACCAAGGCGTTCACCTGCCAGCTCACCGTGCTGTTGCTGCTCGCGCTCAAGGCCGCCCATGATCGCGGCGTGATGGATGACGAGACCCTGGCCGATCATCTCTCGCAGCTGCGCGCGATGCCCGCCGCCTTCAATACGGCAATCGCCGGATCGGGCCAGATCAGGGATGCCGCCCGCAGGCTCGCAAAGGCCCGCGATATCCTCTTCCTGGGCCGCGGGCTGATGTACCCTCTCGCCATGGAAGGCGCTTTGAAACTGAAAGAAATCAGCTATATACACGCCGAAGGTTATGCATCAGGCGAGCTCAAGCATGGCCCCATCGCGCTGATCGACAAACATGTGCCGGTGGTGGTGATGGCGCCCAGGGATGCGCTCTTCGACAAGACCACCTCGAACATGCATGAGGTCATCGCCCGTGGCGGCAAGGTAATCCTGATCACCGACGAGGCCGGCGCCGCCGAGGCCGGTGAGGACGCCTGGATCACCCTGCTGATGCCGAAGATCGCACCGATCCTGACGCCGATCCTTTATGCCCTGCCGGCGCAATTGCTCGCCTATCATACCGCCGTCGCCAAGGGCACCGATGTCGATCAGCCGCGCAACCTCGCCAAATCCGTCACGGTCGAATGACCCTCGACGACGCCCTTGCCGCGCTCCGCGCCCATATCGAGCCGGGCCGCGCCGAAGGCCAGGCGAAATACCACAAGCAAACGCGCCAGGTGCTGGGCATCCCCAACCCGGCGCTGAATGACCTCACCAAGTCCTGGCGCCAGGCGCTCACCATCGACCAGCGCGTCACCCTCGCCGATCAGCTCTGGCAGACCGACATTTTCGAGGCCCGCCTCAGCGCCGCCAAGCTGCTCACCCAGGCCAGGATCCGCCCGGATCAGGCCATCTGGGCGCTGATCCAATCCTGGGTGCCCGATTTCGACAGTTGGGCGATTGCCGATCATGCCTGCATGGCCGGGCAGAAGCGCCTTTTGGCCGATCCCGCCCGCATCGACACGGTCGAGGGCTGGACAACCTCCGATCATATGTGGTCCCGCCGCGCCGCGCTGGTCATTACCCTGCCCTGGACCAAGCAGAACCATCCCAGGCCCGAAGATCTCGCGATCCGCGACCGCATCCTCGGCTGGGCCGCCAAATATGTCGACGATCCCGACTGGTTCATCCAGAAAGCCGTGGCCTGGTGGCTGCGCGACCTGTCGAAACACGATCCCGCCCGCACCCGCGCTTTCCTCGATCGACATGGCGACCGGATGAAGCCCTTCGCCCGCAAGGAAGCCGCGCGTCAACTGCCCTGACTCCGGCGCGTTTTTCGACGCGAAGACCGTGAAAAATCCGACGCGGATTTTCAATCCCCCCGCCTTGCCGCGCGCCTACCGTTTTCCGCGTCGGAAAACGAACCGAATTCCGCGTCGGAATTCGCCCCACCGCGCGCTCGCTTTACTGAATCCGCCATCAACCTGTCGCGAGTCTGGTGGCAGCCGGGAGTCAGCCGGATGTCAGCCGGGAGTCACCCCCCCGAATCATTGCCCCCCGGCGGCGTTAACGCGCCGGGGCGCCTGCTTCACTCGATGTAGACATCCACTTCCGGCAGCTCGGTCAGCGGCGCCTCGATTGCCCTCAACGCCGCCAGCGACATGCGGCTTCCCGCCGTCGGCGGCCCGTCGATCGGCACAAGATCGAGCTGCACCGCCTTGCCATTCGCCGGATAGACCACCCGCCCCTTGGAAGGCTTTGAAACCAAGGGGGTTTTTATCCATATTCCCGGATCCGTCGGATCGCCCAGCGAGGCCACGGTGCGCCCCAGAAGCTTGCCCTGCCCGGCTTTCTGCGCCGCCTCGGCGGCGCGCGTGGCGACAGCCTTCTCGGCATCCGAGGTGGTGTCGAGCTGCTCCACGGTGCGCGCCGACGCAGGCGGGCGCTTCAGCGCTCCGGCCGCTGGCCGCGCCATCGGTCGAACCTGCCCGGCCCCGGGCTTATCCGTTTGATTTTGCGGCGAAAGCTGCGCACAGCCCGCCACGACTAACCCTGCAACGAGGGCACCGATCATCTGTCTCATGGCGCCACACTATGACCATCCGCGCCGCGCATCAATCTCTCCCGAACGCCCTTGCGCAGCCTTCCGCCCGGGCATACCTTCGGGCCATGACAACGCCCCTGATCGATCCGTTCCAGCGCCCCATTTCCTATCTGCGCCTGTCGGTGACGGACCGCTGCGATTTCCGCTGCACCTATTGCATGTCCGAAGACATGACCTTCCTGCCCAAGCGCGATCTCTTGACGCTGGAAGAGCTTGACCGGATCAGCACCGCCTTCATCCGCCTCGGGGTCGAGAAACTGCGCATCACCGGCGGCGAACCGCTGGTGCGGCGCGATATCATGACCTATTTCCGCGCCATGTCGCGCCATCTCGAAACCGGCGCGTTGAAAGAGCTGTCGCTGACCACCAATGGCTCGCAATTACACCGCTTTGCCAAGGACTTGGCCAATTCCGGCGTGCGCCGTGTCAACATCTCGCTCGACACGCTCAAGCCCGAAAAATTCGGCGCCATTACCCGCTGGGGCAAGCTCGAGAACGTCATTCGCGGCATCGACGCGGCGCAGGAGGCGGGCTTGCGCGTCAAGATCAACGCGGTTGCTCTCAAGGGCTTCAATGAAGACGAGCTTATCGCGCTCACCGAATGGTGCGCCGATCGCGACATGGATCTCACCTGGATCGAGGTGATGCCGATGGGCGAGGACATCAACAGCGAAGACCGGCTCGGCCAATACTGGCCGCTCGCCGATCTGCGCGCCCGGCTGGCGAATCACTACACGCTCACCGACCTGGCCGAGCGCAGCGGTGGCCCCGCGCGTTACGTCAAACTCGAGGAAACCGGCCAGAAGGTAGGCTTCATCACCCCGCTGAGCCATAATTTCTGCGAAAGCTGCAACCGGGTGCGGCTGACCTGCACCGGCGAGCTTTACATGTGCCTCGGCCAGGAAGACCGCGCCGATTTGCGCGCGCCTTTGCGCGCCTCGCCCGAGGATGCGCTGCTGGAACAGGCGATCCGCGCCGCCATCTCCCACAAGCCCAAGGGCCATGATTTCGACTATTCGCGTCAGGATGTGGCCGGCAAGATGACCCGCCACATGAGCCACACCGGCGGCTGATCGTCGGGCGGGGCTTTACCCCGCCTTTCTTTTCAATGTCTTACGCTGCAGGCATCCGCTTCTCGACAATCTCGGCATACCACGAGCACCCGGCCGGAATCGCCTCGTCGTTGAAGTTGTATTCCGGGTGATGCACCATCGCCGTGTCGCCATTGCCGACCAGGATATAAGCCCCCGGCCGCTCCTCCAGCATGAAGGCGAAATCCTCGCCGCCCATCACCAGGGGCGCCTCCTCGCACACACCCGAAACCGATTTCGCCACCTCGGCGGCAAACTCGGTCTGCTCGGTATGGTTCGCCATCACCGGGTAACCGCGGTGATAATCGACCACGACGGTGCCGCCGAACGTCGCCGCAACCCCTTGGCATATCTCGCCAATCCGCTTCTCGGCCAGGTCGCGCATTGCCGTCGACATGGTCCGCACCGTGCCCTTGATATGGACCTTCTGCGGAATCACGTTGAACGCTTTCGACGAGGTCTCGAACGATGTCGCCGAGACCACGATCTTGTCGACCGGATCGGCATTGCGGCTGGCAATCGTCTGCATCGCCAGAACCGCCTGCGCCGCCATCACGGTGGTATCCACCGTCTCCTGCGGTTTCGCCGCATGGCCGCCCTTGCCCTCGAAATGGATGTCGAACTGGTCGGTCGCGGCGAAAAACGCGCCGTCGCGGATCGAAAACGCGCCCACAGGTTTGCCGGGCCAGTTGTGCATCCCGTAAACCTCGTGAATGCCGAACCGCTTCATCATCCCGTCGTCGCACATCTCCTTGCCGCCGCCGCCGCCTTCCTCCGCCGGCTGGAAGATCACAACGGCGGTGCCGTCGAAATTCCGCGTCTCCGCCAGATACTTGGCCGCGCCCAGAAGCATCGCGGTATGGCCGTCATGGCCGCAGGCATGCATCGCCCCCGGCGTCTTGGAAGCATATTCCACCCCGGTCGCCTCATGGATCGGCAGCGCATCCATGTCGGCGCGCAAGCCAATCGCCTTGCCCGACTTGTCGCTCTTGCCCTTGATCACGCCCACGACCCCGGTGCGCCCGATCCCGGTGACCACCTCGTCACAGCCGAATTCGCGCAGCTTTTCCGCCACCAAAGCACTGGTGCGGTGGGTCTCGAACAGGATCTCGGGGTGCTCGTGAATGTCGCGCCGCCATGCGGTGATCTCGTCATGCAGCTCGGCCAAACGGTTCTTGACAGCCATGGGTGTGTCCTCTTGCTCTAAGCGTTTCAGGCCAGCGGCATCCGCGTCTCGGCCATGGTCACAAACCAGCTCGCCCCATAGGGGATCGCCGCGTCGTTGAACTCATAGGCCGGGTTGTGCAGATCGGCGCTGTTTCCATTGCCAACAAACAGGTACGCGCCGGGACGCGCAACCAGCATTTCCGAGAAATCCTCGCCACCCATCGACGGGTCGATGTCGCGATGCACCACGCCGCTGACCTCCTCGGCCACCTTTGCCGCGCGCTCCGCTTCGTCGGCGTGATTGACCAGCGCGGGCGGTCCGGGGATATAGCTCACCTGCGCCTCGGCGCCATAGGCTTCGGCGGTGGATTTCGCCAGCTTTTCGATCCGCGCCTGCACCGCGGCCTGCACCTCTTTCTCAAAGGTGCGCACCGTCCCGCGCAGCCGCACGGAATCGGGGATAACGTTGTAAGTGTCTGTTTCGGTGCGAAACCCACAGACCGACACCACCACCTGTTTCAGCGGATCGACATTGCGCGACGCGATGGATTGCAGTGCCACGACGATCTGCGCCGCCACCAGCGTTGAATCGACCCCCTTGTGCGGCATCGCCCCATGCCCGCCCTTGCCGCGCACCTCGATCTCGAACTTGTCGGGCGAGGCCATCTGCGGCCCGGCGCGCACCGCAAACTCGCCCACCGGCAGGCCGGGCCAATTGTGCATGCCGTAGACCTCGTCGATCCCCCAACGCTGCATCAGCCCGTCCTCGATCATTGCCAGCGCGCCGCCGCCGCCCTCTTCCGCCGGTTGAAACGCCAGCACGATGGTGCCATCGAACTGCCGCGTCTCGGCGAGGTATTTCGCCGCCCCCAGCAGCATCGCGGTATGGCCATCATGGCCGCAAGCGTGCATCTTGCCGGGGATGGTCGAGGCATGCGGTGCCCCGGTCGCCTCCTCGATCGGCAGCGCATCCATGTCGGCGCGGAACCCGATCACCCGGCCCGAGCCCTGCCCGCGGCCGCGGATCACCCCGACAACCCCGGTCTGCCCGAACCCGGTGAGCACCTCGTCACAGCCGAATTCTTCAAGCTTGGCGGCGACAAATGCAGCGGTGCGATGCTCTTCAAAGCGCAATTCGGGATGAGCATGAAGATCGCGCCGCCATCCGGCAATCTCCTCGTGCCATTCGGCGAATCGGTTGCGCACCGGCATGATCTATCCTTCTTTCAAATGCTCCAGCAGGCGCTGCATGAAGCGATGCCCGGCCTCGAATTGTTCGACACTGATGAACTCGTCGGGCTGGTGCGCCTGTTCGATATTGCCCGGCCCGCAGATCACGGCCGAATAGCCCGCCGCCTGGAATTGTCCGGCCTCGGTGCCATAGCTTACCACATGGCTGGCATTGTCGCCGGTAATCCTGCGCACCAGCGCCTCGGCCTCGCCGTTCTCCTCGGGTTTCAGCCCCGGCACGTTGAACATTTCCTCGATGTCGATCCGCGCCTCCGGGTGCACCGCCTGCATCTCGGCCTCGATCCGGCGCACTTCCTCGAGATAGCGATCGCGCCACATCTCGGCGCTTTCGCTCGGCACCATGCGGAACCCCATGACGAATTCGCAATCCTTGGCGGTGATGTTGTTGGCGGTGCCGCCATGCACGGTGCCGACATGGGCGTTGGTCCAGGGCGGCACGAACTTCGCCGCCAGCGCGTCGGGCTCCTTCGCCCGGTTCTCGGCATTCACCCTGTTGCCCCAGTCGATCAGCCGCGCACCCTCCATCACCGCGCTGACACCTGTATGGGCGAGGCTGGAATGCACCTCGAAACCGATCACATGGGTGGTAAAGCCGATGCCGCCCTTGTGGCCTGTCACCGCCTGCATCGTCGAGGGCTCGCCGACGATTACGGCACTGGCCCGCGGGATCACCCCCTGCATCGCTTCGATCATCGGCGGCGCCCCGGTACAGCCGACCTCCTCGTCATAGCTCAGCGCAATCTGCAACGGGCGCTTCACCCCGCCCTTATGCGCCTCGACCAGCGCCCAGAGCGCCAGCGCATCGAAACCCTTCATGTCACAGGTGCCGCGCCCGAAATACTTGCCGTCACGCTCGACCACGGTAAAGGGATCGGCCGCCCAGGGCTGGCCATCCACCGGCACAACATCGGTATGGCCCGAGAGAATCACCCCGCCCTCCGCCTCGGGCCCGACATGGGCAAAAAGTGCGGCCTGCTGGTTATCTTCCCGGTAATGTCTGTGGCATTGAATGCCATGGCCGCCGAGATAGTCTTCGACCCAATCGACCAGCGGAAGGTTGCTGTCGCGGCTGACCGTGGGAAAGCTCACCAGCTTTCGCATCAGTTCCAGTGGGGAGAGCGTCTGCATTCGGGCCGCCTTGCTCACATCTATCGGTCACGGTGACCAACGGCGCGTCCGCCAGGTGCAGACACGACATGCCTCAAGGCGCCGCCACATCGCGCGGCGGCGCCTCCTGTCTCGATGTCAGCGCTGTTGCCTCGGCTCAGCTGTCGTCGGTCGACGCGATGACGATCGCGAGGCCAACTGCGGCAACCGCGGCCAATCCGGCGCCGGCGGCGCCCAGCCCAAGTCCGCCCTGGGTCGAAACGAACGGGTCGGCGGGTGCCTTGGTTTCGGCCAGAGCGGGTGCAGCCATCAAACCGGCGGCTGCCATGGCAAGTACGAGTTTCTTCATGTCTTTTTCCTTCTTTGGTCGGTTTCTCATCGGTCACACGGTGCCTGGTCGCTGACACCGCTTGGGAGAACACCTGCCAGACTAACAATTTCCGCAGGCGACGCAATTGAATAGTTGGTCATTGCGCCGGGCCGGATCAATAGCCGCTGTCGGTGGTCAGGATGAAATGGCCCGGCGTGACCTCGCGATAGACCGAGGGCTCGGGCACATAGTTCACCGGATGAATCGGCGAGGGGATCGGCTTGAAATTCAAGTCTTTTTCCGATTTCCTCTGCTGCGGATCGGCGATCGGCACCGCCTTCATCAGGGCCTGCGTATAGGGGTGCTGCGGATCTTCAAACACCGCCCGGCGCGGCCCCATTTCCACGATCCGGCCGAGATACATCACCCCGACATCGTGCGAAACCCGCTCCACCACAGCCATGTCATGGCTGATGAACAGGTAGCTGAGGCCCAGATCGGCCTGCAATTCCATCATCAGGTTGAGAACCTGCGCCTGCACGCTCACATCCAGCGCCGATACCGCCTCGTCGGCGACGATGAGCTTGGGGTTGAGCGCCAGCGCCCGCGCGATCGCCACCCGCTGACGCTGCCCGCCGCTCAGCTCATGCGGAAAGCGGCGCAGGAACGAGCGCGGCAGTTCCACCCGGTCGAACAGCGTGTTCACCCGGTCCTGCAATTCCTTTTTCGAGGTGATGCCGAAATTGCGCATCGGTTCGGCCACCTGGTCCATCAGCTGCATCTGCGGGTTGAGGCTGGCAAACGGATCCTGAAACACCATCTGCATGTCGGCCCGCGCCTTGCGCAGCGCCTGGGTGTCCAGCGCCATGATATCCACACCGTCCAGCGTCACATGGCCCGAAACCGGCTCGACCAACCGCATCAGCGAGCGGCCGACGGTGGATTTGCCGCAGCCCGATTCGCCCACCAGGCTCAGCGTGCGGCCCTTCTTGAGCGTGAACGAGATATCCTCGACCGCATGCACATTGGCCACCGTGCGGCGAAAAAAACCGCCCTGCACCGGAAACCGAGTGACCAGGTTCTTCACCTCGAGCAAGACCTCGTCGCTGCCCTTGATCGGCGCAGTGGAATGGCCCTCGATGCCCAGCAGCCGCATCGGCGCGGGCAGGTCGGTGCCCGTCATGTCGCCCAGCCGCGGCACCGCCGAAAGCAGCGCCTTGGTGTATTCGTGCTGCGGATTGGCGAAGATATCCTGCACCGTGCCTTCTTCCACCTTCCTGCCGCGAAACATCACCACCACGCGGTCGGCCATCTGCGCCACAACCGCCATGTCATGGGTGATGAACATCACCGCCGTGCCGGTCTCGCGTTTCAGCCGGTCGATCAGCGCCAGGATCTCGGCCTGGATGGTCACGTCGAGCGCGGTTGTCGGCTCGTCGGCGATCAACAGGCGCGGTTCGCAGGCCAGCGCCATCGCGATCACCACCCGCTGGCGCATGCCGCCGCTCAGTTCGTGCGGATATTGCTTCAGCCGCCGCTCGGCCTCGGGGATGCGCACCTGTTTGAGAAGCTCCAGGGCGCGCGCCTCGGCCTGCTTCTTGGTCATGTCCATATGCAGGCGCAACCCTTCGGTCAGCTGCCGCCCGACGGTGAATACCGGGTTCAGCGCCGTCATCGGCTCCTGAAAGATCATCCCGATCTCGTTGCCGCGAATCGTGCGCATCAATCCCTGATCGGTCTGCGCCAGGTCGATCTCGCCGCCGCCGCCGCGATCGAACAGCAGCCTGCCGCCGGTCACTTCGCCGCCGCCATATTCCACCAGCCGCATCAGCGACAGCGACGAAACCGACTTGCCGGAGCCCGATTCCCCAACCACGCAAACGGTTTCGCCGGGATTGATCGAGAATGACACATCCTCCACCCCCAGCACCGCACCGTCCTTGGTCTGGAACTCGACACGCAGGTTCTCGATCTTGGCAATAGGCTGGTCGAGCATGTTTTCCCCCGAAGGCAATGGATCGTGATCTCTGACGCTAGAGCGTTTCGGATTCAATTTGAACCAGAACTTGAACTCGCGGCAGCCGCACCTCCCTTTCGTCGCGGGCATTTCGCCAACCCGCCGCGTTCGGGCAATCTGGCGAAACGCGGCGACGACAGCGCCCGACCCCGTCAAATCCTTGGCCGTGGCGTGAAAAACCGGCTTTCCGTGAAGGCAAGGCTTGCATTTTTCCCCGTCTCGGACTGTGATGTTGCACAGTCACCGGGGGGTTGCTGCGCGTGAAGGCTTTCGTGTGCCGTCACAGTCGCCGCAGGTTTCCGGTCAAAACCGACACCTCCATGCACTCGTGCGTGGCAATGATGCGGGGCGCCAAAGCCCCGCCCAACAAGGAGCGAAGAATGAAGACGAAATCCCTGTTACTTGGCGCAGCAGCCGCTTTTGCGATGGCCCCCGCGGCCATGGCCGAACGTGGCGCCGATGGCCATGTCAACATCATCTACTGGCAGGCGCCCTCGATCCTGAATCCGTATCTTTCGAGCGGAACCAAGGATATCGAATCCGCCAGCCTGGTGATCGAACCGCTCGGCCGCTATGACGAGAACGGCGCGCTCGTGCCGTTCCTGGCCGAGGAAATCCCCACCGTCGAAAATGGCGGCGTCAGCGAAGACCTGACCAGCATCACCTGGAAGCTCAAGTCGAGCCTGG
>CBDUGF010000088.1:0-15945 GCA_965366835.1 uncultured Rhodobacterales bacterium
ACCCAGACAGCGGCCAGTGCGCCGAGATATAATTGCCCCTCTGCCCCGATATTCCACAGCCTGGCGCGAAACGCCACAGCCGCCGCCAGCCCGGTAAAGATCAGCGGCGTCGCCCGCGTCAGCATTTCGGTAAAGGTGAAAACCGAGCCGAACACCCCCACGAACATCTGGCCATAGGCCGGCAGCACCGGCGCCCCCGCCGCCCAGAGCGGGATCGCCGCCAGCAACAGCGCCACCACCGCCGCAAGCACCGGCACCAGCGCCTGCATCCCGCGCGACACGTTCTCTCTCGGCACGATCTCGATCATGCCGCCGCTCCCGGCTTCCGCCCCGCCATGAGATAGCCGATCTCGGCCCGGTCGCGGCTTGTCGTTTCCACCAGATGCCCGTCATGCATCACGCAAATCCGGTCCGCGAGGCTCAGCACCTCATCGAGATCCTCCGAAATCAGGATAACGCCCGCGCCCCGCGCCCGCGCCTCCAGCAGCCGCCGCGAAACCTCCGCCGCAGCGCGAAAATCCAGCCCCCGCGTCGGCTGGTTGGCGAGAATGATGCCGGGGCGGTTCTCCAGCACCCGCGCCAGGATCAGCTTCTGGATATTGCCGCCGGAAAGCAGCTTCGCTTGCGCCTCGATCCCCGGCCCGCGCACATCATACCGCTGGCACAATGCCTCGGCATGGCGCGCAATCTCGCCCTTGCGCAGAAACCCCGCCCGCGCCACGTCCCCATCGTCGAGCCGCTCCAGCACAAGGTTTTCCGCCACGCTCAGCGCCCCCACCACGCCATCGTGATGCCGGTCCTCCGGAATGCGCCCGATCCCGGCCCGCAGCGCCTCCTTCGGCGAAAGCCTGCGCCTTATCGCGCCGCCAATCTCGATCTCGCCCTTTTGCGGCGCGATCAGCCCCGACAGCAGCTGCGCAAAGGCGCTCTGCCCATTGCCCGAAACCCCGGCGATCCCGACAATCTCGCCGCCACGCAGCTCCAGCGACACGTCGCGCAAGCTGCGCATCTCCTTGCCCGGCGCCACGCTCACAGCCTTCATCCTGAGCACCACATCGCCGGGGCTTGCCGCCTCGCGCTCCGGCATCACATGATCCTCGCCCACCATCATGCGGATGATCTTCTCCGCATCGGCCTCGGCCGTCACCATCTCGCCGGTCTTCTTGCCGTGCCGCAACACCGCAATCCGGTCCGAAAACGCCAGAACCTCGCGCAGCTTGTGCGAGATGAAGATCACCGACAGGCCATTCTCCACCATCCCGCGCACCGCCGCGAACAGCGTATCGGCCTCCTGTGGCGTCAATACCGCCGTCGGCTCGTCCAGCACCAGAATCCGCACATCGCGGTAGAGCGCCTTGAGGATTTCCACCCGCTGCCGCTCGCCCACCGAAAGATCGCCGATCTTCGCGTCCAGCGGCACCTTGAGGCCCGAGCTGTCCATCAACGCGCGCAGCTTCTCGCGCGCCGCCCCGCGCTTGCGAAACGGGTTCAGCAACGCCTCGGTGCCCAGCAACACCGAATCCAGAACGCTCAGGTTTTCGGCCAACGTGAAATGCTGATGCACCATGCCGATGCGCGCATCAATCGCCGCCTGTGGATGGCCCGGCGGCAGCACCCGCTCGCGCCCCGCCTCGTCCCAGACATGCACATGGCCCTCATCCGGCAGGTATTGCCCGAACAGCATGTTCATCAACGTGGTCTTGCCGGCGCCGTTCTCGCCCAGCAGCGCCAGAACCTCGCCCCGCGCCAGATCGAGATCGATCGCATCCGCCGCCACGACCGAGCCGAACCGCTTGGTCATGCCGCGCAGGGAAAGAACCGGGATGTCTTGCATGAAGGATCTCCCCGCCCGCCGCCAGAAGCGAGACGCGCGTGTCAGAGCGCGGCGAGCGGTCCCGCCGCGCCTTCGCTTCGGTCAGGATCAGCCGTCAGATGCCGGCGCGGCGTCGTTCACGTTGACCCGGAACAGCCCGTCGCGGATTTCCGCTTCCTTCTCCATCACGGCTTTCATCACATCCGCCGGCACCAGCTTGTCATCCGCCACAAGCGATCCGCCGCCATAACCCATGAAGCTGTACTGGCCATAATCGGCGGCCTCGAACGTGCCCCCGGCCACCGCTGCGATGGCCCGGTCGATGGTCGGCTCCATGTGCCACAGCGCCGATGAGAGGATGGTATCGGGATAATCCGCCGAGGTGTCGATCACGTTGCCGATCGCCTTGACGCCGCGTTCCACCGCCGCATCCGACACGCCGAAGCGCTCGGCATACATGATGTCGGCGCCCGCATCCATCATCGCGAATGCGCTCTCCTTGGCCTTCGGCGGGTCATACCAGCTGTCGATGAAATTGACGAGAAACTTGACCTCCGGGTTCACCGCCCTTGCGCCGTCCATGAACGCATTCATCAGCCGGTTGACCTCGGGAATGGCATAGCCGCCGATCATGCCGATGGTGTTGCTCTCGGTCATCGCCCCCGCGATCATGCCGGTCAGATAGCTCGGCTCGTGAATCCAGTTGTCGAACACGCTGAAATTCGGCGCCACGGGGCCGAAGCTCGATCCCATCAGGAAGGCGGTTTCCGGGTAGTCCCCGGCCACCTTGCGCGCCGCGCGCTCAAGCCCGAAGACCTCACCGACGATCAGTTGCTGACCGGCCTCGGCATATTCGCGCATCACCCGCTCGTAATCGGTATTGGCCACGTTCTCGGAAAAGACATACTCGATATCGCCGCGCTCGGCGGCGCTGTTCAGCGCCTTGTGGATCCGGCTGATCCATTGCTGCTCGACGGGCAGCGTATAGATCGCCGCCACCTTCACCTTCTCGGCCGCCGCCACTCCCGCGGCAAGGCTCAGGCCCAGCGCCGCGCTCGCGGCCAGAACCAGCCGCCGCGTCATTGATCTGCGTGTCATGTGATATCCCCCTGATTGGCCCGCCGCCCTCGAACGGGGCACAGACTCGGTTTGTTCATGGCCCCGAGAATTCCCGAGTTTGACCGTCCAGTCAAACTTTACCGGCCCGATGGCCCGGGATTTCACCCAAAGACTGACAAACCGCCCGCCAAAGCGTCACGCCAAAGCCTGAACTGCCGGTTTCTGGCGAGGCGCGCGCAGCCTGCATAGGTCGCGCTGCGCTCTGCCCGATCCCGGTCTGAGGCAAAAGGCGGAACGCCTCAAAGCGGCCAGAGAAACGGAATGATCACACTCGCCAACAGCCCCACCGACAGGTTGAGCGGCACGCCCACGCGCAGGAAATCGGTGAACTTGTAGCCGCCGGGGCCATAGACCAGCATGTTGGTCTGATAGCCGATCGGGGTGGCGAAAGAGGCACTCGCCGCCACCATCACCGCCACCACCAGCGGGCGCGCATCCACCCCCATCGCCTCGGCCAGCCCGATGGCAATCGGTGTCATCACCACGGCAACGGCATTGTTGCTCACCAGCTCGGTCAGCACGCTGGTCAGCAGATAGACCGCCCAGACGATCAGCGCCGCCGGCAGCAGCATCAGGTAGGGCGCCACCGCCCCGACGATCAGCTTGACCGCGCCCGAGGCCTCCAGCGCCGCACCGATCGCCAGCATCGAAAAGATCAGCGCCAGCAGCCGCCCGTCGACGAAGGAAAACGCCTCGTCGGCGTCGATGCAGCGGGTCACCAGCACCATCGTGACCGCGAGCACCGCCAAGAGGAAGATCGGCGCCACGCCGAACCCGGCCAGCGCCACCAGCCCGACGAGCGCGGCAATCGCCAACGGTGCATAGCGCCGCCGGAACGCCCGGGCCGAGGGCTGCGACACGTCCACCATGTCCATGTCGATCGACAGGCGCTGGATATCGCCCGGCGCGCCCTCCAGCAGCAGCGTATCGCCGACCCGCACCACCAGATCGTCGAGCTGGCGACCGATATTCTGGTTCTTGCGATGCACCGCCAGCGGATAGACGCCATAGCGCCGGCGCAGCCGAAGATTGCCCAGGCTGCGGCCGACCATCTTGCAGCCCGGCGTGATCAACACCTCGACCGTGGTGGTCTCGACCGAGCTGACCTGATCGACGGGTTTGAGATTCTTGTCCTGTTGCAGGCTCAGAAGCTCGGCCATCTGGGTGCGCAGCACCACCCGGTCGCCCAGTTCCAGCGTCACCCCCTTCAGCGCGCGCCTGAGCGAGGCATCGCCGCGAATGACGTCGATCAGCCGCACCCCGGCACGCTTGAACAGCGCCACGTTGGTCACCTCCTGGCCGATCAGCTCGCTGTCGGGCGGGATCACGGCTTCGGTGAAGAACTTCATCTTCGAGCGGTCCGACAGCAGCATCGCCATGCTGTCGCGATCGGGCAGCAGGAAAGGACCGATGAAGCGCAGATAGACCATGCCCCAGGCCACCAGGATGATGCCCAGCGGCGTGACCTCGAAGATCGAGAACGCCTCCATGCCCTTGGCCCGGGCGACGCCATCGACCAGCAGGTTGGTCGAGGTGCCGATCAGGGTGAGCGTGCCGCCGAGAATCGCGGCATAGCTGAGCGGGATCAAGAGCTTGGAGGCCTTGGTTCCAAGGGTGCGCGCCAGCTGCACGAAGACCGGGATCATCACCACCACGACCGGCGTGTTCGACACCACCGCGCTGGCAAAGATGACGAAGGCCAGCAGCATGCCGATGGCCAGCTTAGGGTTGGTCCGCGCCTGGGCATCGGCGAAGCGGGTGAAGGCATCGAGCGCGCCGGTGCGCACCAGCGCGCCCATCACGATGAACATCGCCGCGATGGTCCAGGGCGCCGGGTTCGACAACACTTCGAGCGCGCTGTCATAGGGCAGAACGCCGAGGATCAGCAGCACCGCCACACCGGTCATCGCCACCACCTCGGTGGGATAGACCTCGCGCAGGAACAGCACGAACATCGCCGCCACCACCGCCAATGTGATCAGCGCCTGCCCGGTCTGGGAAAACTCGAAAAGCTCCATTGATCTGCACGCCCGCGTGTTGCCTCGCCTCTATAGTGACCTATCCGCGCGCCGCGCGAAAGAGCCGTTGCGACGGCGGCGAGGGGGGCGCGCCGATGGCCGCGCCCGGGCATTTCGCGAGCGGTTGCGCCGCCTGACGGCGCCGCCCGTTCGAGGTGTTGCGCCGCCTGGCGGCGTCGCCGGGGGGCGCCTCGCTGCGCTCGGCGGCGCGGCATCGGGGCCGGCGCTTCAATTGCCCAATGGCGTGCGCGAGGCAGGACCGGGATTTTGAGTATTTTTGCCAAGAAAAAGCAGAAAGGGGCGCAGGGCTGCGCACGGCCGGTTAAGTAAATGCCCGGTTAATCCATGCCCTTGAGCCCGACAGCCGGGCGGCAGCCGGGTGGCAGCCGAATGTCACCCCCCCGATTCGGGTAGCCCGGGCGGCGTTAACCCGCTTGGGCGAAGCTGTCATGATCGCTTAACCCGGCTTTCGGGAAGCTACGCCGCCGGGTCAGCTTTCAGGCCCGGCCTGCGGCAGGCGGCCACCCTGGCGCACCATCTCGACCCGCAAGGCCTTGCCGCTGCGGTCGTCGGTCTCGACAAAGACGCCCGACAATGTCGCCGTATCGTTGGCCGGGGTGAAGCGGGTCTTGGCCATGCCGGTGACGAAGCGGCGCATCGGTTCGGCCTTGTCCATGCCGATCACGCTGAGGTAATCGCCGCACATGCCGGCATCGGTGAGATAGCCGGTGCCGCCGGGCAGGATCTGGGCGTCGGAGGTGGGCACATGGGTGTGGGTGCCGACAACGAGGCTGGCACGGCCATCGCACCAATGGCCCATCGCCATCTTCTCCGAGGTCGCCTCGCAATGCATGTCGACCAGCGCCGCCTGCACCGCGCCGCCGAGGGGGTGCGTCTTAAGCGCCTGTTCTATTTCGGAAAACGGATCGTTGAAGGCGCGCTTCATGAACACCTGGCCGAGGATCTGCGCCACCAGGATCTTGCGCCCGCGCGCATCCTCGAACACCCGCGCGCCCTTGCCCGGCGCGCCCTTGGCATAGTTCAGCGGGCGCAGGACGCGCGGCTCGGTCTCGATGAATTGCAGCATGTCGCGCTGATCGAAGGCGTGATCGCCCAGCGTGACGCAATCGGCGCCGGCCTCGAGCAACAGCTTGGCATGCTCGCCGGTCAGCCCCATGCCGTTGGAGGCATTCTCGCCATTGACCACCACGAAATCGAGCCGCCATTCGGCACGCAGTCGGGCGAGGTTTTCGCTCACCGCCCGGCGCCCGGCCCGGCCCATCACATCGCCCAGAAACAATATCTTCATGGCCCTCCCCTAAAGCCTTTTGCATGTTTTCTGAACCAGAAAGCGTGAAAAAGGCCCATGCCCTCTCGATGTTTCGCGCGCTTTGCGTCCAATCTATGCCTCAGATCGAACGCAAGACGCTTTAGGCTCTGGAAAGGGCGGCGGCAAGAGCCTCAGCCAATTTCGAATCGCGGCGCGATGCGCACCGGAAAGGCCACCGAACGGGCGATGAAGCAAACCTTGTGAATCTCGTGGTGAACTGCTTCGGCGCGATCGAGGTCGGTTCCCGCAGCCACCGTCACCCTCGGCCGCAATGTCGCGCCGATGAACCGGCCTGCGCCCGAGGGCGCGCTTTCGCCATGGCCGAGCGGCGCGTCTTCATAGGCTAGCACGGTGATCCCGGCCTCGCTGGCCAGGTGCAGATACCACAGCATGTGACAGGCCGAGAGCGCGGCGATCAGCATGTCTTCGGGATTGTGCAGCCCCGGATCGCCGCCAAGGCGCGGATCGTTGGAGCATTGGATCACCGGCTTGCCCGGGGTCTGCACCTGCCAGGTCCGGTCATAGCCGCGATATTCTGCCGTTCCCGTGCCGCGATTGCCGGTCCAGACAATGCTGGCTTCGAAATCATGCGTCTGTGCCATGGTTCCTGCTTTCACTGTTGCCGCTTCGCATAGTGCCGCCCCGACGCGTCAAGGCAAGGGCTTGCGCCGCCTGACGGCGTCGCCGGGGGCCTCGCTGCGCTCGGCCTGATCCGGCGCCGCGGCCTGCGCGCCTCTTTGGTGCCGGATCCGTGACACCGTCGAGAAAGAGCACTTTTCCCAGGAAAATGAAGAGCTTGAGGATCCCCTGCATTGACCTTTTTCTTGGCTCAAATACTCAAATCCCGCATCCGCCTCAAGCTCCGCCGTGCAAACCGGACGAGCGCTCAAAAGGCGATCACCTCGCGCTCCGTCACCACCATGTCGAGCGGCTGATCGGTGGGTTCCAGCGGCAGCGCCTCGGCCTCCTGCGCGCCGTAGGCAAAGCCGATCGCCAGCGTCGGGCGCGCCCTGCGCAAGCCCTCAAGGGTGCGGTCGTAAAACCCGCCGCCGTAGCCCAGGCGCCCGCCGGTGCGATCAAAGGCGACCAGCGGAACGATCACGATCTCGGGGTCGAAAAAATCTTCCACCACAGGCACTTGCGCTCCAAACGGGCCATCGCGCAGGGCACAGCCCGGGGTCCATCGCGCAAATTTCAGGGGCTGACCGGCAGCAATGATTACCGGAACGCCGACCGGCCCGTAGGCAGCCGCTTCTGCCATCGCCGCGAGCGGGTCGATCTCGGTGCGGATCGCCAGGAAGCCCGACAGGGGCACGCCGCGATAACCGGCCAGAACCTCGCTCAAAATCCCGGCCCGGCCCGGCCCATGCCGCTCATGCGCCGCCTTGCGCCGTGCGAATGCCGCCTTGCGCGCCGCCGCCTTCTGCGCCGCCAGATCGTTCAAAACAACACCACCGCCGCAAGCCCGAGAAAGGCGAAGAACCCGACAACATCCGTCACCGTGGTGACAAACGCGCCCGAGGCCAGCGCCGGATCGACCCCCAGTTTTTCCAGCGCCACCGGGATCACGGTACCTGCCAGCCCGGCCACCACCAGGTTGATCACCATCGCCGCCCCGATCACTGCGCCCAGCAGCGGCGAGCCGAACCAGATCACCCCGACAATCCCCATCACCACGGCAAAGATCAGCCCGTTGACCAGCCCGACCAGAGCCTCGCGCCGGATCACCCGCCAGACGTTCGAGCCGGTGAGGTCTTTGGTGGCAATCGCGCGCACCGCCACGGTCAGGCTCTGGGTGCCGGCATTGCCGCCCATCGAGGCCACGATCGGCATCAGCACGGCCAGCGCCACAAACCCCGCGATCACATCCTCGAACAGCGCGATCACCAGGCTGGCCAGAACCGCCGTCACCAGGTTCACCGCCAGCCAGGGCAGCCTCTGGCGCGTCGTCTCCACCACCCGGTCGGTCAGCGAACCCTCGCCAACACCGGCCAGCCGCAGGATGTCTTCCTCATGCTCTTCGTCGAGCACGGCCATGGCATCGTCAATGGTGATCATCCCGACCAGGCGATCATCTTCATCCACCACCGGGGCGGAAATCAGGTGATATTGGTTGAAGGCATAGGCCACATCCTCCTCGTCCTGATCCACAGGGATGGTGCGGAAACTGTCCTCGGTGATCTCGGTCAGCCTGACCTCGCGCGGGCTGCCCATGATCTTGCCCAGCGTCACATAGCCGGTCGGGCGCAGCTTCGGATCAATCAGCACGACGTGATAGAACTGCTCCGGCAGGTCATCTGAATTGCGCAAAAAATCAATAACTTCGCCAACGTTCCAATGCTCGGGCGCCATCACGACCTCGCGCTGCATCAGCCGCCCGGCAGAGTCCTCCGGATAGGCCAGTGCCTGCTCGACAACCATCCGGTCGGCATCGTCGAGCGCGCCCAGGATGGCCACCTGCTGAGGCGCCTCGAGATCTTCCAGAAGGTCGACGACATCGTCGCTTTCCAGCTCACGCACCGCGTCGGCCAGAACCTCGGGATTGAGCACCGCGATCACATCCTCGCGGATCGACTCGTCGAGTTCCGACAGGATATCACCATCGAACTCGACACCGTAGAGCGCGATCAGCTGACGTCGCTCATTGGCGCTGATCTGCTCCAGAAGGTCGGCGATGTCGGCGGGGTGCAGCGGCTCCATCAACGCGACCAGACGATCCCGATCGCCCGCTTCCACGGCATCGAGAGCGGCGGAAACGTCGCGCCGGGTCAGCTCATAGATTTCCTCGTCCGGGGCATCGTGTTCGCCTGTCAGATGGTCCTGATCGCTCATGGCCTCGCCCCCCTTTTCGTTGGCGCGACCATACGAGAGGACGGGGCCGGAAAACAATGGCCCTCATCTGGTTTTGCCGCCGCTCAGCAGCCGCCCATGCGGGTGCCGACCACCATGACCCAGATATCGCCCGCCTGACGGATCACGCCGATCTCGCGGGCGCGACGTTGCAGCAGGTTGGCGCGGTGGCCCTTCGACGTGATCCAGCTTTGCATCACCGCTTGCGGCGTTTTCTGGCCCTTGGCGATGTTCTCGGCGATCAGGCAATAGCGAAACCCCTTGCGCCCGGCCCGCTGGCCAAGGCTCGACCCGTCCGAGCCCTGGTGCGAAAAGAAACCCCGCTTTGCCATATCGCGGCCATGTGCCTCGGCCACGGCCTCCAACACCGGCGAGACCGCCAGCGGCGCGAGCCCTTTCCCGGCCCTGAATTCATTGGTCAAGCCAGCCACATCGCGCGCCGGTTCGCCCTGTGCCATTGTCGCCAGAAGAACACCCGCAATCACCCATTTCCACATCACATTTCTCCGTCATACCCACAGGCCGGAGCGCACCCCGCCCGCCGCGACATTACATGTTTTCCGCCAGCTTCGCCGCCAGCCGGTTCTGCCGCTCGATCACCTGGCCGAGATTCAGCGTCGCCATCCGCCCGCTTTCGACGATCCGCCGCCCTTCGACCAGCAGATCGCGCACCCGCGACGGCCCGGCCAGCAGCAATGCCGCCGGATCCCAGCTGCCGGCGCTGTCGATGCCCGACACATCCCAGATCGCAATATCGGCGCGTTTTCCGGGCGCGATCTGGCCGCAATCGGGCCGGTTCAGAACCTGTGCACCGCCGCGCGTGGCGATCTCCAGCGCCTCTCGCGCGCTCATCGCGTCGGCGCCGCGGGCTACCCTTTGCAGCAGCATCGCCTGACGTGCCTCCAGCACCAGATTGCCGGCGTCATTGCTGGCCGACCCATCCACCCCGAGCCCGACGGTGACTCCGGCGTCGCGCATCGCGCGCACCGGCGCGATGCCGCTGCCAAGGCGGCAGTTCGAACAGGGGCAATGCGCCACGCCGGTGTTCGAGCGGGCGAAAAGCTCGATCTCGCGACCGTCCAGCTTGACGCAATGTGCATGCCAGACATCCGCGCCGGTCCAGCCCAGATCTTCGGCATATTGCCCCGGCCGGCAGCCGAATTTTTCCAGCGAATAGGCGATATCCTCGTCATTCTCGGCCAGATGGGTATGCAGCATCACCCCCTTGTCGCGCGCCAGCAGCGCCGCATCCCGCATCAGCTCGCGGCTGACCGAGAACGGCGAACAGGGCGCCACACCGACCCGCACCATCGCGCCCTCTCGCGCGTCGTGATGCGCGTCGATCACCCGGATGCAATCCTCGAGGATCGCCGCCTCACCCTCGACCAGCGCATCGGGCGGCAACCCGCCATCGCTCTCGCCGATGCTCATCGCCCCGCGGGTCGGCTGAAACCTCAGGCCGACCTCGCCCGCCGCCGCGATGGTGTCGTCCAGACGCGCGCCGTTGGGATAGAGATAGAGGTGATCGGAGGACATGGTGCAGCCCGACAGTGCCAGTTCGGCCAGCCCGACCTGGGCCGAGACAAACATCTCCTCCGGCCCCATCCGCGCCCAGATCGGATAGAGCGTCTTGAGCCATCCGAACAGCAGCGCGTCCTGCCCGCCCGGCACCGCGCGGGTCAGGCTCTGATAGAGATGGTGATGGGTGTTGACGAGCCCGGGTGTCACGACACAACCCTGCGCCGCAATGGTCTCGCCCGTTGTCGTCAGCCCCTGCCCCACGGCGGCGATCACGCCATCGCGGATCAGGATATCGGCGCCGCGCAGCTCGCGCCGCGTATCGTCCATCGTCAGCAGGTAATCGGCATTGCGGATCAGTGTTTCGGCCATCAGAGCCTCCCAAGGGTTTTATCCGCCCCCCTCAGAACCCTTGGCCTGCGCGGGGGAAAAGGGGCAGAAAGACCCGCGCAGCAACGCCACTAAAGCGTTTCGAGAAAAACTTGAACCACGAGTTTGTCTCGAAACGCTCATGACACTTATGTGTTGCACGGCGTTTCCACTTAATCCTGTCTCAGGTTTAAGTGAAAACGCTTTATTGCGCAGCTTGGTGCCTGCAATCAAGAGAGTTGGTGTGGGTGATATCGCCCGACCCCCGGCGCTCACTCCAAAGGCATGTCACGCAGGATCGCCAAAGCTGCCGCATGTTGCTCCGGCCCTGCCGCGGCGATCGCGCGCCCGCCGTCATGCGCCGGGCCGCCCTGCCAATCGGTCACGATCCCGCCCGCCGCCTCGATCAGCGCGATCGGCGCCTGGATGTCGTAATTCGACAGCCCCGCCTCGATCACCAGATCGATCTGCCCAGCGGCCAACAGCGCATAGGCATAGCAATCCATGCCATAGCGCGTCAGCCGCACACGTTCCGACACCGCCTCGAAACCGCGCCGTTCGGCCCTGCTGCCGACTTCCGGAAAGGTGGTGAACAAAAGCGACCGGTCGAGCGCCCGGCTGCCGCGCACGCGCAGCGCATGGCGGCCCTGCGGGCCCGTCACCCACGCTTCGCCGAAGCCGCCCCAGAACCGCTCGCCGATATAAGGCTGGTCGATCATCCCGAAGAGCGGGCCGCTCGCGTCCGAAAGGGCAATCAGAACCCCCCAGGTCGGTGTGCCCG
This sequence comes from uncultured Rhodobacterales bacterium, assembly GCA_965366835.1. GTDB lineage: Bacteria > Pseudomonadota > Alphaproteobacteria > Rhodobacterales > Rhodobacteraceae > JAKGBX01. Next base: position 11,799 of record CBDUGF010000088.1, read on the forward strand.
CAAGAAAGGCGCGGGTGCCGTCGATCGGATCGAGCACCCATGTCAGGCCGCTGGTGCCGGGCCGGGGCGCCTCTTCCTCGCCGATGATCGCATCGTCCGGTCGCCGCTTCGCCAGAATGTCGCGCATCGCCGCTTCGGCCGCATGATCGGCCTGCGTCACCGGGTCGAACCCGCCATCAAACAGCTTGTCGCCCTTGTTGGTGGCTTCGAGATCCCTGGCACGGAAAAACGGCAAGACCGCCGAGCGCGCGGCATCGGCCAGCGCATCGGCGGTCTCGCGAATGTCTTTTCTCTCCAGGTCGCTCAATGCTCCGGTCACGCGCCCACCTTCCTCTGCCAAATACACGGCACGAGGTAGCGCGCGCGCGCGCCAGGCTCAAGCCACGTCGGAGAGGACCTTTGCCAGGTCGAACAAACGGCGGCGCTGATTTTCGGGGATCGCATAGTAGGAGCGCACCAGATCCAGCGCCTCCTTGTCACCCATCAGATCGGCAGGCACCGCGTCGCTTCCGGTTTTCCCGGCCTCGACATCCAGACCCTCGAAGAAGAAGCTCACCGGCACGTCCAGCGCCTCCGAGATGTCCCACAAGCGCGATGCGCTGACCCGGTTCGCCCCGGTCTCGTATTTCTGGATCTGCTGGAACTTGATACCGACCTGCTCGGCCAGTTGTTGTTGCGTCATGCCGACAAGCCAGCGCCGATGGCGAATTCGCTTCCCTACATGAACGTCTACAGGATGTGCCATTCACTACTCCTTGTTGTTCGTGTTCTTGTGTTCTGGTGTCGCAAACGGGTTAAATTCCCGTCCGGACCGCACACGTCAAAGATCGCCGCTACCAGCCTCAATGCAACAACAACATGAGTAAACTTACCATCGCCGCGCGTATTTTCAAGAACATGATACAGCTTTAACACGAACTATCACCTGCGTTCAACAATCTATGCGGGCTCAACCCCCGGTAAAACTTGGGGATTCGCTTCTCCTTGCCGAAATTCAAATTGACTGTAAAAACTCTGTAGTTTTATCAGAACATTTCCACATATATGGATTCCTTCATGCGCGCCTATCAGATTCCCGCCGCCGGACAGCCCGCCAGACACGTCGAAATCGCGGTCCCGATGCCCAAACCGGGCGAGATTCGGGTACGAATCGCCGCCTGCGGGCTCAATTTCGCCGACCTTCTGATGCTCGAAGGCAAGTATCAGGAGATGCCCGCGCCGCCCTTCACCCTCGGCATGGAACTCGCCGGCATCGTCGATGCGCTCGGCGACGGGGTGCGCGGCCCGGCGCCGGGCACCCCGGTTGCGGTGTTCGGCGGCCAGGGCGGCCTCGCCGAATTCGGCTGCTTTCCCGCCGAGCGGGTGCTCGCGCTCGATCCCGGCATTTCCCTTGCGCAGGCCGCGGCCCTGCAAATCGCCTATGGCACCAGCCATGTGGCGCTCGAACACAGGGCGCGGCTGCAACCGGGGGAAACCCTGCTGGTGCTCGGCGCTGCCGGCGGAGTCGGGCTCACGGCGGTCGAAATCGGCAAGCTGATGGGCGCGCGGGTGATCGCCTGCGCCCGTGGCGCCGACAAGCTCGAGATCGCCGCGCAGGCGGGCGCGGATCATCTGATCGACGCCAGAACCGAGGATATCCGCGACGCGGTCAAGGCGCTCGGCGGCGCCGATGTGGTCTATGATCCGGTCGGCGGCGAACAGTTCACAGCCGCCCTGCGCGCCTGCAACCCCGAGGCGCGGATCCTCGCCATCGGTTTCGCCTCCGGCAGCGTGCCGCAGATTCCGGCAAATCATCTTCTGGTGAAGAACGTCGATGTTCTGGGCTTCTACTGGGGCGGCTACATGAATTTCCGCCCCCAGGTCGTCACCGACAGCCTTGCCAGGCTGTTCGGCTGGCTCGCCGAGGGCCGCATCTCCCCGCATATCAGCCATACATTGCCGCTGGCGCAGGTCGAAGACGGGCTCGAGCTTCTGCGCAGCCGCAAGTCCACCGGCAAGGTGGTGATCACGCCGACCTGACCTGCGCCGCCGCCGTCGCCGGTGCGCCATAGCCCTGGCGCAGCATATCCGACAGACCGCGCATCACCTCGTCGCGCTCGGTGACGCCATACAAGTTGATCCGCTGCACCCCCAGATCGGGCAGCGCCCCGCCGGAGGAAATCGCTTCCAGATGCGGAGGGATGCTGTCCTCCATCAATGCGCCCACCGCCAGATCGGCGCTGATCAGCGCCTCGACCGCGCGGTCCTCGTCGGAATCCACCGCCATTTCCCAGGCGATCCCTGCGCTGTCGAGCCTGCGGATCACGCTCGGGCGGAAGATGCAGAACTTGCAGAAGGCCAGCCGCAGCGGCCGCTTGCGCCATTCCTGCCCGCCCGGCGCCCCGACCCAGCGCAGCGGCATCTCGGTCAGCGTCTCGCCGCCCTGCCCGACGCCTTCCTCGGTGGTCAGGATCAGGTCGGCCGCGCCCCGGCCCAGTATCTCGAGCAGGTTGACCGTGCTCGATGAGATCAGCCGCACCTTGACCCGCGGAAACGCCGCATTGAACGCCTTCAGCACTCTCGGGATGACCGGATAAACCACGTCATGCGGTACCCCCAAGGCGATCTCGCCCTCGTAAAGATCCTCGGTCAGCCGCCCCACAGCTTCATCGTTCAACACCACCATGCGCCGCGCATAGGTCAGAAGCTGGTCGCCACTCGAGGTCAGCGCGATCCCGCGCCCGCTGCGGTCCAGCAGGTTGGCTCCGAGCAATTCCTCAAGCCGTTTGAGCTGCATCGACACCGCCGATTGCGTGAGGTTCAGCATCCCCGCCGCGCGGGTGACGCCGCCATGTTCCGCCACCGCCACAAAAGATCGCAATGTCGTCAGATCTAGGTTCCGCATCTTTGCCTCGCGAATTCAGGACCATCATCACAGTTCACGATGGTTTCCATGTCAAACATTCATTTTCAAAATATAACTCACCCCGATATACATCACAACATCAAATGTGAACGCGGCGATATATCACGAAAAGGAAAACATCATGTCAAGGACACAAACCCTCTCCCGCGACGCCCTTAGGCTCAGCCGCCCGGTCCTGCTTTCGGCCCGGCTTTCAGCCTTTGTCGCGCTGCGGCGCCAGCGTTCACAGCTCTCCCGGCTCGATACAGCCGCGCTCGACGACCTCGGCCTCAGCCGCCGTGACGCCGATAACGAGGCCCGGCGCCCGTTCTGGGACGTGCCCGACAGCTGGCGAATCTGAAGTCGTTCCGACAAACAGACCGTTTCCGTCGGAATCCGCGCGGTAGTCCTTGAAAAAGACACGCCCATGACCGATATTTTCACCAACCCCCCGGCGCAATTGCGCGGTCGGGGGTAGATGATTGCAAAATCGGAGGATTCGATGGCAGAACTGAATACGATCCGGAGAGCCGAAGGCACCCGCGCCTCCGCGATTGATGCCGGGCTTCGCGCCCACATGAACAAGGTCTACGGCACCATGTCCGTAGGCATGCTGATTACCGCGCTGGCCGCCTGGGCCATCGCCGGGCTGGCGGTTACAACCGATCCGGCGACGGGCGTGATGCTGCGCAACGGTCAATACCTGTCGGATTTCGGCGCCCTGCTCTACACCTCGCCGCTGCGCTGGGTGGTGATGCTGGCACCGCTGGGCATGATCTTCGCCTTCGGGGCGGTGACCAACCGCATCTCGGCGGCCGGGGCACAGATATTCTTCTGGACCTTCGCCGCGCTGATCGGCCTGTCGCTCAGCTCGATCTTCCTGGTCTACACCTCGTTCTCGATCGTGCAGACCTTCCTGGTCACGGCAATCGCCTTCGCCGGCCTGTCGCTCTGGGGCTACACCACCAAGAAAGACATCTCCGGCTGGGGCAGCTTCCTGATCATGGGCGTGATCGGCCTTCTGGTGGCGATGATCATCAACTGGTTCCTGCAATCGCCGGCGATGATGTATGCCATCTCGATGATCGGCGTGCTGATCTTCGCGGGTCTCACCGCCTATGACACCCAGAAGATCAAGACCACTTACATCGCGCATGCCCATCATGGCGATCAGGAATGGCTCGACAAATCGGCGATCCATGGCGCGCTGAACCTCTATCTCGACTTCCTGAACATGTTCCAGTTCCTGCTGATGTTCATGGG
>CBDUGF010000089.1:0-15768 GCA_965366835.1 uncultured Rhodobacterales bacterium
GCGTTGAGAAACGTGGTGGTCTGAAGCGCCTCGTAGAACGGTATCGCGAGGAAAGCCGGCAGCACCGTGAAGGCGGCAAAGAGCGCGGCCAGATCGGCAAGCCCGCCGCGCAGATTACGCGGTCGGCTCGAGAGCGTGATCTGCACCATCACCACGCCGGCAAACCCCAGCATACCGGCATAAAAGAACGCCCGCGCTTCGGCAAAACGCTGGTTCACCAGACCGTGCAGCGCCGGCAGCAGCATGAACAGCGCCATGAACCCGGCCAGAGCCAGGAAGAGCGGGATATGCTGCAAGCGCGGGGTCATCGGCGCGTCAGACCGATGCGGGGATCGAGGCGGTAACGGAGCGACAGAAGCGGCATCGTTCAGCGCCTAGAAGAAATCGATCGAGACCTGCAACAGCCTCTCGACCTCGGGCACGTCATCGGCCATCGCAAACAGCACGATCACATCGCCCTCTTCGATGCGCATTCCGCCGGTGGGCTTGAGCACCTTGTCCTTTTTCTGCACCGCGCCGACAAGTACGCCTTCGGGAAAGTCGATATCGCGGATCTGCTGGCCGGTGACCGGCGAGGTCGACAACACCTCGGCCTCGATGATCTCGGCTTCGGCATCGCCCAGCGAATAGACCCCGCGCACCCGGCCATGGCGGATGTGACGCAGGATCGAGCTGACCGTGGTGGCGCGCGGATTGATATAGGCGTCGATCCCCATCGGCGCCATCAGCGGCACGAAGGTGGGATCGTTGATCAATGCGATGGCCATCGGGCAGCCGGCCTGCTTGGCGCGCACGGCGGCCAGCAAGTTGGTCTTGTCGTCGTCGGTGACGCAGAGCACCGCATCGGCGCGCTCGATCGCCGCCTCGGCCAGGATCGCGGCATCGAGCCCGTCGCCATTGAGCACGATGGTGCGCTCCAGCGCATCCGCCGCATGTTCGGCCACGGCGCGGCTGCGTTCGATCACCTTGGCGCGGATCCGGGTTTCGCTTTCCTCCAGCGCCTGGGCCACGGCCAGCCCGACATTGCCGCCGCCGATAATCACCACGCGCTCCTGCTTGTGGGTCTTCTTGCCGAACACTTCGAGCGTGCGCGGCACATCCTCCGTGGCGACACAGAGATAGCAATCATCGCCCGCCAGGATCTGATCGCCGGCATCGGGCGCGAACAGCCGCCCGCCGCGGCGCAGACCGACCACGATCACCTTGAGGGTCGAGAACAGATCGGTGAGCTGTCTGAGCGGCGTGTTGAGCACCGGGCAGTCGGTGCCGATGGTGATGCCCATCAGCTGGACCTTGCCGCCGAGAAAGGATTCGGTATCGAACGCGGCGGGCACCTTGAGGCGGCGCATCGCGGCCTCTGCGACCTCGCGTTCGGGGCTGATCACCACGTCGATCGGCATGTGATCGCGCCGGTAGATATCGGAATAGATTGCCGTGAGATAGCTCTGCGCCCTGAGCCGCGCGATCTTGCGCCGGATCGAGAAGGCCGAATGCGCCACCTGGCAGGTGACCATGTTGACCTCGTCGGAATGGGTGGCGGCGATGATCATGTCGGCGTCGCGCGCCCCGGCCCGTTCCAGCACATCCGGATAGGAGGCAAAGCCCGCGATTCCCTGCACATCGAGCGTTTCGGTGGCGCGGCGCACCAGGTCGGCATTGTTGTCGACCACGGTAACGTCGTTGCGCTCGCCCGAGAGATGCCGCGCGATCTGCCAGCCGACCTGACCCGCGCCGCAGATGATGACCTTCATGGCCGCAGAACCCCTTCTATCGAGTGATTTGCATGGCAGATGGGCGGGCGCGGGTCAATTGCTTTGTCAGCGCCGATGCGGCGGCCTATGATAGGTCATCGCATCCTCGCAGAAGTGAGAAAAGCCATGAAAATCCGCGCATTGCTGGTCTTCGTCCTGCTCGGGGCCTGTGCGCCGCTGGGGGTCTATTACAAAGCCGGGGCGCCGGTGGCCAAGGCGGACCGGGCGCTGCTGGATTGCCGGGTAACGGCCGCCAACAAGGTGCCGGTGCGCCAGGTCACACGGGTGATCCCGGGGCCGCGCATCCCGCCGCGCAAGGTCTGTGATGCCAAGGGCAACTGCACGCTCATTCCCGGTCACTACCTGCCGCCCGATTTCGTCATCGAAGATGCCAACGAGGGCTTGCGCAATCAGGTGGTGATGCAATGCATGAATGATGCCGGCTATCAATTCCTGCGTATCCCGAATTGCCCGGCCGCCATTTCCCAGGCGGTAACGCCGCAGCAGACCAAGGTTTTCCCGCGGCTCGCCGAAAACTCCTGCGTGGTGCGCAAGAGCGGGGTCTGGCAGATTCTGACGCCGGGCTGAGCCGCGCTCAGACGGAACCGAGATAGCTTTCAATCGCGGCGATGGCGCGGCTGCGGTGCTTGTGGGCATGATAGCTTTCGCAAAAGCGCAGCAGCAGCTGATCGCCGACAAAGACCGGCAGCAGGCGGCTGCGCTCTGCCTCGCTCAACAACCCGCCGCCGAGGAAGGCGTCGAGATCGCGCTTGTCGATCCCGCTCTCACGCGGCTCATCGGGGCTGTCGCTCTGCAATTGGTGCCACACCAGAAAGCGCGCCACCATGCGGGCGATTGGTAACAAGGCCGGACCCTGGATATCGACGCCACAGAGCCGCTCGCCGTCATGCATCAGGTTGAGATCGACAAAATCGCCATGGCCGAGGGAGCGCACAAGGCGGGCGCCGCGGGCGGCCAGCGCGCGCTCTGCGATGGCCGCGATCAGGCGGGTGGCCAGCGCCTGATCCGCCGCAGAAAGATGCGAGATATCGGTGGCCCGGGCGCGGCGTGCCCAATGCCGGGCGCCGAAGCCGGCGATCTCGCGACGCGGTGCGGTATAGGCGGCCAGCCAATCGGCGGCCAGGCGCAACAGCCGGGCGCGCTCCGTTGCCGGGGCTGCGGCCAGACTATCGCGCAAGCGTTGGCCGGGCACATGGTCAAGCAGGATCAGCCCCTGTTCGGGCAGCGCCAGCAGGCAGCGATTTACGCCAAATCGCGGATCGGCGAGCTGGGCCGCGGCATAATCGAGCTCGGCCTGCATACGGGTGATGATGGCGGCGGCGTCATTTGTCAGGAAGCGTTTGAGCACCACCGGCCTGCCCTGCCAATCGGCGCGAAACACCACCGCGTCGGGCTTGATCGCGAGCGCTTCGCGCAACTCGAGCCCGGCCAGCGCCGGGAGCTGCGCGCAAAGGCTATCGAGCGCTTCGGCCGCTGAGCGCGCGTGCTCAAGCTTTTGCAGGCGTTTTTCCAGAGCGCGGCCCATCGCGGGCGGCTCAATCGGCGTCTTCGCGCGCCGCCTCATCCACCGTCGCCACCCGGGCGCCGGATTTGTTGGTGGTGACCACGCCGAGGCTCTTGAGCTTGCGGTGCAGCGCCGAGCGCTCCATGCCGACAAACTGCGCCGTGCGCGAGATATTGCCACCGAAACGGTTGATCTGGGTCAGCAGGTATTCGCGCTCGAACGCCTCGCGGGCTTCGCGCAGCGGCAGCGTCGCCAGCACCCCCGAGAGCACGACCCGGCCCTCCTCGCTGCCGGTCTCGTCCTCAGAGGGCAGTTCCTTGGCGGTGATCTCGCCCGAGCCATCGCCGAGGATCAGCAGCCGCTCGATCACGTTCCTGAGCTGGCGCACGTTGCCCGGCCAGGTCATGGTCTGCAACAGCGCCACCGCTTCGTCCGAAATCGGGCGCAGCGGCAGGCCCTGACTCTGGTTGAAATCGGCGATGAAATGCTCGGCGAGAAGCGGGATATCCTCGCGCCGTTCTTCCAGCGACGGCACGGCGATCGGCACCACGTTGAGCCGGTGATAAAGCTCTTCCCGGAATCGCCCGCCGGCGATTTCGGCCTGCAGATCGCGCGAGGTCGACGAGATCACCCTGAGATCGACGCGCACCTTGTCGGCGCCTCCGACCCGCAGGAATTGCTGATCCACCAGCACGCGCAGGATCTTGCCCTGGGTGCCGGGCGGCATGTCGGCCACCTCGTCGAAATAGATCACCCCGCCATGGGCCTCTTCCAGCAAGCCGGGCTCGACCCCGCGCTCGGGGGTTTCGCGACCGAACAGCACCTCTTCCATGCGCTCGGGCTCGATCGAGGCGCAGCCGACCACGACGAACGGGCCCTCCTTGCGTGCCGAATGGGCATGGATATAGCGCGCGGCGATCTCCTTGCCGACGCCGGAGGGGCCGGACAGCATCACCCGGCCATTGGATTTCGTCACCTTGTCGAGCTGGCCGACCATGGTGCGGAACGAGGTCGAGGCGCCGATCATCTCGGCGCTGGTGATGTCCTTGCGCTTCAACTGGGTGTTCTCGCGGCGCAGGCGCGAGGTCTCCATGGCGCGCCGGATCACCACCAGAAGCTGGTCGATGTTGAACGGCTTCTCGATGAAATCGTAGGCGCCCTGCTTGATCGCGGCCACCGCGATCTCGATATTGCCATGGCCCGAGATGATCACCACCGGCACATCCGGGTTGTCGCGCTTCACCGCCTTCAAGATGTCGATCCCGTCCATCCGGCTGTCCTTGAGCCAGATATCGAGGATCAGCAGCGCCGGTGGATCGGCCTTGACGGCGCTCATTGCATCATCGGAATTGCCCGCCAGCCTCGTGGCATAGCCCTCGTCTTCGAGAATATCGGAAATCAATTCCCGGATGTCGCGTTCGTCATCCACGATCAGAATGTCACTCATCGTTTGCCTCACACTGCTACCTGTTCATTTTCATTGCTCAAATCTGTGTCATGCGCCGGAGCGACCGGCAGCCGGATGACCGCCATCGCGCCGGCATGGGCGCCCTCTGCAAACGGCGCCGCATCCTCCAGCGCCAGGCTGCCACCATGCTCTTCAATGATCTTCTTCACGATCGGCAGGCCGAGGCCGGTGCCCTTGTCGCGGGTCGTAACGTAGGGCTCGAACAGCCTGGCGCGATCTTCCGGCAGGCCGATGCCGTTGTCGGCGATGGTGATCAGCGCGTGGCCGTCTTCGCGCCGGGTGGCGATCCGGATCTCGGGGGAATAGCCCTCTGCGTCATGGGTTTCGCGCCAGGTCTCGGTCGCCTCGCCGGCGTTCTTGATCAGGTTGGTCAGGGCCTGGCTGATCATGGTGGCGTCAAATTCGCCGGTCAGCGGATCATCGCAGAGATCGGCGCGAATCTTCACACCCGGCTGGCCGGATTTCTGCAACACCACCGCATCATTGACCAGGACCGAGAGATCCTCGTGGCGCCGGTCGGGTTCGGGCATGCGGGCGAATTTCGAGAATTCATCGACAATGCGGCGCAGATCGCCGGTCTGGCGCACGATCACATCGGTAAGCTCGCCAAGCTTGGCCGCTTCTGGCTCGGGCAGTTCACGGGAAAACTTGCGTTTGATGCGCTCGGCGGAGAGCTGGATCGGGGTCAGCGGGTTCTTGATCTCATGCGCGATGCGGCGCGCGACATCGCCCCAGGCCGCCATCCGCTGGGCACTGACCAGATCGGTGACGTCATCGAAGGCCAGCACATAACCCTCGAGTTCGCCATCCTCGCCCATCCGCGTCGAGATCCGCACCAGCAGGTTTTCCAGCCGCCCGCCGCGCGACACCTTGACCTCCTCCTGCACCATCTGCCCGGCGCTCTTGCGCAGCGTGTGGAACAGCGGGCCAAACTCCGGCACAGCCACGCCAATGGCGAGCTGGGATTGATCCTCGTACCAATCCATCAGCCGTTCGGCCGAGCGGTTGACGAAAGTGATGCGCCCCTCGGGATCGAGCCCGACGACGCCCGAAGTGACCGAGCTGAGCACGGAATCGAACAGCCGGCGGCGGCGTTCGATCTGGTCGGTATTGCTGAGCAGGGTGTCGCGCTGGCCCTTGAGCTGGTGCGTCATCTGGTTGAAATAGCGCCCCAGCATGGCGATTTCATCGTCGCCCTCCTCCTCGATCACCTGCACGTCGAGATCGCCGGCGCCGACCTGCTGCGCCGCCCCCGCCAGCCGCCCGACCGGGCGCGCCAACCGTTCGGCAAACCATAGCCCGAGCCAGATCGCGGCCAGGATCAGGATCACCGCGAAGCCGAGATAGAGCAGACCGAACTCGAACAGCACCCTGCCGCGCTCGGATTCAAGCTGATTGTAGAGCCGCACCGTCTGTTGCGTTTCATCGAGCAGGCCCAGGATCTTGCCATCGACCTCGCGGCTGACATAGACCAGCCGGTCGGGGAAGTTGGCCAGCGGCACAATGGCGCGGAACTCGTTGTTGGCCCAATCCTGGATCACCGCGATGCCATTGTCGCGTGCCAGCGCGATCTGGGCCGGGGTCGGACGCTCGAATTCAAACAGATACGAGCGTTCGCCGCGCGCCCGCAGCCCGCCGGTGCCGTCGATCACATAGGCTTCGCGCATCGCCGGCTGAAACCGGCGCTGGCCGAGCGTGAGCACTTCGCGGATTTCCGGATCCTGCATGATCGGGGTGGCGGAACGCGCCAGATCGATCATCTGGGCGATGGATTGCGCGCTGTCTTCGAGCGCCGAGCGGTGTTCGGCTTCATAGGCCTGGGCGGCGGAAAACGACGCGCCCACCACGGAGCGGACGCGCTCGGAAAACCAGCCTTCGAGTCCGATATTCACCGTCAGCACCGCGAAGATCGCCACCGTGATCGTCGGGATCAGCGCCATGATGGCAAACACGCCGGTGAGCCGCAGGTGCAAGCGCGACCCCGCCGAGCGCGCCCGCCGGTCCGAGACCATGCGCGCCACGCGTTGCAGCACCAGCGCCGCCACCACCAGCACATAGACCAGATCGGCCAACATGACGAAGCGCAGCCCCGGCGAGGACGCGCCCTGTTGCAGCGGACCCAGCACCAGATAGGTCGCCAACACCAGCACCGGCGCCAGCAGCACCAGCCCGAGCGTGGCGAAATTCTGCGCGCGGCGTTGCCTGCGCAGGCGCACCAGCCTGTTCCATGTCGATTGTCGTGTTCGGGAGACCACCCGCCACCCTCTTGATCTTGTGCCGCAACCGCGGCGCACCGCTTCATGTCGTGATCTTCATTCGCGCTGAGGCGAATGCGCCACGGTTCTGTTGCGGTTTTACATCAATTTGCGGCGACGTGTCACGCGAATATCCAGATCGGTGATTTTCTTGCGCAGCGTATTGCGGTTGATGCCCAGCAGATCGGCGCATTTGGCCTGGTTTCCACCAGTGGCATCGAGCGCGATCTCGATCAGCGGCAGCTCGATTTCGCGCAGAATGCGGCCATAAAGCCCCGGCGGCGGCAACATGTTGCCATGCAAATCGAAGTAGCGCTGAAGGTGACGCGCCACCGAGGCCGAGAGTCTGTCGCCATCCGACAGGCCGAGCGCGGCTTCGTTGCCCGGCTGGCTGCCAAGCACGGCCTCGACCTCGGCGCGGCTGATGGCGGCAGCGCGCGCGGTCAGAGCCAGGCGGCGCACGGCATTCTCGAGTTGGCGCACATTGCCGGGCCAACTGCTTTTTTGCATCAAGGACATGGCATCGTTCGAAAACTGGCGCGACGCCGCCGTGCCGCCGACATCGGCGAGCGCCAGGAAATGTGCCGCCAGCAGCGGAATGTCGTCGACCCGCTCGCGCAGGGCCGGTACGCTGAGCGCCGCGCCATTGAGCCGGTAGTAGAGATCCTGGCGCAACCGGCCGCTCTCGATGGCTTGCGCCAGATCGCCCTGGCTGGTGGCGATGAAACGTGGCGCGTGATCGCCGGGCGTGTCTATCATGCGCACGATACGCGCTTGAAGTTCCGTCTCTATATCGTTGATTTCATCCAATAACACCGTTCCACCCTTGGCCCGTGCAAGGATCCGCGCCGGGCCGTCGAGATCGCGCAGATCGGCGCTGGCGACGGTCACGAAAGGCAGGCTGCGGCGATCGGAAAAATCATGGATCGCGCGGGCGATGAGCGATTTTCCGGTGCCGCTTTCGCCCGAGATCAGCACCGCCATGTCGGTGTTCATCACCTGCGCCACCAGCCGGTAGAGCGCCTGCATCGCCGGGGTGCGCCCGACCAGCGGCAGATCTTCGCGCCGTTCGGGCGTGTCGCGCCTCGGTCCGGGCTTGTGGCGATGGCTCTCGAGTGCGCGGGCGGTGCGCCGCATCAGATCGGGCAAATCGAACGGTTTGGGCAAATAATCAAAGGCTTCGGCCTCGGCTGCCTTGATCGCGGTCATGATGGTATTTTGCGCCGAGATCACGATCACCGGCAGGCCGGGGCGATCCTGGGCGATCTTGGGCAGCATCTCGAGGCCATTGCCGTCGGGCATCATCACGTCGGAGATGACCACGTCGCCCTTGCCCTCGCCGACCCACCGCATCAGCGTGGTCAGGCTCGAGGTGGCGTGAACCTTGCAGCCGGCGCGGGTCAGCGCCTGGGTCAGAACCGTGCGGATCGTGCGATCGTCATCGGCGACAAGAACGGTGCCATCCATGGGTCACTCCTTTGCGTCTTTCGGGGCCAGCGGCAGGGAAATCCGGAACACGGTGCGCCCCGGCACCGAGCTGACGGCGATCCAGCCGCCATGGTCGGAGATGATCTTGGCAGTCAGCGCCAGGCCAAGCCCGGTGCCGTTTTCGCGCCCGGAAACGAAGGGATCGAACACAGCGTCGGCAATCTCGGGCGGCAGGCCGGGGCCGTCATCGCTGATCTCGATCTGCAGCGGCAGGCTTTCACCGCTGCCATCCGAACGGCGCAGGCGGAAGGAATGTTCATAGAACGTGTGCAGGCAGATCGTGCCGCCCGCCTCGCCCGCCGCCTCGGCCGCGTTTCGCAGCAGGTTCAGCATCACCTGCAACAGCTGATCGCTATCACCCCAGGCCGCGGGCAGCGAGGGATCATAATCCTCGATGATCTTCATATGCGCGCCGGAACCAAGCAGCGCCGAGCGGCGGGCGCGATCGAGCATGTCATGGATATTGACCGGGCGAAAATCGGGCGGCGAGAGGTTGCCGAACTGCTCGACCTGCTCCAGAAGCTTCACGATACGATGGGTTTCACTGACGATTAAATCCGTGAGTTCAAGGTCTTCCGGACCAAGGCTCATGCTCAGCAACTGGGCGGCCCCGGCGATTCCGGCGAGCGGGTTCTTGATTTCATGGGCCAGCATTTCGGCCATCCCGATGGCGGATTTCGCCGCCGACTTGACCGATTGCGATTGCGTCATCCGCCCGGCCAGTTCGCGCGGGGATACCAGGAACAGCATCACCCCGGCCTGGCTCTGCACCGGGGCGATTTGCAGATTGCAATGCAGCGGCGCGCGCGAGCCGGTGCCGACATCGACATCGTTGACGAACAGCGGCGTGCCATTGGCGCGGGCGCGGGCAAACGCCTTTTCCAGCGGGGCGTCGATGGTCAGACAATCGAATACCGGCTGGCCATGGATCGCCCTGGCCGAGGTCAGCAGGAAGCCTTCCGCCGCCGGGTTGATATCGAGAATGCGATCGTCGGCATCGACCAGGATCGCAGGCACCGGCAGCGCGGCCCAGATGGCGGGATGTTCGCTCATGCCGCCGCCTCTTGCTGGCGCTGCATGGCGAGAGGAATCAGGCGCAACACCTGGGTCGACTCTCGCGCGGTCAGAACCTCGCGGCGCAGGGCGACTGGGGTGTCGCAATGATCCATGTACCAGCCGAGATGCTTGCGCGCAACGCGCGCGCCCAGCGCGCTGCCATAGAAGCTGAGCATCGCCTGGTAATGCTCTGTAATCATGTCAGTTAGTGCGTCCTCCACGGGAACAATCGGGGCCGCGGCGCCGTGGTTTTCATGCGCTACCTGGGCCAGCAGCCAGGGGCGGCCCTGCGCGCCGCGCCCGATCATCACACCATCGGCGCCCGATTGCGTCATCGCCGCGCGCGCATCCGCCGCAGAACAGATATCGCCATTTGCCAGCACCGGGATCGACACCGAATTTGACACTGCCCGGATCGCCGCCCAATCGGCGCGGCCCTTGTAGAACTGACAACGGGTGCGGCCATGGACCACCAGCCGAGCGATGCCCGCCGCCTCGGCGCGCCTGGCAAGATCGGGCGCGTTGAGGCTGGCCACGTCCCAGCCGAGCCGGGTTTTCAGCGTCACCGGCACAGAGACCGCGCCGACCACGGCCTCGATCAGGCGCAACGCATGGTCGGGATCGCGCATCAGCGCCGAGCCGGACATGCCGCCGGTCACCTTCTTGGCCGGGCAGCCCATGTTGATGTCGATCACCCTTGCGCCCATGTCTTCGACTCTGCGTGCGGCCTCGGCCATGACGCCTGCCTCGCGCCCGGCGATCTGCACCGCGGTGTTTGACACCCCTGCCCCCAGTTCGGCCTTTTCCCGGCTGCCGGGGCGCGCAGTTAGGAATTCGCCCGATGCGATCATCTCGGACACCACCAGCCCGGCGCCGAAGCGGCTGACCAATTGCCGAAACGGCAAATCGGTTATCCCGGCCATGGGCGCGAGCGCCACGGGCGGGTCAAGAGCGAAGCTGTGCGAAGAATCGGCCAATACGCTTAATCCTTGTGCATTGACTTGGGGCTAGGGCGTGATTGCGGAAATCGCAACGAAACATAGTCCATTTCTGCACCGCTCACCAGCGATTGCCTAAATTTTGTGCAAAGTGGTCGGGTAATTGGCGGATTGCTCCGGCGAAGCCTTGCCCCTATTGATCCTTGCCATGAGCACGACAGCCGCCATCATCGTCGCCGCCGGGCGCGGCACCCGCGCCGGGCCGGGCGCGCCGAAACAATGGCGCGCGCTTGCCGGACGGCGGGTGATCGACTGGACGCTCGATGCTTTCCTCCAGGCCCCGGGGATCGACCGGGTGATGCTGGTGCTGCATGGCGAGGATATTGCGGATTTCGACGCACCACCGGGGGTCGAGACCTGCATCGGCGGCGCTACCCGGGCGGCTTCGGTGCGGGCCGGTCTCGCGGCGCTGGGCGTCGCCGACAAGGTGCTGATCCATGACGTGGCGCGGCCCTGCGTGACGCAAGAGGTGATCGCGGCGGTGATCGACGCGCTTGAAACCGCGCCGGGCGCCGCCCCGGCCCTGCCCGTTACCGACGCGCTCTGGCTTGGTCAGGACGGCGCCGTGGCCGGAACCCGATCGCGCGACGGGCTCTATCGGGCACAAACCCCGCAGGGCTTCCGCTACGATGCGATCCGCGCCGCGCATGACGCTTTTGCCGGCGAGCCTGCCGATGATGTCGAGGTGGCGCGCGCCGCCGGGCTTGAGGTGCGCATCGTTCCGGGGCATGAGGACAACCTGAAGATCACCCATGCGGAGGATTTCGCGCGGGCGGAACGCATATTGAGGGGCAAGATGGATATCCGGCTTGGCAATGGCTTTGATGTGCACCGCTTCGGGCCGGGCGATCATGTCTGGCTCTGCGGTGTGCAGGTGCCGCACGAGCGCGGGCTCCAGGGCCATTCCGATGCCGATGTCGGCATGCACGCGGTGACGGATGCGATCTATGGCGCTCTGGCAATGGGCGATATCGGCCGGCACTTCCCACCCTCCGATCCACAATGGAAGGGCGTTGAGAGCCAAATCTTCCTGTCCCATGCCGCCGCCCTCGCCCGTGAAATGGGCTTCACCATCGGCAATGTCGATTGCACCCTGATCTGCGAGCGCCCGAAGATCGGGCCGCACGCTGCCGCGATGCGGGCGCGCATGGCCGAGATCCTCGCCATCGCGCCGGATCGCGTCTCGATCAAGGCCACGACGTCCGAACGGCTGGGCTTTACCGGCCGCGAGGAAGGCATCGCCGCGATTGCCACCGCCACATTGATCAAACCATGACCTGCCCCTTCCTCTGACCGAAAATATCCCGGGGGTGTGGGGGCTGGCCCCCACCTCAGCCATCGACATTCGCGCCAACGCCAGGAGCCTGACGTCATGACCCGCCTCATCGCCACCTTCTTCCTTGTCGGCTACATGAAGCCGTTTTCCGGCACCTGGGGTTCGGCCGCCGCCTTGCCCGCGGCGTGGCTGCTCTACAGCCTCGGTGGCTGGTTGCTGGTAGCGGTGATGGTGCCGGTGGCCTTCGCCCTCGGCTGGTGGGCCACCGCCGAGCAAACCCGCGGCAAGCCCGATCATGACCCGTCGGAGATCGTGATCGACGAGGTCGCGGGCCAGTGGATCGCACTTCTGCCGGTGCTGATCGAGGCCAGCCATGCCGGCGCCGATGTGCTGGCGCTCTGGCCCGGCTGGCTGGTGGCGTTCCTCGCCTTCCGCTTCTTTGACATCCTCAAGCCCGGCCCGATCGGCTGGGCCGACCGCCAGCACGGCCCACTCGGCGTGATGCTCGACGATGTCTTCGCCGGCATCGCCGCCGCGCTCACCGTGGGCTTGGCGGCTTATGTCTGGCATGGCATGCTCGCGGCATGACCGCGACCCATGTTCTGGAAAAGGCCCGCGCGGCGGGGCTGAGACTGGCCACCGCCGAAAGCTGCACCGGCGGCATGGTCGCCGCCGCACTGACCGATATCGCCGGATCGTCGGATGTATTCGAGCGCGGCTTTGTAACTTATTGCAACATGGCCAAGGAAGAGATGCTGGGGGTTCAGCGCGCCACGCTCGACCGGTTCGGCGCGGTCAGCGAAGAGGTCGCCCGCGAGATGGCCGAAGGCGCGCTGCGCCATTCCCACGCGCAGCTCGCCGTCTCGGTCACCGGCATCGCAGGCCCGGGTGGGTCGGAATTCAAACCCGAAGGCCGGGTTTGCTTCGGCCTGGCGCGCGACGGTCGGGTAACCGATGTCGAGACCCAGGAATTCGGCCCCAGGGGCCGCGCCTGGGTGCGCCGCGCCGCCCGCGACCACGCACTTTTCCTGCTGCTCTCGGCATTGTCCTGATCCCGCCGCAACAAAGCGTTCCGCCCTTTGTCTGAGACAGGGATCAGGCGGGGCGCAGCGCGAGGAATGAATGTTTCGCGCGCCACGCCAAAACCGGCACTTCAGGTTTTCGGCGTGACGCTTTAAACGGCGCGCTCCGTTCAAATCGCCCAATAAACGGGCAGTTGCTGAATCGACCGTTTTTTACCCCCCTCGCCTCACGGTTGCCTCTTTTTTCCGCGCACCGCATCCGCTTGAACCGCCGCAAATCAAATGGAAGCGGGAAGGAAAGATCAATGGTAGGAGCGGATACCGCCTGGATCATCGTGGCAACGGCGCTGGTGCTGTTCATGTCGCTGCCGGGGCTGGCGCTGTTTTATGGCGGGCTGGTCAGGGCACGCAACGTGCTGAGCGTGTTCATGCATGTCTATGCCATGGCCTGCCTGATGAGCGTGCTGTGGCTGGCGCTGGGCTATTCGATCGCCTTTGGCGACGGCAATGCGATCTGGGGCGGGCTCGGCAAGGCCTTTCTCAACGGTGTCACCTCCGAGAGTGTTACCGGCACCCTGCCCGAGGTGCTGTTTTTCGCCTTCCAGATGACCTTCGCCATCATCACGCCGGCGCTGATCGTGGGCGCCTATGTCGAGCGCGTCGGCTTCGGCTTCGTGCTGCTGTTCTCGGCGCTGTGGATGCTGCTCTGCTACGCGCCGGTCGCCCATTGGATCTGGGGCGGCGGCTTTCTCTCCGATGGCGGCATTTTCGGCGCAACCGGTGTGAAAGACTTCGCCGGCGGCATCGTGGTGCATGAAACCGCCGGCATCGCGGCGCTGGTGATCGCCTGGTTTCTCGGCCCACGGCGCCACCGCACCACGCCGCCGCATTCGCCCGGATTTGTGATGATCGGCGCGGGCATGCTCTGGGTCGGCTGGTTCGGGTTCAACGGCGGCTCGCAGCTGGCGGCAGATGGCGGCGCGGCAATGGCCCTGACAGTCACTCATATCTCCGCCGCCGCCGCCTCGCTCAGCTGGGCGCTGTGGGAGAAGATCAAATACGGCACCGCCTCGCTGGTCGGGCTTGTCACCGGGACAATCGCGGGGCTCGCCTCGATCACCCCCGCATCGGGCTTTGTCGGCCCGGTCGAGGCGCTGGTGATCGGCACGGTGGCGGGGATTCTGTGTCAGGAGGCGGTAAACCTCATCCGCGACAGGATCGGCATCGACGATACGCTCGATGTCTTCGCGGTGCATGGCGTCGGCGGCATTTTCGGCACGCTGATGATCGCCGCCTTCGGAGCGGGCGCCTGGGGTGCGCAGCTCGGCGCGCTGGCCATTGTCGGGGTTTTCACGCTGGTGGTCAGCACCGTGCTGCTCAAACTGGTGGCGCTGGTGACACCGCTGCGGGTGGATCACGAAACCGAGGTCAACGGGCTCGATCTCGCAGTGCATGGCGAGCGGGCCTACGATTTCACCTCTTGAAACGCAGGCAATCCGACAGACAGGCGGGCTCTCGAAACGGGCCCGCCTTCATTTCCCCAGCACGGCGGCAAGCGCCGACGGCGCCTCCTGCCGATCGACGAGATTACGGATCTGGTCATAGCGCGGTGCCCCCAGCAACGCCCTGGCCTTTGCGGCGATCTTCTGCGCCCGCTCGCCCAGCGGCAGGGGCGCATCGAGATCGTGAAACGCCTTGTGCGTTTCTCCACTCTTCAGGTCGACTTCCAGACGCGCCTGCATCTCGCTCAGAGTCTCGTCACCCGTCACCGTCACCTTGTCGCGCAGCGCCCGCAGCTTCGGATCGGCGCAAATTGCCGCGCTGAAACTGTCGAGCCGGGCGGTGTCATGCCCCAGAAAATGCATCGCCAGCACCGTGGCATAGGAAAATTTCGCGCCCAGGCCGGTCTCCGGCGCGGCTTGATTGCAAACGCTGAGCCAGCGTGGATGCGTGCTGACCCGGATCGCCGCGATATCCTCTGCAGGTGCTTCGATCTCCGCTGCCGCCTCCAGCGCCGCGTGCAACCCATGACAACAGGCATAAAACTTGTGGCTGACGCCCTCGAACAGCCAGGTCTCGCCCAGCCCGTTGAAGGCGGTTTCGTCTGCCGCGCCATGATGGGTCGGCCCGAACCCCTGCGGACCCTCCAGCGCGCCGATCCGCGCCTCCATCCCGAGCCGCGCCAGCGTCGCCGCCTCCACACCGTTGGACGCCGCCAGCCCGGCATTGAACGGCTTGCCCATGGTGCCGAATTGCGATTTCAAGCCGCTCGCCCGCGTCGCCACCAGCCCGAGTGCGGTCTGCATCTGCGCGGGGTTGAGCCGCATCAGCCGCCCCGCCGCCACGCAGGCGCCCACTGCACCGGCGGTCGCGGTCTGGTGAAAGCCGACCTGGTAGTGATCGCGCCCCAGCCAGATGCCGAAGCGGATCGAAGCTTCCATGCCGATCAGCGTCGCCTCCTGAAACGCGTCGCCGCCTGCCCCCATGGCCTCGCCCACGGCCAATGCCGCCGGAATCACCGCCACCGAAGGGTGGCCGATATGGGCGAAATGGGTGTCGTCATAATCGAGCGCATGGCTGATCGTGCCATTTACCAGCGCCGCCATCCGCGCCGGCGCCCGCCCGCCGCCGATCAGCGCCGCCTGCCCAGCGCCGCCTTCTTCAGCCGCAAGCGCGCGCATTATGCCTGCCACAGGCTCGCCCGCACCGACAATGCCTACCGCCATCCAGTCGATCAGCGACAACCGCGCCACCGCGCATACCACCTCGGGCGCACGACACTCGGACAGCGCAAATTCCGCAAGCCTCTCGGAAACAGTCATGTTGGCCTCCCGCTGAACAAGACTGTCCGACACCGCGACGAGAAACTCAACGCCACCCTTTCATCTTTCCGGAAATACTCCGGGGGTGTGGGGGCTGGCCCCCACTC